>SUWS01000036.1 GCA_015061365.1 Lentimicrobiaceae bacterium | reverse complement strand
GTATCGACGGGCCAACTATGCTCATAACATTCTTCCATATTAAGTTGGTCGTCTAATTTCATCAGTACTAATTTCCCATCTGATGGAGGATTGTCAGAATTCTCGAAATGATTATTGAAACAATTTTGCGTATGTTCTGGAGTATATGTTGTCAAATAGTACAGACTGTTATTTTTTTCAAATGCTTGTCCGTGAGACATTAAACAATATCCTGGACGAAAAAAATCATTGCGAGCCAATTCTTTTCCATCTTTTGACAATAATATTATTGAAGGACATATAGTCGCATGCTCATGCGGATTATATCTAAAGGCATGATTACATGGCATTAGTAAATTGCCATTAGATAATTCTGTGACATTTGATGTAAATCCATAACCTTCTAAAGTATCTGATTCTATAGAAAACTGCCATTCTTGGGAAAAAGTAGTGCTAATCCTACATAAAAGAATGTTTAAAATTGATAGAACAATAAACTTCTTCATATTCATACGTTTTGTTTTAGTTATTTGATTATACATTTGATTTTTCGCAAAATTACATCAATATGCAACGTGTTCTTAATTTTTACACCCAATTTACACTTTTATTTTTATTTCTGTGAGTTTATATCATTGTAAAATAATGAATTATATTTTTACTCTTTACACTCACTTTACACTTTTTCAGATATAAAACAGAATGAACCTTAGGCTCATAACCATCATAAAAGCATTAAAATCACGTAAGATTTAGCTCTTTATTTCAAATGTCATAATACGTATATAAGATTTATTTCTATCTTTGCAGAAAATCGTACTTATGAAAAAATTACATCTACCGACAATAATATCCGTATGTTTGTTGCTTATGATGGCATCGTGCTCGAAACATAACGAAGCGTCACGTATGCTCACGATGGCTCAGCAGTGCGTAGAGACTTCTCCCGACACAGCATTAATATACTTGGACTCTATCTTCATGCCGGAGAAATTCCTGAAGAAAGAGAGGTATATGGAATATATTGTCACAAGGGTACAAGCGAGATACAAGAATTACTATGAGATAAAGGAAGACACAAATATTTTTGAGACAAAAACTTACTTTGACAAAAAGGCTCGTGGCTCAATGCTCACGGTTCATAGCCGAAGGTTCTATATGTACGCTCATTTATACAGCGGTTGCGTCTATGACGAAAGAGGTGAATACGAGAAGGCGTTGAGCGACTACAAGACCGCGTTCTCCATGGCCGAATCAATGAACGACTCCACGTATATGTGGAGAATCAACAACTATATAGGAAATGTTTTTAGCGAAAAAACATACTGGAAAGAGGCATTTAAGACATACATGAAATCACTTGTTTTAGCTAAGACCGAATTTGAAAAAGCGAGAAGCCATGCTATACTCGCAAGTCATTATTGCTTAAAAGACAATAAAGACAGCAGCCTGTTCTATATCAAAAAAGCCATTGATATGGCAGAGATGTCGGAAGATGAGAAAACACAATCGCAAATTTACCAGAACGCATACGTCATTTATAAAGAAAACGGTGAAACGGAGCTTGCATGGGAATATCTCAATATGTCGGCAAGTATAAACAACGACACTTCAAAAGAAAATCTGTATAACTTAAATTTCCTGACGTTCTATCTTGAAAGCGGCAGATTAGATTCGGCAAGTGTTTATGTCAACAAATTGAGAAGCAATCTTGAAACAATAAAAGACAATCTTCTTAAGTCGAGTATATGCGGAACATTAACCACACATTATTCCGCAAAAGAGATTTACGACAGCGCATTGTATTATCAGAAAGAACTTACATATATCATTGATGCGATAAATAAAGAAAACATCGAGCATAATATTTATGAGATACAGAAAAAATATGATTATGAGTTACAACGTAATGTATATCAAAGGAAACTAAACAGGAGACTTGTAGCTATTATAATAGTATTGTGTGCGGTAATAGTTATATATATTATTGTAAGACAAAGGGAGAGAAGGTTGTCTAATCAGGTGAAAAATCTAAGTCTGCAAAACGAAGACTATAAACGAGGCATGAAGGAAAGTCTCAAGGTGATAAAGAAAGTCAATCAATTGGAAGGAGATAAAAGAAAGAAGCAAGACATATCCGACTTAAAGGAAATCGTTTACGGTTCGCAGTATAGAACCGCATTCGAGGCGAGTGTTGACATCATAGAATCAACATACACCAAGATGAGTTCTTTCATACAGAAGACTTATCCTCAGCTAAACACTACGGAATATAAGGTTTGCCTGCTGTCGCTACTGCCTATAAGCATGGAAGAGATAGCGAAGATTATAGGATTAAAGATAGACTCTGTCAAGAAGGCGAGGTCTGTTATCAGGAAAAAATTAGAGATAGAGAAGAGTCTCACTATCTCAAGGTTTATCATTAACGAATATTACAACAGGAGAAAGACTGTGAAGAAAGAAGAAGTCAGTCGGAAAGAAGAGTAAATGCGAGAGACAACATAAAAAACATTTCTCGGAATCGTTTCTTAAAAGAATGTTTCTTATTTTTGCAAAACTATGATGAAGGACAGTTTCGACATAAGAAGATGGATTGAGAATCCCGAAGAGTTGCTGCTCATTGCGGGACCGTGCAGCGTTGAGAGCAGGGAACAGATTTTCGACACCGCAAAAAAACTGCATGAACTACATCGAGTTAATATTTTGCGTGGCGGCATCTGGAAGCCTCGCACACGTCCTAACGGTTTCGAAGGAATAGGCGAGGAAGGCTTGAAATGGATGAAGGAGATTTCCAACGACACCGGACTTCCTGTCATGACGGAGGTGGCTACTCCCGAACACGTTGAGCTTGCTTTGAAATACAATGTTGACGCTCTCTGGATTGGAGCACGTACGACGGCGAATCCGTTTTCGATGCAGCAGCTCGCCGACGCGCTTGAAGGTTGCGACGTGCCGGTATTCGTGAAAAACCCTATCGCCCCCGACCTCAAACTCTGGATTGGAGCCTTCGAACGTCTCGCCTCTTCAGGACTTAGACATCTCGCGGCGATACATCGTGGCTTTCAGGATGTGAACTCTAATCCGTATCGCAACAACCCTCGCTGGGAGATCCCTATCGAGTTGCGTCGAAAAAATCCGGAAATACCAATCATAACAGATATTAGTCACATATGCGGATGCCGCAACTTGTTACACGACACCGCACAAAAGGCTCTCGACCTCGCCACGAACGGTCTTATGATAGAGTCGCATTGTAATCCGGATTGCGCACTGACCGACGCTGAACAACAGATCACGCCGGATAATTTGAAAGCTATGCTCTCCGATCTGATAATCCACAAATCAAAATCAAATAACGCAGATTTTCTCCTTCAGGAATTGAGAACTCAGATCGATAACATCGACGATGAATTATTGCAGCTTTTAGCAAAAAGGTCAGAGATATCTTCAAAAATTGGTGTGATAAAGAAAGAAAACAATCTTACGGTGCTTCAATTAGACAGATGGAATTCGATACTTTCCAAGCATATAGAAAAAGGCATGACACTCGGCTTAAAAGAAGAACTCGTCAAGGAAATCTTTGAATTGATACATAAGGATTCGATTGAAAGACAGCTTTGAGAATTCATAATTCATAATGCATAATGCATAATTATTTGATGATAAATTGTTAATTGTTAAATGTTAATTGTCAATTGTTAATTGTTAATTTATTTCCACTTTACTGTTTCAATAAGGTGTCGTATGTCGTCGGTGATAAAGTCGATGACGGGAGCGAGTGAGTCGTTATTAGTCTTCACGTTAAAATAGAGTGATCCTCTCAGGAAGTGATTCACGCTGTCGGTAAGATAGAATTGCAGCGGTGATGCCACGCCTTCTCCTTCAAGGAAATATACGAGTCCGTACACCTTTCTCTCCGGATTAGCGACTACGCTATCACGTATTCCCATGGCACGAGAGATATGTTTTGTCATCATATAATATGAGTCCTCCAAATATTTCTCGATATTATTGTCGACGTTTTTATAGCTGATATGTATTGTACCTTTGAAGGAGGGGAATTCCACATTAACCCATTCTTTCTCTTCGGGCGAGAGATAGTCGGGTGTTATTTTGGAATATACCGGATGTTCGAAGCTGTAATACTTCATGCTGTCGAGGCTGACGTATTCTTTTTCCGGAAGATCTATTCTGAAGTAACCTTTAGGTTTCGGTTGATAAGTTTTGTCGTCGCAAGAAACGAATACGGTTAACAATATACAATTAACAAGTAACAATAAAAATATCGTTTTCAAAACTGACTGCTGACTGCTGACTGCTGACTGCTTATTCTTCATTTTTACGTGTGACTTTAATTCTTATGATACGTTTTTTGTCAGACTCCACTATCTCGAATGTGTATTCTTTGTAATTACATTTGAAACCTACTTCCGGGATGCGACCTTCCATTTCCAATATCATTCCGGCGAGAGTGTCAGATTCGCCTTCAATCTCTCTGAAGTAGTCGTCATTAATTCCAAATACTCTGCAAAAATCAATGAGACTTATCTGCGCTTTAAAGACATAAGTGTCGTTATCGATTTTTTTATAATATTCGTTTTCAGGTTCTTTATCAAATTCGTCGCTGATGTCGCCAACAATTTCCTCTACGATGTCTTCCAAGGTTACGAGTCCTGATGTTCCTCCATATTCATCGACGACGATAGCGATATGAATTTTCTTTGTCCTGAAATCTTGGAACAAATCATTTATCCTTTTGTTTTCCGGCACGAAAAAAACCGGTCGTATCAGTTCCTGCCATCCGAAATTTTTATCGTCGAGATGAGGAAGGAGATCTTTCACATACAACATACCTTTCACGTCGTCGAGGTCTTTGTCGTAGACCGGGATTCTAGAGAAGCCTTTGTCGATGACCTGAGGCATAAGTTCCTCGAAGGTGGTTTCCATTGACAGGGAGAACATATCGACTCTGGGGCGCATGATGTCGCTGACTTCTTTCTCGCCGAACGAGGCTATGCCTTTGAGCATATTCTTTTCTTCTGGTGAAGAACCCTCTTCAGTCGCAATGTCGACAGCGGTGGAAAGGTCGCTCAACGAAATGGTACCTGTTTTTTTTACCAATCTCTTATCGATAAATGAGGTGGAACGTACAAAAACAATGCATAAAGGTTTCAGCAGCTTCATAAGTAACTTGATGATAGGAGCCATAAGAGTGGCGATGGCCTTTGCTTTCTTGGTGGCATAGACTTTTGGTATCATCTCGCCCACCAATAAAATCAATGATGTAACTACCACGACATTAAGGATAAAAGCTGCAATAGGATTAACATCCATATTGAAGAGCATATTCATGATGTAGGTAGACAGTATGGTGATAGAGATGTTGACCAAGTTATTTGCGATAAGTATTGTAGCTAAAAGATTTTTCGGGTTTTGTCGTATCTCGAGAACTAATTGTTCGTTGCGGTTTGATGATTCCTCGAGTTCGCTGATGTCGTTAGGCTGGAGTGAGAAATAAGCTGTCTCGCTTGACGATGCCATCGCCGAGCATAACAACAAGAGGCACATTATAACGAAATAGATTATGGCTTTGACTGAAATTCCTATGAAGAAAGGCTCTGATGCTGTTACTATCAGCATGGATATGAGAGGGTCGATTGAAGATATTTCCAAAATAATTTGTTTTAAAGTTACGGACTGCAAACTTACGAAAAAAATCTCGATTCTCAGTTGAATCGAGATTTTTTATTATCGCTTTTACCAATTAAGAATTTTCTTGAAGTCGTAATCTTGCGGATTAGCGACATATTTCTTAGCAGCCTCGTAGTCGGCTTCGCTGATATATTGCAGGCAGTGGTCGAACACGAGTTTTGCTTTTTCGCCTTTCATGTTTACGAGACGAGGTTTGACTTTTCCGTTTTCGTCTTCAACATCTTTGAGGTATAATGGTTTAACTTCACCTTTGTTATCGGCTGAGACCATTGCTCCTGATACACCTTCGTCGAACAGTTTCTTGACTCCGTAACCTAAGATGCTGCAATAGAACAAGTCGAACGCTCCTGGGTCGACGCAGCGTATTTCGTAACCTATTTCTACTGGACGGCTCTTGATAGAAAGGCCTAACTCTTTAACTCTCTGTTGTAACAATGTGTTGAAGATATGAGCTTTACTTACGTTTCCGAGTTCTGGATGGCCGTGGTCGTCGTAAGTGAAGTTAACGCCAGAGTTCTTTATTTCGTCGTCGGTCATGAAGTGGAAAACGCCTTCGCTGATGATAGCGACGCCGTATCCTATACCTAAGATTTTACGTTTGATCATTGCGCTCAAGACGAGTTTGAGGATTCTGTCGAAAGTCACTTCAACCTTGTCGAACATCTCAGGGATGATAATCATCGGGTAGTGGCATGCGGCACCCATTCCGAAAGCGAGGTGACCTGCTTCACGTCCCATCGCCGACACGACGAACCAGTTACCGCTGGTACGTGCGTCTTCATAAACAGTCTGAGAGATTCTTACACCAGCTTCCTTAGCTGAATAATAACCGAATGTAGGCGTTCCTTCAGGAAGAGGAAGGTCGTTGTCGATAGTCTTCGGAACGTGGATATTCTGGATCTTGACATTGTTAGCTGCCAAGAATTTAGAGATACGATTAGCTGTTGAAGCTGTATCGTCGCCACCGATAGTAACAAGAAGTTTCACATTGTTCTTTACGAAGAAATCGGTGTTGAATTCATCGTCTTTTGGTTTGTAGCGACTCATCTGTAAAGCAGAACCACCCATTCTCATGATCTGGTCAGCGTATATGAAGTCCATATCGACGAACTTAGGATTATCTTTGAAGAGATTCTTGTAACCTTCGTGAAGACCTATCACGCGATAGCCGTCTTTCAGGAAAGTCTTTGCTACAGTACTGATAACGGTATTGATACCTGGAGCAGGACCGCCGCCTGCGAGTATAACTATAGATGGTGTCATAACACTGAATTTTGAATTATTATCTTATCTGCAAAGATAAAATATTTATCGTAAAACATGACGAAAATTCATTAAAAAAATAATTGATTTTCACATAAAAAATCGTAATTTTGTCGGTTGTTTTCAACATCACTTTTTTTAGAAATTGATATTAGGATTAAGGTATGTATAGTTTCATTTCCGGTAAGATAGCAGAGAAGAATCCTGCATATATAGTTATTGACAATCATGGCATTGGCTATTTAATTAATATTACGCTGAATACTTTTACCGCTATTGGGGAACAGTCGGAAGTCAAGTTATACGTACATCTCGCCATTCGCGAGGATGCCCACGTGCTCTATGGTTTTTATACGGAAGAGGAGCGTTCGTTGTTCCTGCAGCTCATCACGGTGTCGGGAGTGGGATGTAACACCGCCCGCCTCATATTGTCGTCATTGACTGTGAAAGAAACCGTCGACGCCATAATGTATAACAACACGAAAGCCATACAAAACGTGAAAGGCATAGGCGCGAAAACGGCGCAGAGAATAATAGTTGACCTTCACGACAAGGTCGCAAAACTTAACATTTCGGATGGAGAAAAAACTCCTGCCGGATACAATACATTAAAGGAAGAAACGTTATCTGCTTTGATGGTTTTAGGCTTCAGCCGAACAAGCGTAGAGAAAGTCTTAGACAAACTCTTGACGCAGTTAGAGAATCCAAGTGTGGAACAACTTATCAAAGAAGCTCTGAGATCATTGTAAGTCATTGTTATTTAGTATGAGAAGATTTTTTTTAATGAATACACCAAAACTCGTCGCGCTTATTGTCATGTTAAGTGCGATATTCGCTTGTAATATTAATGCCGATGCTCAACAGTCGGGCGACACCTTGCAGTTGATATACCCTATTCCTCAAGATGACGGCAACCCGTTGAACTATAACAACAACAGTTCGGGGTTCTATCTCAGTGACCCTGACAATATCACCCGTGAAGTGGTTTACGACCCGGTAACAGGTCAGTACACTTTTTACAGTAAAATCGGCGACTTTATGTACCGTGAGCCTCATACCATGAGTCGTGATGTCTACGCCAAATATCAGAACGACAAATCTATAAGCGAATATTGGAAAGAACGTAGAGAAAGCATGGCTACCGGAGCCAACAATGGAAATCAACTCATACCTACGATTTATGTGGGAGGTAAGGTCTTTGACAAGATCTTCGGAAGCAACACCATCGACATCAAATTACAGGGTTCCGCCGATGTGACGTTCGGACTTAAGCACACACGACGCAACGACCCTTCGAAACCTATAAGTCAACAGAGAACCACCAACTTCGACTTCGAGCCGGCTATGCAGCTGAGCGCGGCGGCGAAAATAGGCGACAAGATTGAGTTTAAACTCAACTATAACACGGAAAGTCAGTTCTCTTTCGATCAAAAATTCACTCTGAAATATGAAGGCGATGAAGACGACATCATTCAACTTATCGAAGCCGGTAACGTCAGTATGCCTCTCAGAAGCTCCCTGATTACAGGTACACAGTCGCTCTTCGGTATCAAAACGAAATTACAATTCGGAAAGACATCCGTCACTTCAGTGATCTCATACCAAGAGAGCGAGACGCAAAACATATCCGTCAGCGGAGGCGCACTCACTAACGATTTCGAAATAGAATGCCTCGACTATGAAGAAAACCGTCACTTCTTCCTTAGCCAATACTTTAGAGATAACTACGAACGAGCCTTGCAGGACTTGCCTCTTGTCACTTCCGATATTAACATCAACAAGATTGAAGTATGGGTGACAAATACAACATCCAACTATGAGAATAGCCGTAACATCGTAGCTTTTACCGACTTGGGCGAAGGAAAGGAAGAATGGATCTATAACGACAACGAGATATATCCTACTACAGGTTTCGGCAACCAATATCCGGATAACTACTCGAATACAATGCTCAACGATATGGATTATAACTCCATCAGATCATTGAACAGCGTAACATCATACCTTACGTCACAAGGATACACATCGGGAAAAGATTTCGAGAAACTTCAGAAAGCAAGAAAACTTAGCCCGTCGGAATATGTGCTCAACAGCAAATTGGGTTTCATCACACTTAACATCAGTCTGAACGCTAATCAGACACTTGCCGTAGCCTACCAATATACTGTGATTGGACAAGACAAGGTATATCAAGTCGGTGAGTTCTCCGATCAAAGTATCGCCGATCCTAACGTCTTAGTGACGAAATTGCTTAAGAGCACCACCATCAATACCAAGATGCCGATGTGGGATCTTATGATGAAGAACGTATATAACATGAGAGCTTATCAGGTCGGTTCTAACGATTTCGTCATGAACATCCTGTATTTGGGCAACGAAAACGGTGTTGCCACAGGATATTTCGCTGATGCAGAAGGCGACCTCAAGGGCAGATCTCTGATTAACCTTATGAATGTCGATAACTTGAACTCACAGCAGAATCCTGTCGAGGGCGGTGATGGTATGTTCGACTTTATCAACGGAGCCACCACTAACGGCGGTACGATAAACGCCGCTACTGGACGTATCTATTTCCCGGTGTTAGAGCCTTTCGGCAGCCACATCAGAAAGATATTCGCCGACGACCCTGCCTTAGCTGAGAAATATGCGTTCGATTCCTTGTATACACTTACCAAGACATCAGCAGAACAATATACGGAGAAGAATAAATTCCGCTTAGAAGGTCATTATTCCTCATCGTCAGGAAGCGAGATAAACTTAAACGCTCTCAACGTCTCACCTGGTTCTGTTACCGTTACGTCGGGCGGCGTATCTCTCGTAGAAAACGTAGACTATACGGTGGACTATACCTTGGGACGCGTCACCATATTAAACGAGGCGTTGCTCAACTCCGGAGCCGCCATCAACATCTCGTTGGAAAACAACACCGCGATGTCGACGATGAAAAAATCGTTCATGGGAGCGAGAGTGGAACACGAGATAAACCCTGACTTCTTAATCGGAGGTACTATCTTACATCTCTCAGAAAGAGCTTATACAACAAAAGTGAACTATAATGATGAGCCATTGTCGAACACCATTTACGGTTTCGACTTCAATTATCAAACCGACTCACAACTGCTGACCGACCTCATCGACAAACTGCCGTTCATAGAGACGAAACAAAAGTCGAGAATCTCGGTATACGGTGAGTTCGCTCATTTTATCCAAGGCATAAACAAGGAAAACGGCCAGAGAGGAACTTCATATATTGACGACTTCGAAGGAGCTAAATCGACAATAGACCTTCGTCAGCATAATCTGTGGAAACTCGCGAGTACGCCGCAGTACCAACATCAACTCTTCCCGGAAGCATTCTCGACAATGGGATATGATTATGGCAAGAACCGTTCTAAATTAGCGTGGTATACCATCGACTATGGAACGTTCTACAACAGAAACACTAATATCCTACCTTCCAATATCTCTAATGACGAATTGTCGGATCATAGAGTAAGACAGGTTTTGGAGACAGAGATATTCCCTAACAGAGACATCCAGGCTGGTACCATGACCAACGTCTCAGTGTTGAACCTCGCATATTATCCTGACCTCAGAGGTCCATATAACTACGACACTGAGAACCTCAACGAAGACGGAACATTCTCTAATCCTGAAGACAGATGGGGCGGTGTTATGAGAGCTATCGAATCGACTGACTTCAACGCCACCAATGTGGAATATATCGAGTTCTGGCTGATGGACCCGTTCTTTGAAGACGGAGAAAACAGTCCGAGCAAGACCAATGTCGGTAAATTGTATTTCAACTTAGGCGATGTGTCGGAAGACATTTTGCGCGATGGAAGAAAATCGTACGAACATGGACTGCCGACATCGGAACGAGTAGATAACGTCGATACCACAACATGGGGACGCGTGCCGTCGTTGCAAGCTTTAGTAGACGCTTTTGATACCAACCCAGAATCGAGACCATATCAAGATGTGGGTTACGACGGTTTATCAAATGAAGATGAACAATCGTTCTTTGCCGATTTCCTCAGAGTATTAGAAACCAAGTTGTCGCCAGAAGCATACGAAGCAATTGAACTCGACCCTTCATCTGACGACTATCATCACTACAGAGGATCTGATTATGACTCAGACGGAAGATATAGCAGCATCTTGGAACGTTACAAGAAATATAACGGCAACGAAGGCAACTCACCTTCAGAGACACAGTATGCTGAAAACTATTCTACGAACTACTCGTCATATCCTGACGTTGAAGACATCAATAACGACAACACATTAAGCGAGTCGGAAAACTACTATCAATATGAAATCGACATCGATCCTAACAAGATGTTGAAGGCTGGTCAGAACAGAATCTCCGACATCAGAACAGCACACGTCACAACCATCAACGGCGAGGTCAAGGAAATCAAATGGTATCAGTTCCGCATCCCTATCAGAGAACCAGATAAGGTTGTAGGTAACATAGAAGGATTCTCCTCGATACGTTTCATCAGAATGTTTATGAGAGGTTTTACTGACGACATCGTCCTCCGTTTCGGAACTCTCGATCTCGTGAGAGGCGAATGGAGAACCTATACGCAAGCGATACAAGCACCAGGCGAATATATGCCAGGCGACCAGACAAATCACACACTCTTCGAACAGTCGGCTGTTAACATAGAAGAAAACAGCAGCCGCTATCCTGTTCCATACGTGCTGCCTCCAGGAATAATCCAAGAAGTATATAGAGGAACAATGTCGACAGTACGTCAGAATGAGCAGGCATTACAACTCTCGGTAGAAAATCTCGTCGACGGTGACGCACGTGCTGTATATAAATCAACAAGTTTCGACTTCAGATATTACGAGAAACTATGTATGTACATCCATGCGGAAAAGATGTTCGAGTATGACGATATGGAAGACGGCGACCTCACGGTATTCTTACGTTTCGGTTCCGACCTTACCGACAACTACTATGAATATGAGGTCCCGTTGAAGTTTACACCATGGAACACATCTTCGACAAACGACATAGCTATATGGCCTGAAGAGAATACCATTGAGATTGATTTCGAAGAACTCGTGGAAGTCAAGAACAACCGTAACAGATCATTAGGAGCTAATAACGTACAGACCAACAGAATATATTCTGAACTTGACGGAAGAAATAAAGTCAAGATCTTAGGTAACCCAACAATCAGTGAAGTGAGAAGCATGATGATTGGTATCCGTAACCCTAAGAATAATAATGAAGTCGGGACAGACAAGAGTGCTATTGTATGGATCAATGAGTTACGACTTACCGACTTGAAGAACAACGGAGGTTGGGCTGCCACCGGACGTATAGAAGCTACATTAGCCGACTTGGGACGTGTTTCTGCGGCTGGTACATATAACTCCGCCGGTTATGGAGCGTTAGAGACGAAACCTACAGAGTCGAGCATGGAATCTAACAGTTTCTACAGCGTGTCTGCCGACATCGACCTCGGTAAATTCATGGCACCAGAAAAAACAGGTATCACTATACCAATACATTATGATCATAACCAGACAACGATAACACCGGAATATAATCCTTTCGACCCTGACGTGAAATTCAAAACAGCTCTCGACATTGTCCAGGATCAGGCGGCGAGAGATTCGCTCAACAATGCGGCGAGAGATGTCGTGAAACAGACTAATTTCAACGTCACCAACTTGAAGAAGAACCGCGTCGGAAATAAGAAACCGCATTTCTGGGATATAGAAAACTTCAACGCTACATACGCCTACACGATACAGGAACAGCATAATAGCGATATTGAATATTCTATCGACAAGAGTTATAGAGGCGGACTTGGTTATACATATTCCACAAACGCAAAACCTATAGAACCGTTCTCCAAGGCAAAATGGGCGTCGTCAAAATATTTGCAACTCATTAAGGACATCAATTTCTACTATATGCCTAAGAGCTTCTCTTTCTCGACGGAGATGTTCCGCCAATATCAGGAGCAGAAACTGAGAAACAAGAGTACAGGCGATATTATCATCAGACCTACATACGCCAAGAACTGGGATTGGAATCGAACCTACGATTTCAGATATGATATTACCAAAGGCTTGAACTTCACATATAATGCAAGTGCCAACGCATATATATACGAACCAGCCGGCACGCCAGAGAGAGAGACCGCGGAATGGAACGCTAACAGAGATACCATCAAGGACGAGATTTTCGGATTGGGTTCCATGTCGAGATTTAACCAGTCTTCTAAGTTGAATTATACCATACCTATCAATAAATTACCATACTTAGATTGGGTGACTTCTAACGCAAGTTATACAGGCACATACCGCTGGACCGCCTCTTCACGTTCGACGCAAGCTGTGATGGGTAATATAAATGAAAATGAATCTTCGTTCCAACTCAATGGCAACGCCGACTTTACCAAGTTATATAATAAGGTGTCATATTTTAAGGAGATAACCACACCGAAACGTCAGAATAACAGAGGTAACAGCAGACAAGCCAACAGGGAAGAGACTAAGGAAACCGTTTCCGATACTACTAAATCAGAAAAGAAGAACTATGGAAAAATCATTGTTGATAACACAGTGAGAGTTCTTCTTAGCGTGAAGAAAGCCTCATTCTCATTCTCTCAAAGCAGCGGTGTCTCGTTGCCAGGTTATATGTACGAACCGGATTATTTGGGTATCAACGGTATGTCGGGAGCTCCTGGATGGGGATTCATATTCGGATTGAACAACGACGCTCTCAACAACGCCATCGACGGAAACTGGCTGACGACCGACACCACTTTCAACCAAGCCTATTCCGAAAGATTCAATGAGACATATAACTATAAGGTAGTACTCGAACCGTTCCAGGACCTTAAGATCGACATCAGCGGTAACAGAAGTTACGTCGAGAATTTCTCTCAATATTTCAGAGCCGACGCTAACGGAGTGTTTAACTTCTATACTCCGGCAAACGGCGGTAACTTCAATATCTCACACATGATGGTGTCGACTTCATTTAAAGACGGTGACGAATTGTTTAATAATATGTTAGACTACAGACAAGACATCGCCAACCGTCTCGCCAATGAAAATCAAGCCTGGATTGATATGGGCGCACCTATGGTATACGACTCTATCGGTAACGGAAATTACCCGTTAGGCTACGGAGCTAACTCCATGGACGTATTGGCATATTCATTCATCGCAGCATATTCTGGCTACGGACAGAATGAAGTAGAACTGAACCTCTTCAGAAAGATTGCTCTCCCTAACTGGTCGGTCAACTTCACAGGATTGACAAAGATAGCTGCTCTCAAGAAGATATTCAAAACAATAAATCTGACACATTCCTACAGATCGAACTATTCCATCTCATCATGGGCGACAAACCTCAATTATTCGGAAGATAATACGATGCAGTTGTATGACGGCACCAACCTGAGAGTCCCGGAATTCGATATGGCACAGATCGTTCTTACAGAACAATATGCCCCGCTTATCGGTATAAAACTCACCTTCAACAATAGTCTGTCACCTTCTCTCGATTTCAAGAAGAGCAGGACTGTGACGATAAGCTTTGTTAACAATCAACTTACAGAGGCAGAAGGACAGGAAATTATCATTGGTTGTGGATACACCTTCAGAGACTTCGGATTGTCGTTCGGTTCAGGAGGAGGTCAAGGATCTAATACTTCTAACGACTTGACGATGAAGTTGGATATAGGATTCAGAAAAGACAAGACAATCTTGAGAAGTATTGACGAAAACTACAGTCAGATTTCTTCAGGTCAGAATAAGCTCAACATTTATCTTACAGCTGACTATGATTTCAGCAACCGTCTCGGCATGCAGGTGTTCTTCCGTCACGATATGACCGACCCGTTCATAGCAAATTCATTCAAGACAAGCAATACATTTGCAGGCGTAACGATGAGATTTAGTTTGACACAATAAAAATTTTTGAATAAGTTACAATCATACAAATAAAAATTGTATTTTTGGAGCACTTTAAAGTAAACATTAATAATAATTTTAAAATAAAACAAAATGAACATTCCAGCAGAATTAAAGTATTCAAAGGACCATGAATGGATCCGCTTAGAAGGCGAAACAGCTTACGTAGGTATCACAGACTTCGCACAACACGAATTAGGCGACATCGTTTTCGTTGACATCGACACCGTTGATGAAGAACTCGAAGCAGAAGAAACATTCGGTACAATTGAAGCTGTTAAGACATCTTCAGAATTGTTAATGCCTGTAGCAGGTACAGTCGTTGAGTTCAACGAAGCTCTCGCCGACGCTCCTGAAACAGTTAACAACGACCCATACGGCGAAGGTTGGATCATCAAAGTTAAAGTTAACGACCCAGCTGAACTCGAAGGATTATTATCAGCAGAAGCTTATAAAGAATTAATTGGTTAATTATTATATCAGTTATTAGCATAGGCGGTCGGCTATCACTATTCTGATTGCTGACCGCTATTTTTTATATATCATTTAATATGAAACGACTTAGTGAAGATTTTTATCCTGGGCTTATAATCGCTATTTTTATAATGGTGATTATGGGGCTGCCCGGAAATTATTTTCCTAAAGTTGTCTCGTTCTGGGACTGGTTAGGTCCCGACAAAGTAATACA
This sequence comes from Lentimicrobiaceae bacterium, assembly GCA_015061365.1. Lineage (GTDB taxonomy): Bacteria > Bacteroidota > Bacteroidia > Bacteroidales > F082 > Limimorpha. The sequence continues at coordinate 13,745 of SUWS01000036.1, read as the reverse complement.
CCTTATAGTTTTCGGTATGTTATCATACTCGATGCTTTGGGGCTACAGAAAGAAGATCCTGTCTCACGATATCCGGTACATAAAGAAATCCTTTTTATTGACATTGCTGCTGTCAGTTTCGTATGGAGCACTTACCGAACTAATGCAAAAATATGTTTTTATCAATAGATTCGGTTCTATTTACGACTTCATAGCCGACGCAATGGGTTGTGTTTTAGGTGCTATCACTTTCTTTTACTATTATAAAAAAAAAGTGAAAAAAAATAAAAATACAGCGAACAATATCTAAGGAATTTTATTAACTTTGTGGCGCAAATAAGTTTTCGAATTTTAACTTGTAAAAAAGAAATAAAAAATGGAAATTAAAAAATCACCCAAAGCCGATCTTGAAAGCAAGAAATTGACTTTTACTTTAATAGGTCTGGTCGTGACATTATTCGTCGTCTGGCGCGTATTTGAATACAAGAGCTATGACAAGCAAACTATCGATGATTTGCAGAGAACAGTAGAAGTCATAGAAGAAGAAATGGTTGAAATCACCAAGCAGGAACAACCAAAGGTACAGCCTCCACAACCAAAACCTCAGGTGACACAGATTCAAGTTGTAGAAGACGACGTTGAAGTTGAAGACGAAATCGACATCAACGCTGAAGTTGACCAAGATGAGGTCATCGAAGAATACGAGTTCACTCCACCAGAGATCGAAGAAGAAGAGATCGTGGAAGCTGAGATCTTTAAAGTAGTAGAAGAGATGCCAGAGTTCCCAGGCGGTTCCGCTAAATTGATGGAATACATCCAGAAAAATATCAAATATCCTATGATGGCTCGTGAGTCAGACATCCAAGGAAGAGTATTCGTCAACTTCGTCGTAGAACCAGACGGATCAATCTCCAACGTAGCTGTTCTCCGTGGTATCGGCGGTGGCTGTGATGAAGAAGCTGTTAGAGTTGTTAACAGTATGCCTAAATGGAAACCTGGTAAACAACGTGGTAGCGCAGTACGTTGCGCCTATACAGTGCCTATCATCTTTAAACTGCAATAGTAGAACATTCTCACATATTTTTTTTAATCGCTCCTCATTTTGTGGAGCGATTTTTTTGTAACTTTGCAGACATGAGCGAGCACAATAACAAAAAGAAATACTCATTACGTTTTGGCAATAAAGACTTGCCTTCTTTCCTTGTCACTAAAGAAAATATCAGAAGACTTATCTTCTTCACTACGGTATATTCATTAGTGTTTATCAATATATTCCGACCATTTAACTCCGATTCATGGATCCCGGGAATCAATACATTAAACTATTTCGTCTACTCATCCCTTATGGTATTGATAGGTCTGACATTGATATCCATAAGCCGTATATTCATGTATTTCTTCGTGAAGAAAATATCTATCGGTTACTTGGAATACCTGATATGGATCTTAGCTGAAATTACTATACTCGCAGGATTCTACGTGTTCATCGCTCATAGAGTAGGATTTATCGACAATTTCATAATAGAAAATCCGAAGTATAACTATGCCGATGCCGTTTTTGAAATATATAGAAAAGCTGTCGCCAACACTACCTGGATGTTGCTGATCCCATACGTGGTGTCATTCCTCTTTCTTTATAACGAACATCTTATACGCGTCGTCATTAAAGAAAAAGACGAACAGATCGAGATAGAGAGAAACAAACTCATAGAATTGGAAAAAGAATACGAAGAAAGAACCGTCAAGGAAAAAGACGACAAATACGTGATCCAGTTCAAGGACGAACGAAATGAGATTCGTTTCACCTTAGCGTCAGAAAAAATTGTATATATCGAATCGTCCGACAACTATTGCGTGATTAAATATATCAATAACGGCGAACTTACCGAATTCCTCTTGAGAAATTCCTTGAAACGACTTTCAGAAGAATTGGTCGACACCCCTATCCAGCGTTGCCATCGTTCATATATGGTTAACTTCGAACACATAGCATCGCTTAGAAGAGACAATAGCGAAATATCTCTCGAGTTCGATGTTAAAGGCGTCTCGGAAATACCAGTTTCAAAATCGTATACCGACAAAATCATGGAATCGTTTGTTAAATATTCTAAACAAAATAGTTTCCAATTGATATGAAGCTGACACGACATATAATACTGTTCCTTTTGTTTATATGTAGCAGCGAGGTTTTCGCACAACTCAACCACAAGCATTTCATCACGATGGGACGCATCGACCTATCTGAAGAAGATTATTCTGAAGCGATACATAATTTCAATATGGCAATCGTTGCAAAACCCAATGACTTTGAGGCGTATTTTCTCAGAGGTATAGCCAAATACAGTCTGAACGATTTCTCCGGAGCCGTCAACGACTTCAGCAGAACGTTGGAGTTACATCCGTTATATGTGCGCGCATATCATTACAGAGGCATCTCCAACGACCAACTCGGTAACTATGCCGACGCTAAAAAAGACTATAACGACGCTATCAAACTCGACCCTTACGATTCGGAATTACATATAGCGTTAGGATCCACAAAATTACATCTCAACGAATTTGAAGAAGCGATAGCGAGTTTCGATACAGCACTTATCATCAATCCGACCAACGCCAACGCATATATCAACAGAGGCGTGGCGAAAAGATTCCTGAACAGACTTGACGAAGCCGTCGATGATCTTAACAAAGCAGTTTATTATGACTTCTTTAATGTTGAAGCCTTGGTGAGAAGAGGCATCATACAGATGGAACGTGAGAAATATGAAGATGCCATGCTCGACTTCAACAACGCACTTAAGATGGATAGTGATAATCCCATAATTTATTTTAACAGAGGAACGGTACATCTTAACATGGGCGACACCATCGCAGCCCTCAAAGACTATGAACGAGTTAACAACCTCGACGAAAATAACGCCCTGACTTATTTCAACAGAGCCTTGATATACGGACAGATGAAAGAAGACGACATAGCCATGGCTCTCTTTAACAAAGTGATCGAGATTAACCCTGAAAACATATACGGATATTTCAACAGAGGTATCTTGCACTACAAAATGAATGACTTCGACAGCGCGGAAGATGATTTCACAAGAGTTATCGAACTCTTCCCCGACTTTATCGATGCATGGGTAAACAGATCGGTGGTGCGTTATGAGAAAGGCGACATTGAAGGAGCAGAACATGACAGATATAAATCGAAGGAGATAATCAATCTTATCAGTGAAAAGGAAAGTAACATCGATTCTCTTTATAATATTTATTCGACTTCTATTGATTACGACAAGATCATAGCTTTCGATTCCGACTTCACTAATGGTGATAAAGGCGGGAAACTTGCCCAGTTCTCGGAAGTCAACATCAGACCTTTCGGCAATTATATTGTTAGCGTAGAGGAATTTGACACAAAAGATAAAATTAATAAACGTCACTACATAGATGCGACCATGAGTCATCTCAACGAAAACAAGGAACTCGGATCCTTGACGCTTGTATATAAAATCCATGATATCTTCGACGATGATTATCAATCTTTGCTTAATGACATGATAATAGAGACGATAACCGATAATGATCTGAGAACTTTCTTGAAAGGGTTATCTAACTATGAGATACACAACTACCAGCACGCAGAAAACGATTTCAAATCGCTGTTAGATGACAATATCTATGAGATTTACTCTGGTATCAACATAGCCGCGATACAAAAAGACAAGGCGGAGTTGGTCTTGGCGAATCAGAATTACAACGACCCGATAAGTATCGGACAGAAAAAGTCGTCGGAGAAAAGAAGTGTTAAGAAACAGGAGAAACCCGACTATCATCAGGCACTGAACACCTTGACGGAACTTGTCGAAAAGAATAAGAGCAACGCTTTTATATGGTATAACTTAGGTAACGTTCATCTTCAGATGCAGGAGTTCCACAAAGCTATCGACGACTATAGCGAAGCAATAAGATATGAGAGCAACTTGGCTGAGGCTTATTACAACAGAGGACTGACCCTGTTGTTCCTCGGCGAGAAAGAAATGGCGATGAACGATTTGAGCAAAGCCGGAGAATTAGGTATCAAAGAATCGTATGCAGTGATAAAGAGATTTATCAACGATTAGATCAATTTATAGAAATCCCCTAAACCTGTGAATCTATAGACTTCACTCAATTCAGATCTCAACGTCATTCAATATTCCCGTCAACGCCGCTATCGCTATTCCGTAATTTGTTATCGGAATCTCTTGTGCTTTGGCTCGACGTACTCTCGACAACACATGACGACGCGTAAACATACAGGCTCCACAATGTATTATCAAGTCATATTGACTTAGATCATCTGGAAAGTCATTTCCGGAAACAATATCTATCTGTAACTCCTCGCCGAATTTCTTATGCAGCATTCTCGGCAGTTTCACTCTTCCTATGTCTTCATTCTGAGGTATGTGAGAGCACGCTTCAGCGATAAGTACCTTACCGTTTTTCGGCAACGCCATCAAAGCATCGGCACCTTCACGGAAAGTCTCGATGTCGCCTTTATGACGAGCCATCAACACTGAGAACGAGGTAAGTTTTGTTTCTTTAGGAGTAAGTGATTTAACTTGTGCAAAGACTTGTGAATCCGTTATTATCAGCGATGGTGGCATCTTCAGACTTTCTAACATCAGAGGAAGTTCTTCGAGAGCGCAGCATAAGGCAAGTGCGTGTTTATCGAGAAGGTTACGTAACGTGACTACCTGCGGCTGAATCAAACGACCTTTAGGAGCTTGAGCATCTTGAGGCATCACGAGTACCACGACATCACCATCTTTTACCAAGGAATGTGTAATATCATCTAAATTATCGTCATTTTTATATAAGGCCGCCATCTTCTCCAAAAGAGTGTCAAGTCCCCTACCCTCTTTAGCAGAGACAGAGCATACGTCTTGACCTAAGATACTTTTCCATAAATCAACGTCATAATCTGTATCGGCATCGCATTTCGTCATGACAAAAATCACGGGGATATCGGCACTCCTGAAAAAGTCGCGCCATTCTAACTCGTAGACTGCGTCATCAGGTTGCCCGTTAACAAGAATGAGAGCCATATCGACCTGCTGCGCCGAACGTCTTGTTCTCTCGTTACGCATTCCGCCAAGTTCGCCTACATCATCGAAACCTGCGGTGTCACCTATAACAGCTGCTCCTATCCCGGGCAATTCTATGTTCTTCCATACCGTATCGGTTGTCGTACCTGCCACTTCTGAAACAATCGAGACATCCTGACCTGTAAGAGCGTTAAGTAACGTCGACTTACCTACATTACGTCTACCGAATATTCCTATATGATATCTGTTTGAACGCTGAGTTTCTTTCATAATTTACAATAATGATATTACACTTTTTTAATAAGCAAAGATAAGACAAAAAACAAGACTCTATATGAAAAGATGAAAAACTTACAGATTATTTGCATTACAACTTACAGAAGTCCCGGCAACTATGTACTTACGTCCTAATACCAATGCTCTGTTGTCGTCGATATGTCCCGCCGGGAAACCGAAAGTCACAGGTATATTTCTGTCCCTCACTTTTTCAAGTATTATCTCTTCCGCACTCATCCCGAACGGAACCGCATTGTCGTGCATCTTCGTCAGCCCACCGACAATCAAACCTCTGACATCATCGAGAACACCGGCACGCACAAACGCCGTCATCATTCTATCAATATGATAAAGGTATTCGTCCAAATCTTCTATGAACAATATCTTGTCTTTTGTGTCAGGAAAAATATCTGAACCGAGCAGGCTATAAAGCACCGAGATATTTCCTCCCACTAAAACGCCTTCCGCCTCGCCTTTAATATCGAGCGGAGAATGCGGATAATCATAAGTAAGTTCTTTTCCCGTCAAGGCTGAAAAAAGAGTATCGAGCGACTGTTGCGTGTTTTTATTGAAATTTATGGGCATAGTAGCGTGCAGACTTTCAACGCCGAGACTTTGTAGTTTAGCGTGAAGAACCGTCACGTCGCTATATCCTACTATCCATTTCGGATGTTGCATAAACTTATCGAAATTAAGTCTGCCGATGATACGCACCGTACCATAGCCACCTCTCACACACATAACGGCATCAATGTCGGGATTATCTAAATAAGATTGTAAAACCGCAGCACGTTCCTCATCGCTTCCCGCAAATTGGTTATGCGACAAGAAAAGACGTTCGTCATAAACCGGAACAAAACCTCTATCTCTTATATAATCTATGGCAAAAGAAATCTCCTCGTATGAAATCTTTCTCGCTGGAGCCACAAGAGCTATCTTAGAACCTGATGATAATGATTTAGGTGTTAGCATAAAATTATTTTAAACAAAGTTAATAAAAAAACTTTAATCTTTCGTCTTTTGTCTTTAGACTTTTGTTATATTTGCAGGATTTTTTTCACAGATACATCTTATGTAGGATTTATAACATAGTATTCATTATCAAAGAAAGGGGGAAACCATGATAGAAACATTGGCAGTAGGCAAACTGAAATGGCATCATATTACTGACCCGACGGAAGAGGATTTCGTTGAATTAAAAGAGAAATTTCATTTTCACCCCTTAGATATTGAAGACTGTAGGTCGGTAAACCAACGTCCTAAGATCGACATCTACGACGACTATTATTTCCTCATCCTGCAATATCCGGATTTCGACAGACAAGACAAGTTCATCTTCCCGAAAGAAGTGAAGCTCTTCTGGGGCAAGGATTACATCATCACTTTGGAAAGAAAACGCTGGCACGTAAGTCAGCTCTTCAACGAATACAGCGAACGCGATGACGAGACTCTCGCTAAAGAACTCGCCACGTCAGATATTCTCCTCTATCGTATCATAGAGAAACTGATGAAAGAATCATTATACCTACTGAAGAAAATAGGATTCGAATTAGAGATGCTCAACAAAGAACTCTTCGGAAGCAAACAGGTACGAATCATCGAGAGAATTTCCGTCACAAGAAAAAATATCATCACAATCAACACTATCTTCAAACCTCAGCTCAGAATGTTCCACAGCTTTGAATCCGGACAGATCAGAGGCTTCGGCGATGTGGAGTTCATGGAAGACTACTGGGGTAATATCCTCGACTACTATCAGAAAGTTTGGGATATGACCGAAGACCACGAGGATCTTATCGAAGGTCTGTCCATGACTTTCGACTCGATGCAGACCAACAAGACCAATGAGATTATGAAGATTCTCACCTTGTTGTCATCAATAATACTTCCTCTTACCTTTATCACCGGACTCTTTGGAATGAACGTCGTCTTTCCTTTCATCACAACAACGAAGGTGGCGTTCTGGATTATAATAGGCGTGATGCTTCTCGTAAGTGCCGCTTTAATCTATTTCTTCAATCATAGAAAATGGTGGATGTAAAACCAATTTACAATTTACAATTAAGAATAAGATATAAAGAGAGGTTGGTAATTTTCATACCAACCTCAATTGTTAATTATAAACTGTTAATTATAAACTGTTAATTGTCAATTGTTAATTGTTAATTGTCAATTGTCTTCGCCACTTCTTCAGCTCTGGCAAGTGCCTTGTGGATGTGGTCGAGAACGTTTTCCTCTCCTACCATATCAACGATGCCAGCTTGTTTGATAGCGGCGTGAACGCTTTCATTAACACCAGATAATATTATGATATGACCTTCATCTTGAGCCGACTTGATGAAAATCTCCAAGTTGTGAATACCAGTAGCGTCGATGAAACTAACCTTACGCATTCTGATGATACGGATAACATTATCTGAATGACGATATGACAACTCCTCGAATTTATTAGCTATACCGAAGAAGAAAGGTCCTTCAATCTCATAGACTTCAGTCTTTGCCGGGATGATAAGTTTCTCATCTTGTTCACCATCGTGATGAACATCCATCTCATCTTGAATGACGGAGATACTCGTGCTTTCCATGACACGTTTCAAGAATAAGATGATAGCCATAACCAAACCAATTTCAATAGCGATTGTAAGGTCGAAGATGACGGTGAGCAATAAAGTGGTGAAGAGCACCGCTATGTCGCTTCTCGATTGTTTGCACATTGAGACGATTGTTCTCCATCCGCTCATATTATAAGAAACCACTATAAGTACGCCGGCGAGACACGACATCGGGATGAGACCGACGAGGCTGCCTAAGAACAACAACACCATTAATAATACTACAGTGTGAATGATACCAGCCACAGGAGTGCGACCTCCGTTGTTGATATTCGCCATAGTACGAGCGATAGCACCTGTTGCCGGAATACCGCCGAAGAAAGGAACGACGACGTTAGCGATACCGTTACCTATCAATTCTGTGTTGGAATTATGTCTGTCACCGATAACACCGTCGGCTACCATTGCAGAGAGTAATGATTCTATTGCGCCCAACATCGCAATGGTAAATGCAGCAGGAAGAACAGCTTGCGCCGTCGAGAAGAATGTCTCACCTTCAGCCAAAGCCGGCATCCTGAATGAAGGAAGACCTGAAGGCAACTCATATAAATCACCGATAGTCTTGATGGAATCGACGCCTGCATATTTCTTTAAGATCCATGTCACCACTGTCATAATGATGATAGCTAACAATGAACCTGGAATTTTCTTTGAGATTTTAGGAGTGAATGCTATTATCAAGATGCTGAGCACACCTATTAATAATGCCCACCAATTAATATTTGAAAGGTTTTGGAAATAGCAAGCCCATTTGTCGATGAAGTTGGCAGGGACGTTCTCAATGCCGAGACCGAAGAGGTCGTTCATCTGTGTTGAGAATATTGTTATCGCGATACCGCCTGTGAAACCTACTATGATAGGATAAGGCATAAACTTTATGATACTACCGAGTTTGAAGACGCCCATGGCGATCTGCATCAACCCAGCCAAGATGGTTGCTATCGCAAGACCTGTCAATCCATATTGTTGGATTATTCCGTAGATTATCACAATGAATGCACCAGTCGGACCTCCGATCTGCACTTTGGAACCGCCGAGAGCCGAGATGATGAAACCAGCCATGATAGCGGTGACGAGACCTTCGGTTGGACCTACGCCCGAAGCGATACCGAAAGCGATGGCCAACGGAATAGCTACGATACCGACGATAACACCGGCCATAGCGTCTTTAGCGAACATCTGTTTGTTGTAATTCTTTAATGTTGAGAACAAGCGTGGCTTGAAGTCAATGGAAAATTTACGGCTTTTCTTTGCCTTGTTGTTAACAGTATTTGTTTCTGTCATGACAAAAAAACTTTGAATGATAATACTTTATAAATGTTTTTAATAAAATTTCTGCTAATATCTTCAGGAGTGCAAAGATAAGAAAAGTCAACGGACAACAGACAACGGACAACAGATTTTTTTATAATAAAAGTTTATAGTTCATAGTTGTAGTTTATAATAAACTTAAAACTTTCAACTATTAACTTTTAAACTACTATCAACTATACACTATAAACTATAAACTTTTGATTTAAAGAAGTATCTCTTCACCGTTTTTATTAAGGAAGTTATATTGTGTGATATGAAATGATTTAACTTCCTTAATATCAATTTTCCTATTGTATTTCCATTTCCATTTTCTTTTTATTGAGAACAAGCCTTTGTTTAGGTAGGCATATAGGAAAGGATGTACTTGCACTGTTATCTGGTCTTCATTTTGATCTAAGAGCAAGTATCTCATGTTGTTCTCAATCTCGTCAATAATCAGGTAAGACGATCTGATTTTGCCTGTTCCGTTACATGTAGGGCATTTTTCTTGCACAGTCACTTCGTTTTCCGGTCTGACTCTCTGACGAGTTATCTGTATGAGACCGAATTTCGATGCAGGTAGGATAGTATGGCGTGCACGGTCTTTCGACATTTCCTCTTTCAATTTGTTATAGAGTTCTTTTCTGTGCGCTGCTTCCTGCATATCGATAAAGTCGACGATGATGATTCCGCCCATATCGCGGAGTCGTAGCTGACGTGCTATCTCTGCCGCCGCTTCTAAGTTAACAGACAAGGCGTTCTCTTCTTGAGAGTTTTCTTTACTGACACGTTGGCCGCTGTTGACGTCGATGACGTGCATGGCTTCGGTGTGTTCAATGATGAGGTAAACACCATTTCTGATTGTGACAATTCTACCGAACAGTCCCGCCATCTGCTTATTGACACCGAATTCAGTAAAGATAGGTTCTTTACCTTTATATAATTTCACGATGTCAGATTTCTGTGGGGCAATGGTAGAGATAAAGCTTTTTATTTCTTCATAGAGGTTGCTGTCGTCGATATATATTCCATTGAACGACTCGTTGAGTATGTCTCTTAACACTACAGAGGTCCTGTCCAATTCGCTTATCAGCTTAGTTGGTCCGTTGCTGCTGCCGATGACGTGGGTCATGCTATGCCATTTGTTGAGCAGTGTCTTAAGGTCGGCGTCAAGTTCCGCCACTTTCTTACCTTCCGCCACAGTGCGAATTATCACGCCGAAGTTGTTTGGTTTAATGCTTTGTATGAGAAGTTTGAGTCTCCTGCGTTCTTCGCCGCTCTTGATTTTCTGCGATACTGATATTCTGTTTGAGAATGGCACCAAGACGATGTAACGTCCTGCGAATGAGATGTCGGCAGTGATGCGAGGACCTTTGGTATTGATAGGTTCCTTGGCTATTTGAACCGGAATTCTATCGCCGACCGACAGGAAATCGGATATCTTACCCGACTTCTCGATATCTTTCTCTAAGGTAAAAGCATCCATGTTCGACTGAGCGTGATTACCTTCTTCAGCGAACTTGGTGTATTTCTTAAGAGATTTTATTTGAGGTCCTAAATCTAAGTAATGTAAGAAAGCATCTTTCCTGCAACCAATGTCAACAAAAGCAGAATTCAATCCCGGAAGTATTTTCTTAATGCGACCCATATAGACATCGCCCACCGAGATATTATTGTTTTTCTGCTCTTTATGAAGTTCTACAAGCTGTTTGTCTTCCAACAAAACAATCTTAACCTCCGAAACATCAGAACTGATGACGAGCTCTCTGTTGATCTGTGTCGTATCCATTTTCTGTTAATATTTACAAAGGTTTAAAAATTAAAAAAATAACACAACATTAGAAATTGGCGATCTATAACCGACAATTACGTTTTGTAATGTTGTGTTATTCAAGAAAAACAATCTCAGATTATTTTTTCTTCTTATGTCTGTCCTTTCTTAAACGTTTTTTACGTTTGTGGGTAGACATTTTGTGTCTTTTATGTTTTTTACCGTTTGGCATAACTTTGAATTATTAGTTTTATATTATTTTACTTCGTTTGCAAAAGTTTTTGAAGGTTTGAAAGCTGGAATGTTATGAGCTGGGATAACGATTGATTGATCCAACTTAATATTTCTACCAACCTTTTCTGCTCTTGTCTTTCTGATAAAGCTACCAAAACCTCTTAAATATACTGGTTCGCCTTCAGCAACTGATTTCTTTACGATATCCATGAATGCTTCAACTACTGCCTGAGTGCTTGATTTTTCAAGACCTGTTTTTTCAGCGATTTGTGCTACGATTTCTGCTTTTGTCATGTCTTTAACTTTTAATTTGTTAATAAATAATTTTTTAGGTTGCAAAGGTAACAACTTTTTTGATTGAAATCGCAAAAAAAAATTATTTTTTTACAAAAAGCACTAAAAATGTGACAAATAGATTTTTTTCATCTACTTTTTTTCATTCTACGTCCATGATGACGAAAAATTAATGTAATTTTGTTAAGAATTTTTAACATATATCCAATGGCTAGTTTAAATAAAGTAATGCTTATAGGACGTCTCGGAAAAGATCCTGAAGTTATATCATTTGAGAATGGGAATAGAAAAATGTCGGTTTCTTTAGCTACATCAGAACGCTACCGCGACCGTAACGGAGAATGGGTTGAACAGACCGATTGGCACAACCTCGTCGCTTTCGGACCTCTCGCTTCAGACATAGCGGAGAGAAGACGCAACTATGTTAAAGGCGACATGATGTATGTGGAAGGTAGACTCAAAACACGTCAATATGTCGATAACCAAAATGTAACTCGTTATGTTACTGAAATAGTCGTCGACAAAATGATGAGCATAGGAACAAACCGTCTACAAAACCAAGATCAGCAAAACGCATCATACAATAGCTATCAGCAACCGGCAGCTAACACTCAGCAAGCTTCATATAATAGTTATCAGCAACCGGCAACCGGTGCTCAGCAACCTTCATATAATAGCTATCAGCAACCAGCGCTTAGCAGTCAGCAACCACCTCTGCCGCAGATGCCAGATCCAGGATATGACGGAGGTGACCTACCATTTTAATTTTTTTGTTAATTATGCATCATGGATTTTGCATTATAAATTAAAAAGTGTATCTTTGTAGGAAAATTTAATAATTGGAAAACTATAATAATTAGAAAACTATGAAAAGACTATTTTTAGTATTAAGTTTGGCAGTGGTATTCTTGGCAAGCTGCTGCAACAACAACACTAAAGGCGCACAAAAATGCGACGGAAAAGCTGAACAAAAATGTGAACAAAAGTGTGATGGCAAACACGATCACGCCAACTGCGAACAAAAGTGCGACGGCAAACACGATCACGCTAACTGCGAACAAAAGTGCGATGGCAAACATGATCACGCTAACTGCGAACAAAAATGCGACGGCAAACATGATCACGCTAACTGCGAACAAAAGTGCGACGGCAAACACGATCACGCTAACTGCGAAAAGAAAGCAGAAGGATGCCAAGGTCACGAGCATGGAACAAAAGCCGACTGCAACCATCAACACCAACACGAAGGATGCAATCATCAGCACAGTGCAGAGATAAGATAAAACATTTTTCTCATTTAATGGTTTAAAAAGCGGAGTTTTTCCGCTTTTTTTATTGAAAATAATTGATGAATTTGTCGTTTATGTAGAAAAAAAAGTTAAATTTGCGAGTTAAAAAGTAATTCATTGATAAGTGAAAACTTATTCATCTCAATCATACCTAAAAATTAACAATTATGGCAGAAAAAAAATTCATGACATGTGATGGTAACTGCGCCGCCGCTCACGTAGCGTATATGTTCAGCGAAGTAGCAGCCATCTACCCTATCACCCCATCATCTCCAATGGCGGAATATGTTGACGAATGGAGTGCAGCAGGAAGAAAGAATATCTTTGGAGAAAACGTAAAAGTCGTTGAGATGCAGTCGGAAGCAGGTGCAGCAGGTGCTGTTCACGGTTCGTTGCAAGCCGGAGCTCTCACCACCACATATACAGCATCGCAAGGTCTTTTGCTGATGATACCTAATATGTATAAAATTGCTGGTGAGTTACTTCCTGGCGTATTCCACGTCTCAGCACGTGCTTTGGCAGCGCAGGCATTATCGATCTTCGGCGACCATGCCGACGTGATGAGTGCACGCCAGACAGGTTTCGCTCTCTTAGCTACGGGTTCTGTACAAGAAATCATGGACTTAGCTCCAGTGGCTCACCTCGCCGCTATCGAAGGTCGTGTTCCTTTCATGCACTTCTTCGATGGTTTCCGTACCTCACACGAGATTCAGAAAGTAGAAGCTGCCGACCAAGATGAGATAGCAAAACTCGTCAACTGGAAAGCTCTTAAAGAATATCGCGACCGCGCTCTTAACCCAGAACATCCTGTGACACGCGGTACAGCACAAAACCCTGACATCTATTTCCAAACACGCGAGTTACAAAATAAATACTACTATGCTCTCCCTGACATAGTGGCTAAATATATGAAAGA
>SUWS01000035.1 GCA_015061365.1 Lentimicrobiaceae bacterium | reverse complement strand
CTTGCAAGCCGATAGCGTCTTCGTTTGTGCCGTTATCGTAGTACAACCAGTCGCCTACAGGATTTGGATTGTATGAGAGTTTCAAGGTCACTTCGTCGTTGCCTGTCTGTTCTGCGAACAAGTCTACTGGAGCGACGCAGTCGATTGTTACATCAGCTTCAGCGCATGTAGGTTCTGACATTGCGTAGTATGTGACATCTGGTTCACCAGCGTAAACAACTCTTACGCAATATTCATCGCCGACGATACCGTTGTTATCGGTATATGTTGTTCCTTCAACAGGTTTTGAAGTGAGGAGTTCACCGTTCTTGTAGATCATAACGCCGAGAACGTCTTCTGATGGTTGTGGATCTGGATCTGGGTTATCACCACCAGCACCAATTGTAATATCGTCAATATCAAGGAAGTATTGGTCTGAACAATTGAAGTGACGGATTGCGACCCATACGTTTTGACCAGCGTATGCGCTTAAGTCAGCTTCGTATTTCACCCATGATGACTGACGTAAGCTTCTATCACCTTGTCTGTCACCCTTAGCAGAGATTGTCCATTCAGAGATTGTTGTAAAGTCTGAACCTGAAGTGTTGCCAGCAGTTGAAACAGCTACACCGAAGTGTTCAGCGCCGTATGATTCATCTTGTGCACATGCATAGAATGAGATCTTAGAACCTGCTGAAACAGCTATCTTAGAAGGTGATACGAGATAGTTATCTGGATAGAGTGGTCCGAAGTAGTTGTCGTATGATTGTGAGAATACGAAACCTGTACTACCGTTGTTACCTTCTGCGCCTTCTCCTGTCAAACCGTAATCAACATTATACTCCCATGCGTAAGCGTCGCCGTCAGCGTCTATATTTGTCCAGCCGTCTAAGCCTGTTTCGAAGTCCCATGACATAGCGTCGCGATCAGCTTCTTTAGATGCAGAGATAGCGATGTCGTCGATATCGAGGAAGTATTGGTCTGAACAATTGAAGTGACGGATTGCTACATAAACTTCTTGACCTGCGTATGCGCTTAAGTCAGCTTCGTATTTCACCCATGATGACTGACGTAAGCTTCTATCACCTTGTCTGTCACCCTTAGCAGAGATTGTCCATTCAGAGATTGTTGTAAAGTCTGAACCTGAAGTGTTGCCAGCAGTTGAAACAGCTACACCGAAGTGTTCAGCGCCGTATGATTCATCTTGTGCACATGCATAGAATGAGATCTTAGAACCTGCTGAAACAGCTATCTTAGAAGGTGATACGAGATAGTTATCTGGATAGAGTGGTCCGAAGTAGTTGTCGTATGATTGTGAGAATACGAAACCTGTACTACCGTTGTTACCTTCTGCGCCTTCTCCTGTCAAACCGTAATCAACATTATACTCCCATGCGTAAGCGTCGCCGTCAGCATCGATTGATGTCCAGCCATCTAAGCCTGTTTCGAAGTCCCATGACATTGAATCGATCGGATCATCATCGTCGTCGTCGTCATCGTTACCACCGCCACCGACTACGACTTCGATATCGTCAACATCGAGGAAGTATTGGTCTGTACAATCGAAGTGACGGATAGCGAGCCAGAGTTCTTGACCAGCGTATGCGCTTAAGTCAGCTTCATATTTCACCCATGATGTCTGGCGTAAGCTTCTTTCACCTTGTCTGTCACCCTTAGCAGAAATTGTCCATTCTGAAATTGTTGTAAAGTCTGAACCTGAAGTGTTGCCAGCAGTTGAAACAGCTACACCAAAGTGTTCAGCGCCGTATGATTCATCTTGTGCACATGCATAGAATGAGATCTTAGAACCTGCTGTGATAGCATATTTCTGTGGTGATACGAGATAGTTGTCTGGGTAGAGTGGTCCGAAGTAGTTGTCGTATGATTGTGAGAATACGAAACCTGTACTACCGTTGTTACCTTCTGCGCCTTCTCCTGTCAAACCGTAATCAACATTATACTCCCATGCGTAAGCGTCGCCGTCAGCATCGATTGATGTCCAGCCATCTAAGCCACTTTCGAAACCATAGTTAAATGTTTGACCGTCAGGTGTAGGATCACTACCTGCAAATGACCATGTAAGTTCTACTGCTTCGTTCTTGTATTGTGCTGTTAATTCTTCTACAGATGCGAAACTACTTTCAGCGACCTTTGTCCATGTGTATGACATTTCTTCACTATCGCCTGAAGTGTAGTTAGCTATAACTGTTGTTGTGTATTCTGTACCATCTACCAAACCTTCATGTTGATAGTATGTTGTTGGTAAGCCAGATACTTCCTCAACACCGTCTAACATGACTGTATAACCTTCTAATGCTCTGTTGTCCTTAGCACCGCCGTTCAATTCGATGTCGTCGACTAAGAGGATGAATTGGTCGTAGCAGTTGAAGTGACGGATAGCGATCCATGCGCTTTGACCAGCGTATTCGCTCAAGTCTACTTCATATTGTACCCATGGTGTTTGTTCGCGGCTGCCTCTTGCTGCGCCCTTAGCGTCTACCTTAGCACCGATTGTCCATTCTGATACTGTTGTGAAGTCGGCTGCTGAAGTGTTGCTACCTGTTGAAATAGCTACGCCGAAGTGTTCTGCCTGGTAGTTAACATCTTGAGCGCAAGCCCAGAATCTCAATACTGAACCGCCGCCTATAGCTACCTGCGATGGAGAAACGATATAGTCGTCTGGTTCAATTGATGTCCATGATGCGTTGCAGTAAGATTCACTCATCAAGTGACCTGCACCTGTGTGTGAGTCTGCTGACAATGTGCCGTGGTCGCCTGCCAATGAGTTGTGATACCATGTATGACCGTCGTCATTGCCGTCGATTGTTGTCCAGCCTTCCATGCCGTCTTCGAAGCTGTATGCGAATTCTTCGCCTGCGCCGATAGCACCGCCTTGCCACATTGCCCAGCCTGTTGGAGATACGTAGAGACCAGCAACTGCACTGAGTTCTTCAGTGAGCTCTGCTGTGAACATAGCATCATCCCAAATTTCTACAACCTCATTTATGATATTTGAAGTGTAACCATTCTTCTCAACTGTCAATTCGTAAGTACCCTTACGGAAATCATTGAATACGTATGTACCTGTTTCGTCAATTGTCGCTGTAAAGACAATACCATCTTCTATTAAATTAACAAACGTTACCTTTGTGCCATTAACTGGATCACCGTTGTTTGATGATACATTAACAGCGACTGTAGCTGTCATATCCTTTTCTAATGGTTTTGACCAAACGACTTCGCTACCACCCTTATTTGTAACAACATTAACCAATACATTATCTATGGCTGTACAATATCCCCATCCGTCAATATTTATGAATGCCACATACATTTCACTGTCTGTGTAGTCTGTGACTTCTATTGTAGCCTCTGACCAAGTGCTTGTAGCCATTCCATTTGATGACCATACTGTTGTCCAAGGTCCTGTTGGTGTTGAAGAGATAGCAACTTCCAAGTCGTTATTATCGCCAGCCCATGCTGGATTGATGAATTGGAATGATATTGTTGCAGATTCGAGTCCGTCGGTATTAATAACAGGTGTTATCAAATAGTAGTTACCACCAGCACTTGAACCAGCGCTATATGCAGCGAATGTACCTTCGTATGGATAGAAGTTACCTGCGCCTGACAATGCGGCTACAATCCATGGAGCTGTCAAACTTGTACCTTCATCTATTGTTGTCCATCCTTCTGGCATTGATCCGCCTTCGAATCCTTCGTTTATAGCTTCTGTTTCTTCAACGACACGATTTCCTTCATAGTATGCGGAAACACCCCATTGATAAACACCAGATTCAATTGTTGCCCACTCTGTATCAAGATATGCTGTATCAGCATGATGTTCTATTAATGTAATTTCTTCATTTCTGATAACATCTCTTCTCAACACATTATACGCGCTGAGAGCTCTGTTGCCTTTTGTTGTTTCGGCTGTTTGTTGACCGAAGATAACTTCTGGCATACCGACATGTTTTGGTGTTACGTTTTCTGCTGCTGCGAATGTGCCTGTTGATGCGCCGCCTTCGAAGCTGACATTACCCAAAACTGCTGTCTCTCCCTTTGCGTTGTTCATATATGCTCTTACCATCCATGTGTATGACAAACCGTATTCTATTGAAGCGTGATTCCATGTTGCGCCGTCCAATGAGATCCAGTCGCTGTCCAAGTTGACGAATGCGCAACCTGCTGCCGGGAATGTGATGTCGGCTGTGTAGAATGTTACCCAGAATGGTTGTGTGCCATCTATTGTCACTGGTGTGCTGAGTTCGATTTCTACGAAGTCGCCAACTCCTGTCAATGTTGCTGCTTGGCTTGATACCAATGTACCAGGACCGTCTGTGCCGCCGACATAGATGTTTGCTGTATATGTTCCTGCATAGTCTGGACTTGCGTCATAGACTGCTACCTTATTAATAGTATAGCCTGCATATTCTTCTGATGCTGGGAATGTCACACCCCAGTAGCATGGTGAAGGACTGCCTGTACCAACCGATGTTGCGTATGTACCGTCGTCATAATGTAACCAGCCGCCTGTGAATGGTTCTTTCTCAGCGTAGAATGTGATGTTGTCGATGAAGAATGCGTCATCACCAACCTCGAACAAGTCGCTGCTGTCTTTTGAGAATTCCCATCTGTAGGTGTGTGTACCTTCTGCAACCTCTACTTGTTTATACAACCAGTCTGTCTGACCTGATGCTGACATCACTGATACTCCGTCAATGTAGAAGTTTCCCAAATCCCAACCTTGTTCGCTTGAGACTTTGTAGTTGAAGCCCATCACGCCGTTGTAAGGTACTTCAACTGTGATTTCTATCGCTGACACGCCGTTGTTAACGCCTTCGCATGTTGACTTCATTGCGTAGTTGCTTTCGAAGCCGCCTTCTACGATTTCCCATGGATAGCTGCTTACTGCGTTGTTCCATTCGTTTGCTGAGAAGTCGCCTGTCTCGAAGTCTTCTACTGGTCCGCCATAATGTTGCATACCCCAAACAACTTGGACTTGTGTGTCATCAAGTTCTGTCGCTTCTACGTAAGCTACTGGAGTATAAACTTCTGTCATGATAACATTAACGATTGTTTCTTCATTATATGCTACTTCGAATCTGACTTTCGCATTCTGATAATTATCTATTGTCGCCACTGCCTGATAGTTACCTTCAAGGAGTTCGCCGCTAAATTTACCATTCGCATCCATTGTGAAGTTGTATGATTGGTTATTACCGAATGCGTCTGTACCAGTTATCGCTACTGTACCACCAGCTATTGCAGTTATGCTATCAAGTTCATATACATTACCGTTAACAGTACCATTGCCTGTAACATATACTCTTGCAACGTTACTTGGTGCTGATTCGCCTTCATCATAAACAGCTGTAACAGTAATTTCATGACCTTCCATATTGTATTCAAGACCTTCTACAGTGTATGAAGTTTCAGTAACAATAGAGTTATTGTCTTTCACTCCGTTTACATAAACGTTGTAACCTCTGTATGAACGGTCCTGTACTGGATTCCAGCCGATTGTTGTACTTTCACCAGGATAGAGTTGATTTGATGTAATATCAACTATAGTAGGGATATTCAATGGTGTTGTAAACGCCCAGACATCGCCGTATGTTGTACCGCTTGTATTACGTACGTTAACTTGCCAGAAATAGTTCTTATTATTATATAGGTCTACTACTGGATATACTGATGTAAGTTCATTTGTCCAGTCAACAACGACATCTCTTGGAGGATAAGCTGTTCCGAAGAGAACCTGATATTCCAGAGTATAATCGCCGAATTCCCATGATAACAATTGTCCGTTGAAATCTTTAAACAGATTTTCCGGATTTGGGTTATATGGTTTTACAGGAACAGGGATTGATTCAGCGTTGACATTGACCGTGAATGCACTTGTTGATGAGGCAGCGATATAGTATGTACCAGCTGGAACTACCATATTATTGATTGCATCATTACCACGACCTCTTGTGTTGTCTAATGGCATTGCGCTTGCCAAAGTACCTACTGCATCTTGTTTCTTGATTTCTTTTGCTTTAAGAACTACTTCTCCCTTAGCGTTATCTTGCACATAACCGCGAAGCATCCATGTTAAAGGCTGACCTAACATTGAAGGAGATGCTACATCATACCATGTTGTACCATTAAGTGAGCACCAACTTCCGTTAGCATCGCCTGTAAATGCTGATGCTGCTGCAGGATAACCAACACCTTGGTTGTTTGCAGCAATAATCCAAAGAGACTGTGTTGGATCGATAGCGACTGGAGTATCCAAGCTATATTCTACGAAACCTAAAGAACCTGTTCCAGTGTATCCTTGATTGTACAATGCTGTTTGCGGAGCAGTCTCACCACCTTGATATACGAAGAAATAACCTGTATGAGCTGCATAGTCATACATAGAAATCTTTGTCAAAGTTGTAGCTGCATATTGTTGTAAATCTTCCGGTGTAAATTTCACGCCCCAATAGAAAGAATATTGTTCACCTACACCTATTGATGTATAGAATGTTCCGTTATCATATTTTAACCATGCGGCAGATGGCAAAGCTGGAGTATCGCTAATTTCTATACCTGTGTACATATTCGTTGCGCCAGGACCAGGTTCACCAGCAAAGTCTTCATTATAGATAGCGACTTTAGGGTCGGCACCATCTACGTTAGCTGTAAGGAGAACGTCTTCATTGAAAGTGACCTTATAAACAACATCTTCACCATCTTCTGCTTCACCAGGTAAGAGATAGTTGTCATAAATTCCTGTTGGTGTATCTGTAAATGAATAACCGTTGATTGTCGTTGCTGTTTCCCAAACATCATTTGCTGCTGGGTCGTATGCATAAGCGGTCATGTCTGCAAATTCGATACCTCTTTCATCTTTATAGAATATAGCCAATTGACCGTTGATATTACCTTCACCTTCACCGTGAACAATCTCCATTGTTAAAGGATTGTTATTATAGATAGTTGTTGGTAATTCAACATCAGACATTTCAAAGTATGCATTTGTTGTTTCTATTGCATTGATATTAGAATATGCACCTATAGGTTTAATAGTAACTTCTGCTGGACGCATCCATGCTCCGTTAGGACGTGCGCCTAAATCGATGACTTCTGGTGCTACTGTGACAGGGCCTGAAGGAACGGTCACATAATTAATCTTAATATCTGGAGAATACGCATATTGTACACCTGACTGTGTTGGATACTGTGCGTATGATTCTGATCCGTCAGATTGCAAATACATACATGGTTTGTTACCATAGTCTGTATAATACCATTTAAGACTGCTGTTATAGTTACTTGCTGATTTAGCAACTACGACAACCAAATTATTCACACCTGAATACACAAATGGTTGATCCAAAACAAATTCTTCCCATTCGGTATCACCTAATACGATACTGGAACCTTCATAAACCAATGTTAAATCTGATTCTGGTGTCCAATCTGATGATGATACGAACTCTGATTTTGTTGTTTCGCCCATGTAAATCTTAACAGATGTGGCATTCACAGTTTTGTCTGTAGACGCACAGTGGTAAGCGATTGAGGTAATTGAAGCCGATCCATCAAACTCACTAGCCTGATAGATTGTCTCATTCCAAGAGTGTTTGTAATAATTGTTAAACGGGGAGTAATAACCCGATCCCGTTCCGTCGCCAATGACAAGTTCATCAGCGCGAGTTGCGAACGGCAGCATTAGTACCGCGAGCAACATACTTAAGATAAATTTTTTCATAATACGAAAAATTTAGTTAATAATAGGTTTGTTTATCGTTAATTTTATTGCCACAAATATATCGAATTATTTGAATATATACAAGACATTTCTAATTTTTCAATAAAAAAAAATGAACCCCGAGAGATTCATTTTTATTAGATTAAAATTCAAGCAAATCCATTATAAATTATCGTATGCTTCTATCAAATCTTTAGCGAAACCATAAAACATTTGAGCCACTGCCGTAAAGTCCATGTTAAGGTCTTTGCTCAATCCTATCATTTCTTTGAACATTGCAACATTATACCACTGCAAGCATTGGAATGCTCTGTGAAAATGAAGACGTTTCAGTTCCTCACTTGTAGGTTTATGACCAAGATATGTTTCTAAAAGGCTAAGAGCTTTATCAAAACCGGCATTGCCATAACATGCTATATCATAATAAGGATCGTTCATGCCAGCGAACTCCCAGTCGAGGATATATAATTTGTCTCCGTCAATAACGAGATTGGTCGGTTGATAGTCGCAATGACATGGAACGTGTTTCACATCTTTATAAGTATCTCTCATTGCATCCAATCTGTTACGCAAGTCGATATATTCTTGAGGATGCTGAAAACCCAAGTCCTTGCAGTATTTCTCATAGTTATCGAGACGTTCAAAGGCATTATAATCTTTAAATTGCAAGTCACTTTCGTGCAATTTTTTCAAAGCCTTAGCCGACATCTCATTATAAGAAACAACATCTGTATTAGACATTATTGTACCTTCAACGTACAAAGCGAGTTTCTCACCTGTCCTTAACTCTACATATTCTGTCTTATTATTGACATCCAACTTCTCGACCTTCTGGATGTTATCCCATTCCTCATTTCTGTCGACGAAACGTTCCGCATATTTTCCAGGAACACGATAAGTATATTTGACTCCTTCACATTCTACCACGTAAGTATAATTACTCATTCCACCTTCGAGGCGTTTGACAATCTTAGCATCAGTAGAGTTCATCAAAAGATTAACTCTTTTTACAATATAAGCTTCTATTTCCATTATTTTGTAGTTTTATTATTCATCATTTCGGGGGCAAAAATATAAAAATAATGGAAATAATGATAATGTAATAAAAGTTTTTTTTGTCGACAAACATACCACAATCCATGTCCCACGATTACGGATGTTCCCAGATCAACGGTTCCGACTCTTCTATAGTACTTCCCGACCTTCCCACATATATCTGATTACGTCCTGTTCCGCCCTCAAAAGTATAACTTCCCTTTCCACATTCCAATGTAGCGTCATCCTCAGTAGGAAGCAACGCTATAAACGATTTCTCTCCTGGATTTCCAGACACATCGTATGTTCCTTCAGGAACATATTCTATGATTTCTTCAAAGACAAGACCGGTCCATTTTATAGTATATGACTGCATACAGGTCGCACTTCCACCGAGTGTTGTCTCATCTGTCAGATCCAACATCGCAACAGACATATTATTTTCAAGTTCTGTCACTCTCAACTGAAATTCCAGAATATTACGTTCCGCATCTCTTATGATGTAAATATATTCAACAGGCATAGATGCGATATGGTAATTACCTATATCCTCTATACTGCCATTTTGTTTTGAGAACGATATTGTCTTACCGATGACACAGTCCTGATATTTCTCATCATAAATATCTGTAACATTCGTACCTTCTCCACCTCTACCATTATTACCGAAATAATATAAGGTGCATCTCTTCGACGCATATAACAAATTCTGCGGTATCATCCCACTAAACATAAGTTTGTCTGTAGATCCATCCACTTCCGCCTGCATCTCGAACATCTCGCCTACACGAATGGTACATTGCAAATCATGATTATAATATAGGTATCTGTCGCCTACAGCAAGATACATATATTCTATATTGCTTGAATTACCCCAATTAATATTACCATCAGGCAGTATCCCGGTAAAATCTGATCTACTATGATCGACTGGCAATTCAAAACTTACTTTTACCAAGTCGGAAGTCGCTTCAACATCTGTCTTTTCTTCCTGCTTTTTACACTGAACCATCAGCAGCAACGTCATTATCATCAAGAGGCATGATTTCGTTTTCATCTCACGTCCTCCTTTCTTCTTGACGACAATACATAAATCAAAGAAACCGCACTTAATACGAGAAGACCGTTCCCTATTGGAGCCGCATTGACGTTCATATTCTGAAACCCCAACTCCTCTCTTGTGAAGTACGGAACAGGAGTCTCATTAATCGCTCTCTCTGAAATTTGATACTTAAAGAAACCATCTGACTGTGCGTTGCCGTGTAACATGAAAAACATACACAGCACAACTGTTGCAAATTTTGTTTTCATAAATTTTACTTTTGGTTAATAACTAATTTTACACCGCAAAAATATAACATTTTTTTCTAATAAAAAAGAGAAAAAAAGTTAATTTTTATATGTAAATTTAACGTTAACATAATGTTAAAGGGGACTTCTATAAATCCCCCGTTTAAATAAACCGGAACAATGAAGATAAAAAAAACCGAAACTGCGTTCTGCAATTCCGGTTTCATCGGTTTAGTATGTATATCTTATTTTGTTGATGGAATCCATTTTAACGGCTCAATTTCATCTGTTACGGTATTGAATACATAATATGCAAAATTAGCATCAACACCTTCCGCAAATGTATAAGTTCCCTTTGAGCATTCCAACTTTGAATTAACATCACTTGGACACAATGCAATAAATGACTTTGCACTTGTATTGTTTAATGTAATATCTGTCGTTGCTGAATATGTTGTTTCATAAACATTGGCACTTTCATTAAACTGAACAGTTAAGGATTCTATTGCAGCAGTACCCTCTAAAGTTGTTTCACCTTCTAAATCCAATAACGCAATAGCCATCATAGAAGTGAAATTAGGATATGATGATTTTATTGTATATGACTCAGCCAAGTGATCGTCGTTATTACCGTAATCAGCATAAACTGTCACATCCAATACGGCAAAATGATAATTACCTAAATTCTCTCTTGTTCCATCCTGACCATCGAAAGACATTGTTTTACCGACCAAAACATTATCATTCATAATATCCTGTCCGCCTTTATTTCCAAAATAATACAACTGGTATGATTTACCGTTTTCCAATATTCTTGCGTCGACAGAACCGGTAAAGGTAACTTTCGCACTTGTTTCATTAACTGTTGCTGTAAGAGGTACCATTCGTGCAACTTTATTTGCATATAACAAATCACCACCAACTGGATTATAAATTTCAATATTAGGAACAGCCAGATAAATTGTTTCTGTACCTTGAGCGTTTCCCCAATTTATAACAGCATTCTGATTATGCGGATTGGTAAGGAAACCTGAGAAATCAGTCTTGGATCCACCTATAGGCATTTCTAATGTAATAGGAACTATTTTTGCGGTATCACTATTTTCTTGAGCAGGATCTTCTTTTTTACATTGTGTAAATAACACTACCACAAATGCCATTAGTATTAATGAGAATCTTTTCATTTCACTTCCTCCTTCTTTTTTAAAAGTGCATAACCAAGGCCAGATCCAGCCAATAATAACAAACCGCTACCGAGCGGAAGTGATTGGTTTGTTTGCATCTGATTGATACCAAACTCTGAAGCACTTACTCCAAAAGATGTACCTTCTCTTTTAGTGCCTTCACCAACATTACCATAATTAAAGAAAGAATCATTCTGTGCAACTACCGGCAAAGCCATCATTGCTAACAACCCAATCGTAAATAGTTTTTTCTTCATCTTTGTCTTAACTTTTTAACTTTACTCAATATATTAATTATTTAACTATCATAAAAAACAACCCCGCACCATTTGTTCAAATAGCGTAATTTATTTTAGTTCTAACATCTTAGATACACCAAGGGACAGGTACTCTCAAATAACTTTTAAATCATGCAATCCCAAACTCTATATATAACTCCGTATCTAAAAATTTCGAGTTGCAAAGGTACAATTTTTTCTTTATAGCATTTACTATTTCTTTTAAAAAAGTTAAAAAAAAAAAAAAAAAAAAAAAAAAAAAAAAAAAAAAAAAAAAATGATTATCAAGCAGTTACACTTATCATATAAAAGTCTTGAAATCTTCGTAATTCTTCTGCAAAAGTGTAGGCGTATCCAAACCGTAAGGACATCTGCTTTTACACAAATTACAATGGAGACAATTTTCTATTCTTTTCATCTTTTCCTTCCATTCGTCGGCAAGATAAACGCTGTGTGGAGCACGACGTAAGAAAAGACTCATCCTCGCACAATCGTTAATTTGTATTCCGGCAGGACATGGCATACAATATCCGCAGCCTCTACAAAAATCACCAGCGAGTTCCTCTCTGTCTCTCTTTACTTTAGCCCAACGTTCTTCCGTCATCACCGGAGGATTCTCCTGATATGAGATAAACTCATCTAATTCAGACTCCCTCTGTACGCCCCAGATTGGAAGCACATGTTCATATTGATTCAAGAAAGCGTAAGCACAAGCAGAGTCGGTTATCAATCCGCCGGAAAGTGCTTTCATACATACGAAACCCATTTCTCTTTCCTTACACATCTGCACAAGTTCTAACTCTTTCTCTGAACTTATATATGAAAAAGGGAATTGCAATGTCTCATAAAACCCTGATTCTATGGCTTCCTTAGCAACATGATGACGATGGTTGGTGATACCGATATGACGTATCATGCCTTTTTCTTTCGCTTCAAGCATCGCATCATAAACACCGCTTTCATCGCCAGGCTTAGGACAGAAGCTCGGATTATGGAACTGATACAAGTCGATGTAATCTGTTTTCAACAATGTGAGACTTGTCTCAAGATCTTTCCAGAAAGCATCCACATTGGTAGCCGCTGTTTTGGTAGCGATGATGACTTTATCACGAATGTCGCTAAGCGCGTAACCTATTTTCTCTTCGCTATCGGTATAGAAACGAGCCGTATCGAAATATGTTATTCCGTTATCGAAAGCCTTACGCATGAGATAAGCCGCGTCCTCCTTCGAGATACGTTGTATCGGCAAAGCACCGAAACCGTTTTTGTTTACTACGAAACCTGTCTTTCCTAATGTAACCTTTTGCATAATAGTTTACAGTTTACAATTAACAGTTTACAATGTACAATTTACAATTATATTGAGACCATTAACTGTTAATTGTCAATTGTCAATTGTTAATTGTTAATTGTTAATTGTCAATTATTTAAAATATCCAAGCTAACAAAACATAAAGCCAGTGTGCTGCGATACCTGCGACGAGACCTCCGATGGTATGAGCCAAGATAGCTTTTGAAGTGAGGCTGCGGAAGCCGAGCGAGTCGAGCATAGCAGTGTGTGTACTGAGATAACCGCTCCAGCACATACCCATAGCTGTGAATACTGCGATAGCGTTACCGTTGATGATATTTTCCTGTACGAAACGTGGTATCAAACCGAGAGCTGCACCTACTGCGCCGAGTGCTGTGATAGGGAATGAAACCAACTCCGGATTTTCAAAACCGAATAACCATTTGAACACAAAGTCGATCTTGTCGGCAAGATATGGCAACAAGGCGATACCTTCGTAGGCTCCACCTGTGTAACCGCCTTCCGGCATACCGAAAGTGAGCATCATAACCAATGTTGAAATGATAAGAACGCCAGGGATAATGGCGAGACCTATCTCAACGCCCGACTTACCGCCATCGAGGACAGCATTCAAAAGACGCAAGAAAACCCCACCTTCTGTCTTAAAGGAAATCTTTTGTTCGTCACCTTCCTTTTCACTTATCTCTACATCTAATTCCGGATTGGATTTCAAGATAAAACGTTGCATCAGACGTGTGGAGATGATACTACCGATGACAGCGCCGAGCAAACCGACGAGAGCTGCATTGAGATAACCTTTTCCCATCATAAACATGATAACTACGAGTCCCATACCGAAAGCAGTACCGAAGTTCGTTAATGAGATAAGCTGATATTTCTTAAAATAACGAGCGAAGTTAGTGTCTTTGGAAAGACTGATGATTGCCGGGTTGTCCGACAAGAATGTCATGATGCCGCCGAGAGCAGCCACGCCTGGAAGATTGTATAAAGGTTTCATCAAAGGACGAAGAATGACCTCAACCAAACGGACGACACCGAACTCGACGAGTAAATTACCTAAGGCTCCAGATAAAACCGTGATAGCCATGATATAAAATACAGTCTCCAACAACAAGCTGTAGGATGTCTGCATCAATGTGTTCAACATATTAGGGAAGCCCATCCGCATTCCGATGAATCCGAAAAACCCCAAGAAAACTATCAAGAAGACTGCTGCTTCAATACGACGTTTTGTTAAAAATTTCAATCCTTTCATTTTCTCAAATATTTAATTGTTTTTATTTTACAAAGTTAATTCTCCAAGTGACACCTAAGTTAAATTGAAGTTCAAGATTCGATGAATTTGGATTCAGCATATCATCAGTAGGCTCTTTTAAATCATTAAAAGCAAAGAATCCGTGAAGTCTTACATTCTTATTTCCTTTATATGGATAAGCTTCAAAACCTAAACCTGCGAAAGTATATTCAACACCTGGAGTCACAGTCATATCGTAAGCCTGTGGCTGTGGAATCATAATTTCATTCTCTTCCACCTCTTTAAAATAGCTATGCTTGTTTCTGTCGTAACCGCCTTTTGCCATAAGAGTGAACTTATCATTAAAAGCATATTTCACTTCGCCTATGAGAGAAAAATCTCCAAAGAGGAAATCGCTTTGATTAAAGAAACCTCTGTTAATAAAATCTACAACGAGATGCATCTTACCAAAATCGAAGTCATTACCTAAAGAGATGTAATTGATGTATTCGCCTTTATTCTGTTCCATCATATTGATAGAATATGCAGTCTTGAGAAGACCAACGTTACCGTACCAAATAAGGTTGTAGGCATACATACCGGCAAACTTATCTGGAGTAAAAGTAGAGTTAGTGACTTGGAAGATAATATCATGCTTTTTATTGTTACTATGATATTCCACCTGAGCACCCACATCATAACATGGGAAGTTGTTCCAGAACAACGATGCGAAATACACGTCAATTGGAGGGAGGTCATATTCCCAACCGCCGACAGCCAAAGGCATCTTACCAGCTGTGATCGACCAGTTTTTGTGTGCATGATAAGAAAGGATCATAAAGTCGGTCTTTGAACCTGAGCCTTGCATATCTATTCTCTGACGGATACGATAAGAGAAATCGTTGAGGAAAGAACCTTTCATCTCGAAGTTAAAGAACTTGCCGCCGATGCCAGAAGTTGAAGTTTTTCCATGTTCATAGTCGAAGTCGACTCTACCTTCCACCGACAATTTGTCGATTGTAAATGATTTTTGTTCTTGTGAAATCGCCATGTTCGAGAGGAACATGAAAGCACATAATGCAAACAATAATTTTCTTGTAATTTTTTTCATATAATTATTTTTTCTACTCATTCATTTTAGCTTCGCTACGTAAGAGATGGCGCATCTCGGTGACAAGCTCCGATGACTCTTGTATTATATTAAGGTATAATAATGCGAGGTCAATATTATCTCTGTCGTGTTGTATCCTATTCATCTGTTCATGCGACATCTCAATAACCGCCGACTCTCTCTCTGTGATTTGTTCCATAATATATTCGACATCTTTATAGTCGGAATTAAGGATTGTGTTATCAGCCGCACTTAACGACCACAGCACCTTATCTTTAAGATTCTCTACCTCCGGAAGATACTTCTTATCCAAAGGAGTGAAACTGTTATCGACATATTCCTTGCACGGATCACATATTCTTCGCAAAGCGTACAGAATCTGCTCGATACAGTTATAAGAAAGATGGAACCAAGTATTCTTGTTGATCATCTTATCGTCGAGACGACGCATGATAATGATTTCCTTTCTCTTCAGCTGTTTCATCTTGTCTTTGGCGAGACGGCAGTCGTTAGACGCTTTTCTCAAAGTCTTAATATCTTCCTTCATAAAGGCATTGACGACACCATTATATATATCTTTAGAGATATTAAGCAATTCGCTTATACTTTCCTTGTTATGTTGTATAAGTGTTTCATAGATAACTTCTTGGTCTGAGGTATTAAGAGCTTTATCAAACAGGTCGTCGGTCTCATTATTCTTATTTGTCCTTGCCCTGTTTTTAATTATGATTACGACAGCGAGAGCTATCATCACTATCATCGCAATTACGCCACCGTAATAAAACAAGATAGCTATAGCGAAACATATTATGAACGCCACAATAGCTGTTATGAACCATCCGCCGATAACAGCGAACATTCCCGTGACACGATATACCGCACTCTCTCTCGACCATGCGCGGTCTGCCAAAGAGGCTCCCATCGTTACCATAAAGGTAACGTAAGTCGTTGACAAAGGAAGTTTTAACGAAGTACCGAGAGCTATGAGCATAGAAGCGAGCACTATACTTACGGATCCTCTGATGAGGTCGAATGAAGCGTTTTCTTCGAGTATCATCTCACGATTATCAAAACGACGTTCTATCCAGGCCTTTACCTTCGCAGGTAAGATATTATCGACGGCTGTCACCATATTATTGGTAAATCTTACCAAGGCGCGAGCTATAGCCGATGATCCGAACGATTCGTTGCCTCCATTCTGTTTCGAAAGGTCGAGGGATGTCTGCAAAACGATCTTAGCTTTTTTGGACGTAAGTAATGTCACCGCCATTATAAGACCTGCTGCTACAAGATATATTGTATTGGCTGCCGACATGGTATTAAGCGAGCCCATCGTGAGGGAATAGATCGGCAGTTCGCTGTGTCTCACTTCTAAATAAGTGTCGAGACCTGCGAGAGGCACCCCGATAAAGTTGACTAAGTCGTTGCCAGCGAAAGCCATGGCGAGTGCGAATGTTCCGATAAGCACAACTAATTTCAACACATTGACTTTAAGGAAATACAATATCTGCATCAGGATTGTAAAGAAGACGAAACATATTCCCAAAAGCATCCATGTATGAGAATCTATCCAAGCGTGCATATCAGCAGTGATAAAAGCTGCGCCTTTCATACCTTTGATGAGCATAAAGTAAATCAAGGCTGTCGTCGCTATTCCGCTGAAGATTCCTATTTTCCATTTCAGATTTTTAAGATAGTTAAAGGAGAAGATGAGACGTGTGATATATTGCACTATGATACCGAAGATAAAAGCTATGGCCACCGAGAGGAAAATACCCACGACCATAGTCAGGGCTTTGTCGGTATTGATGAGTTCGGTGAGTCCTACGTCGGCTGTTCCGTTATGCATCTTAATCATGGCTATAGCCACCGTCGCTCCGAGAAGTTCAAACACGAGCGACACCGAAGTAGATGTCGGTAATCCTAACGAATTGAATACATCTAATAGAATCAGGTTTGCTATCATCACCGCTAAATAGATGTATATGATTTCGTTTGCAAAGAAATATTGCGGTGTAAAGACTCCGTTACGAGCGATTTCCATCATGCCGTTACTCATGAGAGAGCCTATGATGATACCCAAAGCCGCAATAATTGTTACCGCTCTATAAGAAGCTGACTTTGTACCAACAGCAGCCGACATGAAATTGGTAGCGTCATTACTCACGCCTGCCACGATACCTAAAATTGCCAATACGAAAATGAATGCAATTACAACAGGTAGAAATGTTTCCATATAATAGTAGAGTTAATTTTTAGTGTGACAAATATACTTAAAAATTCAAGTCATTAACAAGAATTTTTTAAGGGGATTTCTATAAATTGCTTTGCAGGTGATTTATGAATTTTTCTTTGAGAAGATTTTTGTTTTTCTCGAAAGAGCATAGCGAGCTATGTGATTGAAAGAAAGACAAAAAGATTCCAAGAAAAAGTTGCGTTTAAGCGAGTGAAGAACAATGCTCGCATTAGTTATTCCGAGCGCAAGCAACTTGGACGAAGTCAAAACATAAAGCACGCAAAAGTTTTAATTTTCATAGTTAATGTTTATTTAAACGGGGAATTTATAGAAGTCTCCTTAAATAAAAAAAGGAATTTCCATTATGGAAAAACCTTCTTTATTCTATTTGTATATCAGTTAATTATGTCGATAATTTCAGACGGGTTAGTTATAAAAACCTTGGCACCATTTTCTGTAAGGAATTCTCTGTCGCGATAACCCCACAACACCGAAACGCAATAAACACCTGCGTTCTCAGCCGTCTTGATATCCACCTCACTGTCTCCGAAGAAAAGCACCTCATCATTTGCCACGCCTAACTTCTGACATATAAGGTTTATTCCGTCTGGCGCAGGTTTACGTTTGCAGGTCTCGCTCTCTCCCACCACAATATCGTATAGATCCTTGAAGTAATGTTCACACACTTCTTCGGCAGCCTCCTGGAATTTATTTGAAAGGATTCCGACTTTTACACCTCTGTGTTTCAATGTTTTCAAAGTATCCATTATCCCTTCATAAGGATATGTCTTATCACAACAATGTTCGGAATAATATTCCTTAAAATAATCATAATAAGTATTGAAATTATCGTCGTCGATATTCTCAGGAAGCAACATTCTAACCAAATGCTTCACTCCGTTACCTACATGTTTCGAGACCTCCTCGAGTGATTTTGTCTCGTATCCGAATTTCTCAAGTGTATGATTCACACTGTCTTTCAAGTCTTCTAATGTATAGAGCAGTGTACCATCAAGATCAAATATGACTAATTCTCTCATTATATCTTTTTAATTTTTGCAAATATAAATAAAATGACGAAAGACTAATGAGCTACGGCAAAAGTTTTTTGTAACTTAAAAGTTCTAAAATTCTAAAGTTCTAAAATTCTAAAGTTCTAAAGTTCTATTCTTAAGTATGTCTATCGCTAAATAAATAGCATGACGGAAAGAATTAGGATCTGCCACATTTCTGTTAGCTATGTCATAGCCTGTTCCGTGGTCTGGCGCGGTTCTGATGACAGGCAATCCTGCTGTGAAGTTAACTCCGCCATCTACAGCGAGTGTTTTAAAAGGAACCATTGCCTGGTCGTGATACATACACAAGACGCCGTCGAATTTTAGCCACGAAGCTGATCCGAAGAAACCATCGGCGGAGAATGGCCCGAACACTAATATATCTTTTGCACGTGCCTCGTTGATAGCCGGAACTATTACATCAATATCTTCTCTTCCATAAAGTCCGTTATCTCCAGAATGCGGATTTAATCCCATCACGGCAAGACGAGGATATGGAATATTAAAGTCTTTCTGTAATGTCTTATGAAACACTTCTAATTTATTCAAGACTAATTCTTTGGTTATCATTGTAGAGACATCCTTCAATGCGACGTGGTTGGTAACACTGCCGATACGAAGTTTATTCCATATCATCATCATCAACGGGGTGATTTCGGGACAGAAAGAACTGATGTACTTTAACTGACTTGAGAATTTGAACTTATCCGACTGAATGCTTTTTTTATTAACGGGTGCTGTCACCAAGGCATCTATCTTATTCTTATACAGATCGTCAACAGCCATTTTCAACGCATCGAAGGCAGCTTTTCCTGCCACGTCAGTAGAAATTCCAGGTTCAATTTTAAGTTCACTGTCGGTATGATTTATGAAATTGATACGTCCGGGCTGAGCCTGACGAGGTTCCCTGATCAATGCATACGAAAGTTCCTCCATATTAAAATTTTTCTTATAATAAGAAAACACTTTCGATTGTCCGTAAACAATGGGCGTAAACGAATCAAAGATACGACTGTCGCATAAAGTCTTCAAGATGATTTCATATCCTATTCCATTGATATCACCTTGCGTGATTCCTATAACAGGTAATTTTTTGGAGTCTTTCTGTACCAGCATAACGAATTAGTTTTGAGAGACTTCAAAAATAAGATAAAAAAACAAAAAAAACAACAATATTATTATTTTTTTAATATTTTTTTATAACCCTTTATAAATCAACATACTAATATTATCTCTATCGAATATCTCGTTAGCCACTTCTAATATATCGTCAGCTCTAAGATCCTTTATTTTGTTAATTGTAACATTCATGGGTTCTATTCCTTCTTGTGTGAAAGAAGCTCTTGTAATAGCGAGCAGTTCTCCTAATCCCGACTCACTGCTCAACGCCAATTGTCCGACAAGCTGGTTCTTAGCGTTCGACAATTGCACCGTTCCGAGTCTGTTGTTTTTAAGTTTATCAAGTTCTTTAAAAACCAGATCTATCGCCTTATCCAACGACTGCGGGTCGACACCCATATAGATAGAGAAATTACCGGTATCGGAATAAGCGTTGTATTGTGATTCAATGGTATAGGCAAAACCATATTTCTCCCTGATATTAAGATTAAGCCTCGAGTTCATCCCCGGACCGCCTAAGATATTGTTCAGCAAAACCATCTGCACCTTTTTCTCACTGTCGATATGATACGACAACCCTCCCATCATGCAATGTGAGAGATGGTTATTTCTTTCCTGGATTATATTGAAAGCGGGAAGTCGCTCAAATTTTGTCCTGTGGAAAGTCGTACTGACTCTCTGCTGTTCACTGAAATATGTAACGACCTTATTCTTGAATTTCTCGAAAGAGATGTCGCCTACGGTTGCAATCACCATTCTGTCGGTAGAGTAATTATTTTTCAGGAAACGGCAGATGTCGGCACGAGTGAATCCGTTCACCAACTCTGCTGTACCTAATATATTACGACCCATCTCGTGACCTTTGTATAGATTGTTCTCGAACTCATCGTAGATCTCTTCCGCCGGACTATCTAAATAGGAGTTAATCTCATCGAGGATAACTTCTTTCTCTTTTTCTATCTCGTTTTCAGGATATACGCTATTGAACGCTATATCGGCGATGAGTTCTACAGCCTTGTTATAAAACTCTTTCAAGAAAGAAGCATGGATGCAAGTTTCCTCTTTGGTGGTGTAAGCGTTGAGTTCGCCGCCCACGTTTTCGAGACAGCTCAGGATATGATAAGCCTTGCGTTTCTTGGTCCCTTTAAATAACATATGTTCAATGAAATGAGCTAACCCATTTTCGTCGGTTAGCTCATCTCTCATTCCCGCATTGACCATCAACGCCAAGTGCGCAACAATGCCGGGACGATATTTATGAATTATTTTTATACCGTTAGGTAAGATATATTCGGAGATTTTACTTTCTTCAAACATTATTTCATCCACATTTTAAACAAATCCTTGTCGATAGACTTCCTGACAGGCGAGCCACTTTTCTTCGAGAGCCAGTCTTCTGCTTCTGCCAATCCGTCTCCGTCTTTTAATACACGGTATGAATGTTTCGGTTGCATATCAGGGTTACCACTTGTTTCCAACAATACCACTGCCGCATGGAAATCTTCGAGGCCTTCGTCAGTTTTCTTACCGCTGAAGATGAATGACTGCTGAGCATAATAACCACCAGGATAACCGTCAACGACATAATAACAGGTGAAATGGTCGTCTTCTCCAGTGATCTTCACTCCATATTGAATCTCCTCAAAGAATTTGTTTTGTATTGAGTCGTATTGTTTTCCGTAAAAATTCATCTGTTTATTGTTATACATAAATCCGATATAACGGTCGCTGTAATATTGTATCGAATCAGGATTTTCTCCGTATGACTCATATATCAAGACATGTGGAGAGGAAACATATTCGCCAGCCATATCAGGAGGTGTTACACCCGAATATATTGGGAATATCGATGCCACCTCATCATAAATTTCGTCAGGCAAAACATATTCCGGCACGAAATGCACCAGATTGTTTTCATCCTGCGCCGTCAGTTCTCCTTTGAAATAACCTTCAACCTTGTTACTGTATTGGTCAACGCAATCAATGTCTATAATATAACCGTCATTATATGATCTGGCAATCACGACACTTCCCGAAGAGATGCTGCCCATACTTGTATAACTTCCGTTTGAGTTATATCCGATGATCCAAGAACCATCGAAATCTCTGTAACTTCCTTCTGGAATACGTTCGGCTTCTTTGGAAACTATTCTGAAGTTGATGAAGTCTTTTCCATTTTCACAATAAAGGCGTAAGTCTATATTGAAACCGCCTTCCGTCTCTCCATTATTAATGATTCTAACGTTGTCTATCGCGTAAACATCTTCGCCGATTTTGTAATAGTCTGGTGGGAGTTTGTCTCTGCCACATGATACTACAACTGCGATTGTCATCAGCATAACGCTTATCATCAATAAACTTGAAATTTGTCTTTTCATAGCAATAAATTTATGTGAATAATTTTTTACAAAGATAAAAATAATATCCGAATGTAACTGAGATTTAATCTATTTTATCGCAATTATTTTTTATGTGATAATAACACTGATAAGAAAACGTTTATTATATTTGCACGACAATATTTTTTGAGATGAAATTTAAGAGTTTTATTTTAGCTTTATTTCTCGTAGTGCCATTCATTGTTGAGGCACAGAAAGATATCAAGAAGGAATGTGTTCCTACCGCTATGTTTAGCGTGGCATACTCTTATCAGTTTCCTGGTGCCGACACCAAGATACTCTACGGCAACAATTCCACGATAGGAGCCGGATTCCATTATAAGACCGACAGGAACTGGCTGTGGAGTCTTAACGGCAACTACATCAGCGGCGACAATATCAACGCTTCACGTGAAGATATTTTAGGTATCATCTTAGACAACAACGGAGAGCTCATCACCGGCGATGGCATCTACGGAAGTTACGCCATGTTTGAACGCGGTGTCAACATACAGGCAAAAGTAGGTAAGGTATTCAGTGTGTTAGCTCCTAACCCCAACTGCGGTTTCTTCGTCAACGCCGGATTAGGTTATCTCACCAACAGAGTCAGAATCGAGTTCTCATCTCACGCTTCCCCACCGCCAAATCTCGCCGATGACTATCGCTACGGTTACGACAGGATGCGCGGCGGATTCGCATATTCAGGAGAAGTAGGATATTTATATATGAGCAATTCCAGAATCTTAAACTTCTCTCTCTCGTTTGAATTCACTCAGGCTCATACCAAATCACTGCGCGAATGGGATTTCAACCTCATGGGTCCTGACTTGAAAAAATATGTAGACAGATACTACGGAATCAGAGCCGTCATATATATCCCGACATATAAGAGAATGCCGGCAGAATATTATTACTATTGATCATGAACCTGATTTATTCTTTCGCCATAAGATGTTATAGCGGCGCGATAGCGTTAGCCTCTTTGTTCGGGAACAAAAAAGCCCAACTCTGGTGGAAAGGCAGAAACAGACAATGGGAAAAACTCAGGAATGACAACACCTCCGACGAATGGGTCTGGTTTCATGTATCCTCGCTCGGCGAATTCGAACAGGGACTGCCCGTCATGGAAGCCATGAAGCAGAAATTCCCTCAATACAAAATCCTGCTGACTTTCTTCTCCCCTTCAGGTTACGAGCCAAGAAAGAACTTCCAACTCGCCGATAAGGTGGCTTATATGCCGTCCGACACTCTTCATAACGCCAAGAGACTCGTAAGAAACTTTAACATCAAAGCCGCCTTCTTCGTCAAATACGACTTCTGGTTTAACTACATGAAAGTGCTTAAAAATAATAATATACCCTTATATTATATATCAGCACTGCTGCACCCCGACCACTACTTCTTCAAATTCTATGCATCGTGGTTCAGAAAACAACTGAAAAACGTGACGCATTATTTCGTGCAGAATGAAGAGACAGCGACGCTACTCAAAATGATAGGAATAGAAGATACCACTATCACCGGCGACACACGCTTCGACAGGGTTTTCGAGATAGCAAAGAAATCCGAATCGTTTCCGGAAATAGAAGACTTCATCAACGGACGTAAGTGTATCATCGCGGGAAGTTCGTGGCAACCCGACGAGAAATTCCTGATACCTTTCTCGAAGAAAATGCCCGATAACTACTGCATGATTATCGCCCCTCACGACATATCAGAATCTCATATAAATCAAATCACGTCTCAATTAGACGATTACGTGCTTTACAGTCAACTGACAAAAGACAGAAAACAAAAGGCTAAAGTTCTTATTGTCGACGTCATCGGCATTTTGAAGAAGATATACAAATATGCACGTTTCGCATACGTCGGCGGCGGTTTCATGAGCAGCATCCATAACACACAAGAAGCTCTCGTATTCGGTTGTCCAGTCGTCATAGGACCTAAGTACCACAGATTTGTGGAAGCCGTCGACTTGGTGGAAAAAGGCGGGATGTTCTCCGTAACAAACCAGAAAGAACTCGACGAGATATTCGAGAAACTAATCAACGACGAGGAGTTCTACCATAAAGCATCAGGCATCTGCCAAGATTACATACAACTGAGCATCGGAGCCACAGAGATTATAGTTGACAATTTACAATTGACAGTTTACAATTGACAATTTACAATTCGATTGAGACGCAACAATTACATCGTGTTCATTTTTTAAGGTGTAATTGGTACGTCTCTACCGTAATTTTCAATTTTCAATTTGTCAGACGCAACAATTACATCGTGTTTATTTTTTAAGGTGTAATTGGTACGTCTCTACCGTAATTTTCAATTTTCAATTTGTCAGACGCACCAATTACATCGTGTTTATTTTCAAAGGTGTAATGTGTCACGTCTCTACCGTAATTTTCAATTTTCAATTTTCAACTTTCAATTTCATTAAGTATTCTCAACGCTTTGTTTACGGTTTCGACATTCTTGATGCTGAATATGTTTTTTCCATTAGCTTCTTTTACGGAGCAGTCGCCTTGATGCGATGCCGCATATCTCAGGATTTTCATAAAAGTATCCGTCTGATAATATGCCGATTCCTGATTAGTGACGAGATGCGCCGTCATCATTTTGTTTTTCAGCATTATCTTCTCGAATCCCAAGTCACGTGCCATCCATCGCAGTCTGACAGTATCTAACAAATCTTCCGTTTGTTGAGGTATCTTACCAAAGCGGTCGGTAATGTTTTCCGCGAAACGTCTGAGTCCCTCCTCATTTTGTATATGATTCAGCTCGGTATACAGACTGATACGTTCAGCCGACGACTCGACATATTCGTCGGGTATCAATATTTCCAAGTCAGATTCCAATACGCAATCGCTGACGAATTTCTTTTCTCTGAGTTCGTTTTCGAAGATATCCTTAAACTCTGTTTCTTTAAGTTCCAATATAGCCTCATCCAAAATCTTGTGATAAGTCTCGAATCCGATGTCGTTGATAAATCCGCTTTGTTCGGCGCCGAGCAGGTTACCCGCGCCCCTGATGTCTAAGTCGCGCAACGCTATGTTGAAACCGCTGCCAAGGTCTGAGAAATCTTCCAAGGCACGGAGACGTTTCTGGGCTTCATCCGACAAGTTAGATAACGGAGGCGACAGAAGATAACAGAAGGCTTTCTTATTTGTACGTCCGACACGTCCTCTCAACTGATGCAGGTCGCTGAGACCATAGTTCTGAGCATCATTGATAATGATGGTATTGGCGTTAGGGATATCTAAACCAGCCTCGATGATAGTCGTCGACAACAGCACATCATATTTCTCATCGATGAAATCGAGCATTATCTGTTCCAACGCTTTACCTTCCATCTGACCGTGCGCCACACCGACTCTCACTCCGGGGACGTAACTCGTTATCATGTCACATATATTCTGTATATTCTGCACCCTGTTATGAACAAAGAACACCTGTCCGTCGCGGGCGAGTTCATATTGTATCGCGTCACGTATTATCTCAGGATTAAAGGTATGCAGTTCCGTCTCCACGGGATAACGATTCGGAGGCGGAGTCTTGATGATGCTCATGTCGCGCGCTCCCATCATAGAAAACTGCAACGTCCTTGGAATAGGTGTCGCCGTGAGAGTGAGAGTGTCGACATTGGTCTGCATCTGCTTGAGTTTCTCCTTAGCGGAGACTCCGAACTTCTGTTCCTCGTCGATGATGAGAAGACCGAGGTCTTTGAAGACAACATTCTTACCGATGATACTATGCGTACCTATTATAATATCAGTACGTCCGTTCTTAAGATCTTCCAAGGTCTTCTTCTGCTCTTTGGCAGACTTGAATCTGTTGATATAATCTATGTTGACAGGGAATCCTTTCAGTCGTTTGCTGAAAGTCTGGTAATGCTGAAGAGCCAACACTGTCGTCGGCACTAACACCGCCACCTGTTTCGAGTCGCACACCGCTTTGAAGGCGGCGCGTATCGCGATCTCCGTCTTACCGAAGCCCACGTCGCCGCATATCAGACGATCCATCGGGGTCTCCGATTCCATGTCGCGTTTCACGTCGATGGTAGCTTTGAGTTGGTCGGCTGTATCTTCATACATGAACGAAGCTTCCAACTCGGTCTGAAGGTAAGAGTCAGGCATATATTGGAAACCTTTGCTGTTCTTGCGCTGAGCATATAATTTGATGAGTTCTCTCGCTATGTCTTTAACCTTGCTCTTGGTCTTCTCCTTGAGTTTGTTCCACGAATTGGAACCGAGACGGCTGAGCGTCGGTGGAGTTCCGTCTTTACTCGAATATTTCGCGATACGATGCAACGAGTGGATGCTTATATGCAAAAGGTCGCCGTTCAGATATGTAAGACGTATAGCTTCCTGCATCTTACCGTTGTTATTAATAGTCTC
This sequence comes from Lentimicrobiaceae bacterium, assembly GCA_015061365.1. Lineage (GTDB taxonomy): Bacteria > Bacteroidota > Bacteroidia > Bacteroidales > F082 > Limimorpha. The sequence continues at coordinate 3,417 of SUWS01000035.1, read as the reverse complement.
CAATCCGTCGAAACGTCCGATGCCGTAGTTGATATGCGTGACGTAATCGCCAGGCTTCAAATCGTAAAGCTCCTTTATCGTCAACGCCTGACTCGAAGCGAATCCTTCACGCAACCTGAAACGATGATAACGCTCAAAAATCTGATGGTCGGTATAACAACAGATCTTTAGATCTTTGTCGATGAATCCCGATTGTATGGAATGATAGACAGGGATGAAATTGTCATCAGCGAAGACATCATCACCGTCGGGCTTATCTTGTCTTTCACCTGTAACCTGAATATCGTTTAAAATACTCTGGATACGCTCAAGTTGTTTCTTACTCTCAGAAAAACAATATACCGCATATTTATTCTTCTTGAGACTCTTGATGTCGTCGAGAAGCATATTGAAGTTCTTACAGAAAGCAGGTTGAGGTGCGGTGCTGAACTCTATCACTGAGTCTTTATCTTTATTGACAAAGTTACCGAAAGATATTGTCTTGAAAGATTCTAACTGCGACACAACATCTTCGCCTTTGGTAAAGATAAGTTCAGGATCTTCAAAATTCCTGACTGCCGCAGATGTCGTCTGTTGTCTGCTGTCCTTTATCTGCTGACCTGCAAATATATCACAGGCTTTATCATATTCCTTGTCAATCTTTTCTTCGAGGCTGCTTTCTTCCTCAATCCAGATTGTAGACTTATTTTTCAAGAATTGAAGTATGGTCTCTCTTTCGCAATCTACGTTACCATAATCCTGAAGGTTCGGTATTATGATGATGTCGTGAAGTTTTTCTATGGAAAGTTGGTCGACGGGGTTGAAACTTCTTATCGAATCTATTTCATCGCCGAAGAACTCAATTCTATATGGATAATCATTTGAGAAGGAGAAGACATCAACGATGCCGCCGCGTATGGAGAACTGTCCGGGTTCGACAACGAAGTCGACGTGTTCGAAGTTGAAGTCACATAAAGTTCCGGCAAGACTATCCATCGTCACGTTATTCCCGACGGAGATCTTATATGTGTTCTTTGTCATCACCTTACGTGTTATGACTTTCTCGCTCAATGCTTCAGGATACGTCACTATTATTGTCCTGCGTTCGCTCGAGGTAACACGTTGCAAGACTTCGGTGCGAGAGAGGATATATGTATTGTCGGGTTTCTCCGGTTCGTAAGGTCTCTTATATGAGGTAGGATAAAAGAGGACACGCTTCTTGCTGTAGTCTGCATCTTTCTCTCCGTATATGTTTTCAAGGTCGTTATAGAAATACGCAGCTTTCTCCTTGTCGCCGCAGATCACAAAACTGTGACCGCCCTCAATCTCCGATGCCGCAGCAACCACATACGCCCTCGACGAACCAATCAAGCCAAGACACGAGATGTGAACATTGGCATCCAATAAATCCTTTAACCTCCTTACATTAGGACTATTAAGATAATAATCTAAAATCTTCTCCTTCACCCTTAAACCGTTAATTATAAATATATCGAGACGCACCTATTACATAGTGTTTATTCTTATCGGTATAATATGTCACGTCTCTACCTTAATTGTTAATTGTAAACTGTCAATTGTAAACTGTTAATTGTAAACTGTCAATTGTAAATTGCAAAAATACTCATTTTTGAAAACGTGAGGAGATATTCGTTAATTTTTTATCTTCGAATTATGGGAATGTCTTCCCTTTTGAATCACTACGAATACATCTGTTCTACAATGACATAATAAAAGTGAATCCAAAACAACATTTTTCTCAAAAATATCTTCACATTTTAAATTAAATTCTTTACATTTGCGTTCTGATAAAACTTTGTTAGTAATCATTTAACAATTTGTGTTATGTATAATAAATTTCAACAATATTTACAAAAGGAATTAGCTCAGATTGAAGCTGATGGTCTTTACAAAAACGAACGTATTATCGAAAGTCCACAAGGTGCAGAAATCATGGTGAAAGGCAAGAAATGTCTTAACTTCTGCGCTAACAACTATCTCGGTTTAGCCGACAATCCAGAACTTATCGAAGCAGCAAAAAAAGGCTTAGATGCTCGCGGTTTCGGTATGGCTTCAGTTCGCTTCATCTGCGGCTGCCAGGACTTACACAAACAATTAGAACAAAAGATCGCTGAGTTCTTCGGAACAGAAGACACCATTTTATATGCTGCATGTTTCGACGCTAACGGTGGCGTATTCGAACCATTGTTAGGACCAGAAGACGCTATCATCTCCGACGCTTTGAACCACGCCTCTATCATCGACGGCGTACGTCTCTGCAAGGCACAACGTTTCCGTTACGCTAACGCTGACATGGCTGACTTAGAAGCTCAACTTCAAGCTGCTAAAGACTGCCGTTTCAAACTCATCGTCACCGACGGCGTGTTCTCTATGGACGGCAACGTCTGCCCTCTCGATAAGATTTACGAACTCGCACAGAAATATGACGCTATGGTCATGGTCGACGAAAGTCACTCAGCAGGCGTTGTAGGAACAACAGGTCGCGGCGTGACAGAACGCTTCAACTTAAAAGGCGAGATTGAAATCATCACCGGCACTCTCGGCAAGGCATTCGGCGGCGCAATGGGCGGTTTTACAACAGGTAAGAAAGAAATCATCGACATGTTACGTCAACGCTCTCGTCCTTATCTCTTCTCTAACTCAATGGCTCCAGGCTTGGTAGCAGCTGGCATCCGTATGTTCGAGATGATGAGCGAGACTAACGAACTTCAAGATAAGCTTCACGCAAACACCGACTACTTCATCAAGGAAATGGTGGCAAAAGGCTTCGACTGCAAACCATCAGAATCAGCAATATGCGCTGTTATGTTGTACGACGCTCCACTCTCACAGAAGTTCGCCGCTCGTATGCAAGATGAAGGTATCTTCGTGACAGGCTTCTACTACCCTGTCGTTCCTAAAGGACAAGCACGTATCAGAGTACAGATCTCTGCAGCTCACGAAAAAGAACATCTTGACAAGTGTATCAACGCTTTCGTAAAGATCGGACAAGAATTAGGTGTAATAAAATAAATAATTAACTAAGGTAGGAATCTTAACATTCCTGCCTTTTATTTTGCTTAATTATGAAAAAGATATTAATAATAGGTTCCGGCGGACAAATCGGAACAGAGTTAGTAAAAAAACTTCGTGGCATCTATGGCAATGAGAATGTCGTTGCCAGCGACTTACGTCAGCTCACAGGCGAGATCGCAGAGACAGGTCCTTTCGAAAGAATCGACTCTACCAATATGATGCAGATCATCGAGGTCGTGAAGAAATACAATATCGACACCATCTATAACCTCGCTGCTATCCTTTCTGCTACGGCAGAGTTGAACCCGATGTTAGGTTGGAACGTCGGTATCGGCAGTTTAGTCAACTGCTTGGAGGTGGCACGCGTCTTCGGTTGCGCCGTCTTCACTCCTTCTTCAATAG
>SUWS01000034.1 GCA_015061365.1 Lentimicrobiaceae bacterium | reverse complement strand
ACGTTCAACTGTTCCCATACTTTTTCCCTTCTTTCTCGAACTATTTTTATATTTGCAAAGTTATTTTTTTTATTTATTTTTGTGACTGCAAATATACGAGAGACGTGACACATTACACCATTGAAAATAAACACGGTGTAATTGGTGCGTCTCAATCGAATTGAAAGTTGAAAATTGAAAATTAATGTAGAGACGTAACACATTACACCATTGAAAATAAACACGGTGTAATTGGTGCGTCTCAATCGAATTGAAAATTGAAAGTTGAAAGTTGAAAGTTATGGCAAGAAAAACATTTCTATTGATATTAGGAATTTTAGCAAGCATCATTATGCAAGCTCAGTCGGCTGACGATTTTCTCAAAAAAGCCATAGAGAAAAACAAGTCGTACAACGACATAAGCGTCATCTTTAACTATCAGATGATAAACAACAGTGCCGGTGTCTATGAAAATATCAACGGATACGCTTCAATGAAAGGCGGTTCCTATATCATGAATATCGATGGACAAGAGATGGTATGCGACGGGACAACATTATGGACACACCTTGTCGATGACGAAGAGGTGATGATAAGCGAAGTGACAGATGAGAACAACACCTCCCCTATCGCTATCATCGATTCGTTTTCACAAAACATCACAGCATCATTCGTCGAAAGCGACAATCCCGACATCAAAATAATAGAGGTAAAAGAAAATGAAGGCGATACATTTGAAACTGTAAGACTTTATTTCGACATCAAAGATTTAAATATCAAGAAAGTTCATATCATCGTCGGCGACGGCAACGAGTTCATCTACGAGATAACTGACTTCAAGACAAATCAGAATCTTCCAGATAATATGTTTATCTTTGATGAAAATTTGTATCCTAATGTTGAAGTTATTGATATGAGATGATACATTCGAATTGAAAGTTGAAGATGAAAATTGGTTTAAGGTTTAAGGCTTAAGGTTTAAGGTTAGATTTCGATAAACTATAAAACTTCTAACTCTCACCTACAAGACTGCTTTAAACTTTAAACCTTAAACTTTAAACAAAAAATGAATTATGAATTAATTATAGAAATCATTGCAGTAATAACGGGAATGCTCAGCATCTGGTTCTCATATAGGATCAATATCTTAGTGTATCCTATCGGGATGATAAGCTTGGCGCTTTACGTTTTCATTTTCACAAAAAACGGACTCTACGCCAACGCCGTAATCAACTTTCTATATTTCGCGATAAGCATATTCGGATGGTGGAACTGGAAAAGACAACGGACAACAGTCAACAGTCAACAGTCAACAGACCGAGGTGAATTGAAAGTTTCTTACTTAAACAAGAAAGAGAATATTATAACTGCAACTATATTCTGTATATCAATATTCTTAATTTGCATATTTACGCCAAAAGAGTTATCTGTCAGACTTGATTATATAACAAGTGCTGCTGGTCTTATAGCGATGGTTCTCACTTCAATGAAGAAAGTCGATAACTGGACGTACTACCTCATAGCCGACATTATATTGATTCCGCTTTGTATATATAACGGATTATATCTGACAAGCATTCAATATGTCGCATATACAATCTTGGCGATAATGGGACTCAGAAACTGGAGCAGGGAGGCGAGACAAAATGTTTAAAGTCGCGATCACAGGACCCGAATCGACAGGCAAATCGACACTCGCTGAGAAGTTGGCTCATCATTATAAGACCGACTTCGTCCCGGAATATTCAAGGACTTATCTTGAAAACTTCGAAGGTCGATATACAGAAGACGACGTCGTTGAAATCGCCAAAGGACAACACAATCTTATTTTAGAAGAAGAAAGGAAATTGTCTGCAAAGACGCAGCAAGTCACGTCACTACTAATCGCCGACACTGAAATTGTTGTCTGCAAAATATGGGTGGAATACGTCTTCAAACATTCCAATACAATTATAGACGAAATATTAAAACAACAAGACTTCGACTTGTATCTTCTATGCGACATCGACCTGCCTTGGACTTACGACCCATTACGTGAGAATCCTAATATTGAAGAAAGAAAAGAACTCTTCGAGATTTATAGAAACACTTTGGAACAGATGAAGGTTCCTTTTGAAATCGTCAGCGGCGACAACGAAGTAAGAGTGAACAACGCAATAAAAGTCATCGAGAAATATCGTCATGAATAAGGAAAGAAAACATATCGTCTTCTTAGCGCGATGGTATCCGCATCGTTACGATCCAATGTTCGGTCTGTTCGTGCAACGCCATGCCGAAGCCGCCGCCTTGTTCAATGATATTACGGTTGTTTATTGTCAACAGACAACAGACAACGGACAACAGACTTGTAGAGACGTATCAACAATACCAATGAATAATAAACAAGACATTGTTGCTGCGTCTATGCATCACAACAAAAACAATTTTGAAATCGTAAGGACATTAGAAAACAATGTCGATACGATTCGAATTTATTATAAGAAGCCGAAGAACAAAATCTTGTCATTATTACGATTCTATCGTGCCAATATGATAGGATTGAGACTTGGTCGCAAAGACGGACGCGGCGAGCCACGTCCATACGATTTAATTCATGTTCATATCTTAACGCGATTAGGAGTTGTTGCATGGATTCAGAAGCTATTACATAAGACACCTTATATCATTACGGAACATTGGTCGAGGTATTTACCAGGCAACGATTTCGGTGGTTTCATCAGAAAGTTAGCGACGAAGATTGTAGTTCGTAACGCGAAATTAGTCACAACCGTGACTGAGAATCTCGCCAAGGCGATGCAAAATCATGGCTTGAAAAACGACAATTACGTTGTATTACCCAATGTCGTAAACTTAGACATGTTCCACATATCTGAAAAGAAAAACAATACGCCTTGTAAGATAATTCACGTCAGTTGTTTTGAAGACAAATCCAAAAACATAAGCGGACTTTTAGAATCCTTAAAGATTATCGAGCAAAAAGGCATCGACTTCCAATGCACTTTAATTGGCGACGGAATGGACTTCGATTTGATGAAAACAAAAGCTGAGGAGTTACAATTAATTAATAAGGTGTCATTTACCGGATTATTGGAAGGGCAGAAATTAGCCGACGAACTTGCTTACGGTGACTTCTTAGTGTTATCGAGCAATTATGAAAACATGCCCGTCGTGATACTCGAAGCCTTAGCATCGGGACTTCCTGTCGTAAGCACCAATGTCGGCGGCATCAAGGAGATGATTGACGAGACGAAAGGAATCTTAGTAGAGCCGAGAAATAAAGAAGCCTTAGCGGAAGCCATTATCAAGATGATAAAGACACATAACGAATACGACCCGAATTATTTAAGAAAGAGCGTCATTGAGAAATACGGATATGAGAGCGTAGGAAAATTTTTGGATTCGATTTACAATAAATAAATAAATGAATCGTTAAGCCAGTAATAATCATAAAATTTATCAATCATGAAAAGACTTTTACTCATTATCTGCATTATGTTTTCTATAACATTGAATGCGCAAAACGATTTCTATTTCGGACCAAAAGTTGGTTATAAACGCAATATAAACGTCAAAGACAACACCTCATCCACTATAGTTCATTATAAAGATATAAGTGACATAACATTAGGTGCTTATGGCAGACTTATGTTCGACAACTTCATAATACAACCTGAGTTAATGTACAACTACATTGCAATTGAAACTTTTCAATGTACAGGTCCTGTTACGATTTCTAAAAACCATTCTTTTATATTACCTATATATTTTGGTTATCAGTTCATCAATCGTGACAATTTCAACATGAGAGCCAACATTGGTCCTGTCGTAAATTTCAATTTCGACAAATATACTAATGATCTATTATCCGTTGATTGCTGCTGTATTGATAATCATGAAGACCAATTATCTGGGAGCATCCAAACTTCCTTCAAGTATTGGGATTACAATTTTGCCAATTTAGGTGCTGCCTTTAGTCTTGGTGCTGACATCTACAGATTCACAATAGACCTCGGATATAGTTTAGGACTTACCAAAGTATTCTATAACGGTATAGTTCATTGTGATAAAATTTATCCAGCTAATAATATAGTTAGACAAAACACCTTCACTTTCACCGTAGGATACAGATTCGGGAAATAATAAAAACATAATTAAGAAACAACAAGAGCTGCCGTTCAATAACAGCAGCTCTTTTATCTTTTGTCTTTAGACTTTCATCTTTTGTTTTAGTTCTCAATTTCTCATATTTTCAATTTTTCAGATTTTATTCAAGATTCTCAATCACCATCTTCACGAATTCGGTGTTAGCGAGATGTCCTGGTTTGAACGCCTTGACGTGACCGAGAATAGGTTTTCCGAGAAGCATCATATCGCCTACGAGATCCAAGAGTTTATGGCGAGCCGGTTCGTTCTCGAAGTGAAGACTTGTGTTGTTCAAGATACCGCCTTGATGAATGCCGACGGATTCCATATTGAAAAGTTTAGCTATTCTTTTAAGTTCGCCAGCAGGAACGACATCTTCCACGAATACTATAGCTGTTGAGAGATCGCCGCCTTTGATGAGGTTATGTTTCAACAACATCTCAAGTTCCTGGAAGAAGACGAATGTACGGCAAGGAGCTATTTCTTTTTCAAAATCATCCATGCTTCTTAAGGTTGCGGTCTGAGGTTTCAGCACCTGTGAGTTATAATCGACGCTCACTTCCATTCTGAAGTCGTCGGCAGGTTTGATGCTTATCTCGCAACCAATTTTAGGATGGAAATAGGTGACTGTTTTCTTCACTCTGAGGTATTCGCGTTCGGCATCCTGTTCTACTATGCCCGCCGATTTAAGAGCCTCTATCATATATCTCGCACTTCCGTCCTGAATCGGAGGTTCCTCACAGTTAATGTCAATCAATACGTTATCGACGCCTGCACCTCTTAGTGAAGCGAGGATATGTTCTACGGTATAGACACGTACGCCGTTTTGCGCTATTGTAGTTCCGCGTGAAGTATCAACCACATTTTCCACTCTTGCCTCGACGATAGGTTTTCCTTCCACGTCGATTCTTCTGAACTTGATGCCGTGATTAGCTTCGGCAGGATGGAATGTCAGAGTTCCTCTCTGACCAGTATGTAAACCCGTTCCGCTGAGACTGACGGATTGTTTTATAGTTTTCTGTTTTTCTGTCATTGTTGTTTTTCTTTTAGTTGTTTCTCAAGAGCTTCGACACGTTTTACTAGTTTTTCTATATTTTTTGTATAAACAGACATTCTGAGGTAATCCTTCAAAGGCATCGCTGGAGAACCCATGATTTCTTCGCCGTTTTTCTTTACGTTACCTAAGATACCTGACTGGGCACCGATCTTTGTTCCGTCGGCGATATGGATATGACCTACGAAACCGACCTGACCTGCAATCACACAGTTGGAACCTATTTTAGTTGAACCGCTAACACCTGTCTGAGCTGCGATGGCAGTATTCTTGCCAAGTTCTACGTTATGCGCTATCTGGATGAGGTTATCTAACTTCACGCCGTCGTTGATTCTTGTCGAGCCCATGGTAGCGCAGTCGATACAGGTGTTAGCCCCGATCTCGACATTATCGCCAAGAACGACATTACCTATCTGAGGAATCTTTTTATAAGATCCGTCTTCTTGAGGAGCGAAGCCAAAGCCATCGGCACCTAACACGCAGCCGGAATGCAGGACACACGATTTACCCACGACAGTCTGAGCATAAAGTTTCGCACCGGCATAGATAACGGTATCATCACCTATGACGACATCGTCACCTATATAAACCTGAGGATAAATCTTGACACGGTTGCCAATCTTAGCCCTTTCGCCTATGAAAGCGAACTCACCGATATATACATCTTCTCCGTATGTAGCGTCTTTTGAGATGAACGACAAAGAAGAAACGCCCGACTTCGACTGCATGAACTGTTGATAGAGACCGAGCAGCTGGGCGAAAGCGGCGTAAGCGTCAGGCACTCTGATGAGAGTCGCGGAAACCTTGTCTTGAAGTTGGAGGTCGTTATTTATTAAAACTATCGACGATTGTGTCGTATATAGATATTGTTCGTATTTAGGATTAGCGAGGAAACTCAACATTCCGGGAGCACCTTCCTCGATCTTAGCGACATTATATACTTTTACTTCCGGGTCACCTTCAACGATTCCTCCGAGAAATGTCGCTATCTGAATTGCTGTAAACTCCATTTTTATTTATAAAGAATTAAATTCACGTTTTATATTAATCACCGCCTTCTCGACCATCGGATTGTTGAACGACGCTATCTGCTGCGCTATCATAGCCACGTCAGCATCCGGATTGTCGTTAAAGACCGCATTGATATTTTGAAGCACTTCTTCCTTAGCCAAATCAATAAGTTGCCATGTCTCCTCACTAACGTAAAGACGTTGCGCTAAATTGTGTTCAAACTCATCCTGTACATTTTGAAGAAGCGAAAACTGGAAATCGTCACGAGATATTCCAGGATAAAACACACGTTTTACTAAGACAGAAAACTGGATGCGTTCGATATAAAGCAACAAACGTTCGTATGCCTGAATTCTCAGTGGCACTGTCAGCTTATGCGACACTGTTCTGAGAACGTCATCATTGTCACGTTCTGTATTTCTACGGTTCTTGTTATCCTTAACGTAATATACAAACATAGATAACAGCATCATCACGATGCAAATCGTAAGGATAATATTCGGCAAATTCCAATTCATCAAATCAATTTTTTTTACGTGCAAAGATACGCAAAAACATTCTATTATTTTTAAAAACGTATATGATTTCAATGCAAAAAAAGTAGTAACTTTGCCAATTCAAATTTTAGTATTTTTTTTGATATAAATTTATAACAAGAAGAAAATGGAAAACATCATTTTGTCACAAAGAGTTATCAATATGGCAGAATCAGCCACATTGAAAATGACTCAGTTAAGCCGTGAATTAAAAGCACAAGGCATCGACGTTATTTCTTTAAGCATTGGCGAACCTGACTTCAACACACCAGTCGCAGCAAAGCAAGCAGGTATTGACGCCATCAATAATAATGACACACATTATCCTCCAGTACCGGGAACACCGGCATTGCGTAAAGCCATAGCAGAGAAACTGAAACGCGACAACGGTCTCGATTATACAGATGCCGACATCATCGTTTCTAACGGTGCTAAGCAAGCTATCACCAACGTCTTCATGGCTATCGTTGACAAAGACGACGAAGTTATCATCCCAGCTCCATTCTGGGTATCATATCCTGAAATGGTGAAGTTAGCTGACGGAACTCCTGTCTTCATCAACACCACAGCAGAACAGAACTTCAAGATCACAGCCGAACAATTAGAAGCTGCCATCACACCTAAGACAAAGGCTTTCATCTTCAGCACACCATGTAACCCATCTGGTTCGGTATATACAAAAGAAGAATTGGCTTCATTAGTTGAAGTGTTCAAGAAATATCCAAGAATCATCGTTTTGTCTGACGAAATATATGAATTCATCCAATACGAACAGAAACATGAAAGTATGGGTCAGTTCACAGAGTTGAAAGACAGACTCGTCATCATCAACGGTGTCGCTAAAGGTTATGCAATGACAGGTTGGCGTATCGGTTACATCGCAGCTCCTAAAGCTATCGTCTCTGCATGTAACAAGATTCAAGGACAATACACATCAGGTATCTGTACTATCGCTCAAGCCGCTTCATTGGAAGCCGTCAAGATGTCGCCAGAGAACTCAGAAGAGATCCAGACTATGCTCAAGGCTTTCAGAAACAGAAGAGATATGTTCTTCGAACTCTTGAGTGAGATACCAGGATTGAAGTTAAGCAAACCAGCAGGCGCATTCTATATGTTCCCTGAAGTCAAGTCATATTTCGGCAAGACCGACGGCGAGACTACTATCAACAATAGCGACGACCTCTGCTTGTATTTGTTGAACAAGGCTCACGTAGCTTGCGTTGCAGGCGCAGCATTCGGCAACGAAGAATGTATCCGTCTTTCTTACGCCACTTCAGAAGACAAACTTCGTGAAGCAGCAGCAAGAATCAAAGAAGCTCTTAGCAAATTGAAATAAGACATTAACACAGCAAGACTACGAGATTCAATAGTAGCGACTCGTAGTCTTGCTAATTTAAGGGGACTTCTATAAATTCCCCTTTTAAATGAACTTTAACAATGAAAATTAAAACTTTTGCGTGCTTTATGTTTTTTCTTGGAATCTTTTTATCTTTCTCTCAATCACATAGCTCGCTATGTTCTTTCGAGAAAAACAAAAATCTTCTCAAAGAAAAATTCATAAATCACCTGCAAAGCAATTTATAGAAATCCCCTTAAAAACAAGGACGAAGACCATCGACTGTTGTCTGTTGTCCGTTGACATAAAAAAACATGAAAGACCTATTCGATTCTTTTAACGGCAAAAAGATAATGATTGTCGGCGACGTGATGCTCGACATTTATATGAAAGGTAAAGTTGAAAGAATTTCTCCTGAAGCCCCCGTTCCTATCGTCGCCGTAACAGAGACATTCTCGCGATTAGGTGGAGCCGCCAATGTTGCGCAGAACCTTAAGGCATTAGGAGCAGAACCGATTTTATGTTCCATAGTAGGTAACGATGAAACCTCGAACGACTTACACAATCTCATGAAAGAACAAGCGATGAGCGACATCGGGATTGTGAGAAGCGAAGAAAGAATCACGACACGCAAAGTGCGCATCATCGGGAATAACGCACAGATGTTACGTGTCGACACCGAAGACACTTTCGACCTTACAGAAAAAGAAAGTCATTCTTTGATAAACAGAATCCATGCAATTATCAGCGAAGAAAGAATCGACGGCATAATTCTGCAAGACTATAACAAAGGCGTTCTGACCGAACATCTCATCAGGGAGGTCATAAGCACGGCCAACAAAAACGGCATTCCTGTTGGCGTCGACCCGAAGAAAAAGAATTTCCTCGCATATAAAAACGCTACATTCTTCAAGCCTAATCTGAAAGAACTAAGAGAAGGCATCGGCATGAGTGTCAAAGACGACAGCATCGAAGATATAACAAAAGCCGTCGACAAACTGCAATCGGAATTAGAATGCAGGTTTATCATGACGACTTTATCGGAGCGAGGTGTTCTGATAAAAGATTATGAGAATAACGTAATGCATCACATTCCCGCTCATCTCAGAAAAATTGCCGACGTTTCGGGAGCTGGCGACACCGTCCTCAGCGTGGCGATGCTGTGCTTAGTTTGCGAAGAAGATGCACACAATATAGCAGCCCTATCCAACCTCGCCGGAGGACTCGTATGCGAAGAATTAGGAGCAGTACCTATTAATAAAACGAGACTTCTCGAAGAATGTAAAAAAATTATGAACTAAAACACCTACCTTATAATAATACAGGCAATAGTTCGTTTTGTTGTTATGAAAAAAGAAATATTTAAGAAGATTTTAGTATGCATCTGCTTGACGTTATGCATGATGCCTCAGTTGTTGAACGCACAAAAAAAGAAGCCTCTGAACATTCCTAATTACGACAACGAGCCTTATCATTACGGCTTTATCGTCGGTTATAACCAGATGCTCTTTTCTGTAGACTATATTGATGATTACCAAAACGTAATACATTCACATACAGAGTTCCCTCCTAACAATGTAATGCAAGACATAGGTGGAGACTTCTTGACTTCAGATTTTAGAATCGACGAGATAACACCGATGATGACTCATGGTTTCTCAGTCGGTATAGTAGGTAATCTTCGCTTGACGAGACATTTAGACTTAAGGCTCATACCCACCCTCAGTTTCGGTGAGAGAAGAATCATATACAATATTGTTTCAACATCAGTCATCGACGATAACGGTGATTTCAAGAGATACAAAGTACAATCGGACACCCATTCTACTTTCGTGGAGTTCCCTTTACATTTAAAGATAAGGTCCAACAGAAACAACAACACATCAGCATACGTCATCGCCGGAGCCAACTACAAAATTGACATGGCATCACAGAAAAAACTTTATGACGAGGACGCAAATCGTCCTAACGCTTTAAGAGTGAATCGTCATGATGTAGCGGCTGAAGTCGGAGCCGGTTTCGACTTCTACACAGGATATTTCAAATTAGGTATAGAATTAAAAATGAGTTATGGTTTGTTAGACGTAGCCAAAGACCACGATTTCATGTACACCAGCAGTTTCGACAATTTAAGGAACAAGACATTCCAGTTGTCATTTACTTTTGAATAAAGTTCGAAGCTCAAAGATAGGATTGTGATATTTCACAAACATAATCATTGAAAAAATCATTTACTTTAATATAAGAAACGGCGTGTAAAGATAAGTTACACGCTTTTTCATTTATATAAACCATTGATAATAACGGCAATAAAATTTATTTTAAAAAAAGTCAATATTTTTGTTGTATATAAAGAAAATTTTTCTAATTTTGCAATCGTAAAAATACGGCGGTCTCTTCGTCTAGTCTGGTCAGGACGTCAGGTTTTCATCCTGGTAACAGGGGTTCAAATCCCCTAGAGACTACAAGTAAAAACAAAATCATAGTAGGGCGGTCTCTTCGTCTAGTCTGGTCAGGACGTCAGGTTTTCATCCTGGTAACAGGGGTTCAAATCCCCTAGAGACTACAAAATTTCAAGAGCCATTAACAATTCGGTTTAATGGCTTTTTTAGTGCTTATGGTAAATATATTTTTATCAATAAAACACATCTTCCGTAAAAAGAGACTTCCTTCTCTTTCGATTTTCTTTTTAATATTATTCGCTCTGACCTCAGACTTAAACTCACAGGAACTCGTCTTTGGATTCACAGGCGGTTTGAACATGAACACAATCTCAACAAAAGAAAGCGATGGCGGATTGAAAGTGGGAGCCAATATCGGAGGTATCGCGCAACTGAAACTTAACGACGAGATGAGTCTGATGGCAAACCTGAGATTCTCATCAAAAGGTCAGCAATTCTCAAAAATAATCGACAGCAACAACAACTACCTTAAAATTTACAACTCCACATCTCTATACTATATCGACATCCCGCTCCTATATCAATATTACTTTGAAGACATTATAGGTATCGAAGCCGGACCGACATTCAACTTCTGCCTCGGCGGAAAAAACAAGGAGAAAATCGGCAATGAAGAATGGAAAGTCACTAAATTCGAAAAAGGAACCTATAACCCGTTTGAATTCGGATTGGCTTTCGGAATATTCACCCGCGACCTCGGTCAAAGCGCATTCAACAATATCTTCATCGAGTTCAGATATTTCATCGGACTTACTAACTTTATAAAAGACTACGACCGCAACACAAATACGGGAGTATTTCTTAACATCGGCTACATCATAGAACATCCATTAAAGAAAAAATGACATCACACGATAAAATTAACCTACATATTATCATTGGAACACAAGACAATCCGTATTTAAATCTCTCCGTAGAAAGCAGTCTTTTAGATAATTATTCAGAAAATACCATCACACTATTCCTTTGGAAAAACAGACAGACCGTAGTCATCGGAACGAATCAGAATCCGTATAGCGAATGCGATGTCGAGACTCTGCTTAATGAAGGTGGACATGTAGCGAGAAGAAGGACTGGCGGCGGAGCTGTTTATCACGACTTGGGAAACCTCAACTTCTCTTTCATAGCAGATAAAAAAATCTATGACGTAAAACGCCAGATGACCGTCATTCAGAAAGCTCTGCTCAACTTCGGACTCGAAACAGAAGTAAGCGGAAGAAACGACATCACCTATCAAGGACGTAAATTCTCAGGCAACGCATTCGCGAAGACCAAGTATCAGGGCTTACATCACGGAACGATTATGATAAAAACCGATGGTGAGAAACTACAGAAATACCTGAAGGTAAAACTATCCAAACTCCATAAACACGGCGTAAAATCAGTTTCAAGCAGAGTGATAAATCTTTCAGAAGTAGCTGATATAACGTCAGAAAATATCGTTCCTCATCTCATAAAAGCCTTCGAGGAAGTTTACGACAACAAAGCCGTTGAGATAAGATTCAGCGATCTATGCACGAAAGAGGTTTTAAGATCGAGAGACCATATCAGCAGCAATGAATATCTCTTCGGCAAATGGAAAGAATTCAGCACAAAGAAAAGCGCGACATTCGACTGGGGCAGCGTCGACATCGACTTAGACATCGACGAAGATAAAGGGATAATAAAAAATATAGGAATAGCTTCCGACAGTTTGGAGCCAACCTCAATCAAAACGGCAATAGAATTGTTAAAAGGTGCGAGCATCATCAACAAACCAGTTTTCACCGAAGACAATATCATCGTGAAAGATATTATCGAGATGATTTATTAAAAGGTCGCAAATTTCCTGATTGTTTCACGCAAAGACGCAAAGGAGCGCAGAGTCGTAAGCAGTTTTCTAATTATTTCTCGCAAAGACGCAAAGGAACGCAAAGTCGTAAGCAGTTTTCTGATTGTTTCTCGCAAAGACGCAAAGGAGCGCAAAGTCGTAAGCAGTTTTCTGATTGTTTCTCGCAAAGTTGCAAAGGAGCGCAGAGTCGTAAGCAGTTTTCTGATTGTTTCTTGCAAAGACGCAAAGGAACGCAGAGTCGTAAGCAGTTTTCTGATTGTTTCTCGCAAAGACGCAAAGGAGCGCAGAGTCGTAAGCAGTTTTCTAATTATTTCTCGCAAAGACGCAAAGGAACGCAAAGTCGTAAGCTGTTTTCTGATTATTTCTCGCAAAGACGCAAAGGAACGCAGAGTCGTAAGCAGTTTTCTGATTGTTTCTCGCAAAGACGCAAAGGAACGCAGAGTCGTAAGCAGTTTTCTAATATTTCTCGCAAAGACGCAAAGGAACGCAGAGTCGTAAGCAGTTTTCTAATATTTCTCGCAAAGACGCAAAGGAGCGCAGAGTCGTAAGCAGTTTTCTAATTATTTCTCGCAAAGACGCAAAGGAACGCAAAGTCGTAAGCAGTTTTCTAATATTTCTCGCAAAGACGCAAAGGAACGCAAAGTCGTAAGCAATTTTCTGATTGTTTCTCGCAAAGACGCAAAGGAACGCAGAGTTCGGCAGTCAAAAGTCTTCTCAGGTTTTCAAGTTTTCAGGTTTTCAGGTTTTAAAAAAATTCTGTTGACCGTTGACCGTTGACCGTTGACTTTTTACTATCTTTGCATTTCTAAAAATTTAAAACATAATTACAAATGAAATACTTCCTCCTTCCATTAGGATGTCAGATGAACCAAAGTGACACTGAACGTGTTAAGACAGTGTTGCAAGGAATGGGTTTTACGCCTACAGATAACGAAGACGAAGCCACTATATTAGGGATCATCGCTTGTTCGGTGCGACAGAAAGGCATCGACAAGGTATACAGCCGCATCAAGAAATGGAACGAAACTAAAGACAACAGAAATCGCATCACCTTCGTTTCAGGATGCGTACTCCCAGCCGACAGAGAACGTTTCCTAAAACTCTTCGACTTGGTGTTCACCATGAACGACCTTCCAGACTTACCAGATATGATTCGTCAATATGGAGTATTTATTCCTGTCAACAGTCAACAGTCAACAGTCAACAGTCAACAAGTAACAGTAAATATCCAGAAGCCACTTGTTCCACTTTTCAGCGAGAAAAACAAGATCAACCCATCAGCCAACATGGACAGATTCTGGGTCATCGAGCCAGATCATATTTCAGAGTTTGAGGCATTCATCCCGATTCAAAACGGATGTAACAAATTCTGTACTTATTGCGCCGTTCCATATACAAGAGGTCGGGAGGTATCTCGTAAGTCGGAAGATATTTTGACTGAATTGAAAGACTTAGTTCAAAAAGATTATAAAGTAATCACCTTATTGGGACAAAACGTCAATTCGTACGGACTTGACAAGAAAGGCGAGGAAATTAATTTTGCGGAATTATTACGCAGAATCGGAGAATATGGCGACAGTGTAGATAAAGAGTTCTGGGTTTATTTCACCTCCCCTCACCCACGCGACATGAGCGACGAAGTGATCGAGGTCATCTCACAATACAAATGCCTCGCGAAACAGATACATCTTCCAATACAGTCGGGCGACAATGATATGTTACAAAGGATGAACCGCAAACACACGTTAGACGATTATCGCCATATCATCCATACCATCAGAACATTGATTCCTGAGGCGACAATATTCACCGATATTATCGTAGGATTTACCAGTGAGACAGAGGAAGAATTCGAGAATTCGAGAAAAGCCATGGAAGAGTTCAAATACAATATGGCTTATATCGCGCAGTACAGCGTACGTCCAGGAGCTGTAGCTTCAACATGGGCCGACGACGTCCCAAAAGAGACAAAGAAAAAACGTTATCACATCCTTACCGACGAACTGATGAAACATTCTTTAGTTTATAACCAAGGACTTATTGGAAAAACAATGAAAGTCATCGTCACTGGTTTCGACAGGAACAAGACATATCTCACAGGTTATACGGAAGGTAAGATCGTGATTCGTTTCAAATCGAACGACAAAAGCCTCATCGGTAAGATTGTTAAAGTTGAAGTAACTTCAGCCACTCCATTATCTATAGAAGGAAATCTCGTCACGGAATGAAGATAGCGTTTAAGACATTAGGCTGCCGAGTAAACCTTTATGAGACCGACGCCTTGGCATCGCGTTTCAAAGCCGCAGGTTATGAAATTGTAGATGCCGACGAAGATACCGACATCTTTGTCGTGAACACCTGTACCGTAACAAACCAGAGCGACCAGAAATGTCGTCAGGCGTTACATCAAATCAGACGACAACATCCAGAAAGTCTGATTGTAGCAACAGGCTGCATGGTAAATCACAGAAAGAATGAGTTGTTGGAAAACAAAACAGTAGATTACGCCATCGACAATGAAAGGAAATACGCTTTATTTAACATCATCGACAAACATTTCAAAGGCGAGCAAGTCGACCCTGAAGGTTTAGACGTGGATTTATTCGGTTATCAACCAGCATTCGACACCTTTCATACAAGAAGCCTGATCAAGATTCACGACGGATGCAACAATTTCTGTTCTTATTGCTTAATACCTATGGTAAGAGGCAGAGCCACAAGTCGCAGCGACAAAGATATATACGATAATATAAGAAGCGTTGTCGATCACGGTTTTAAGGAGATTGTACTGACCGGAGTCAATATGGGACGTTATCAATATCAAGATGTAAATTTTGAAGGTTTGGTAGAAAACATCTTGAACATAGATGGTGATTTCAGGCTTAGGATCTCATCTATCGAGCCGGATAATTTCAGCGACAGATTTCTAAGATTATTTGAGAATGAGAAACTTGCTCCTCACATGCATATATGTTTGCAAAGTGGAGCCGAGAACACGTTGAAGGCTATGCGTCGTCATTATACCGCTGCGGAATTTAAAAATATGTGCGAAAGAATCAAGACCACGATTCCAGATTTCAACATCACGACAGATTTGATAGTCGGATTTCCAGGCGAGACGGAAGAGGACTTCTTGGAGAGCGCGGAAATGTGTAGAGAGGTAGGATTCAGTCATATACACACTTTTAAATATTCTGTAAGAAACGGAACAAAAGCCGCTACAATGCCAAATCAGATTCCTGAAAAAATCAAGACAGAACGCAGTGCGGTGATAAGAAACATTTCTTCCGAAAACAAGAAACGATATTTCGAGCAGATGATAGGGAAACAGCAAAAAATGCTGATAGAACGCATCAGTTCCGACGGGATCGCACAAGGTTACGGGGAAAATTATATACCAATGAGACTTAAAGGAAAACATTTAGAAAAAAACACCTTTGTCGATGTTATCGTAGATGGCATTATAGGAAAAGGAGACAAAGCAGAAGTACGTGTAATACAAGCAGATACATTTTAGAAATAATTTTTTAAAAAAATAAAAAAAATTTCGATTAAAAATGTAATTTGTAACGATAATTTAAGTAATTTTGCACTCCGAATTAATTTAGAATATTAAAATAAAAATATATATTATGGCAAATCACAAATCATCACTCAAAAGAATCCGTCAGACAGAGAAAAGACGCCTTCGCAACCGTTTCTACGCAAGAGCAATGCGTGCTGCTGTCAGAGGATTCAGAGCTTTAACAGAGAAGTCTGAAGCAGAAGCAAAACTTTCAGAAATGTACAAGATCATCGACAGAACAGCTAAACGTGGTATCATCCACAGAAATAAAGCTGCTAACTTAAAGTCGAAACTTGCACATCACGCAGCAAAATTAGCATAATAGAAATTATACTAAACGAAGAAACCGACCAAAGGTCGGTTTTTTTGTTTTTGAAGGTCAACAGACTTTGTCCATATCACAAATATTATTAAACTTTAAAACTTAAACATAATATGATTGAATTTTTAGAAGCATATAACCTCAGCGGCATTTTCATCGGAATAGCGACGTTCCTGATAATCGGCGTCTTTCATCCTATAGTGATAAAAGGAGAATATTATTTCGGCGTGAAATGCTGGTGGGTTTTCGCACTGATGGGAATTGCGAGTACGATAGCATCTATTCTCGTCAAAGAATTGACCTGGTCGATATTGTTAGCAGTATGGGGAGCATCGTCATTCTGGTCGATACACGAACTCTTCGAGCAGAGAGAAAGAGTGAAGAAAGGATGGTTCCCAAAGAGAAAATGACAACTTACAATGTGTAGTTTACAGTTAGTTTAATATACATTGTTAATTGTTAATTGTTAATTGTCAATTGTCAATTGTTAATTGTCTTACAGTATGAAGTTTAAAGATTTTCTGAAGAAGAAAGATGTCAATATCACGGCGAAGGCTTACTTTCTCGACGCTCTCGGAGCTATGGCTTTCGGTCTCTTCGCCTCTTTGCTTATGGGGACTATCTTCATCACCTTAGGTGATAAGCTTAACGTTCCTCTTTTTCTTGAAATCGCCAAATATGCCAAGCAAGCTACCGGAGCTGCCATAGGTGTCGCGATAGCACATTCGCTACATGCGCCTTCTCTTGTCTTGTTCTCCGCCACGGTATCGGGCATCGCGGGCAACGCTCTCGGAGGTCCGGTAGGAGCATACGTCGCCACCGTCATCAGCACCGAGCTCGGCAAGATTGTATCGAAAGAAACGAAGATCGACATACTTGTCACACCTTCTGTCGTGATAATAAGCGGTGTACTTCTCGCCATGTTCGTTGGTCCAGGCATCAACACCTTCATGGAAGCCTTCGGACGATTCATCGAGAACGCCACAGAGATGCGACCATTCATCATGGGAATAATAGTCTCGGTATCAGTAGGAATGGCATTGACACTACCTATCAGCAGCGCGGCTTTATGTATCGCCATAGGATTATCAGGAATAGCCGCAGGTGCCGCCACTGCCGGTTGCTGCGCCCAGATGGTAGGATTCGCCGTAATGTCATTCAAGGAAAACCGCTGGGGCGGACTCATATCGCAAGGCATCGGCACATCAATGCTACAGATGCCAAACATCATAAAGAATCCGCTCACATGGATACCTCCTACATTAGCATCTGCCATCACAGGACCAATATCGACTTGCTTGTTTCAATTAGAAAACGTACCTATCGGAGCCGGAATGGGAACCTGCGGATTGGTAGGACCTTTCGGGATAATAACAGCGATGCCAGAAGCCGGAATGAAGATGTGGTTAGGAATATTGTTGGTATGTTTCGTCTTACCTGCAATACTGACATGGATCTTCGGAGAGATATTCAGAAAATTGAACTGGATCAAAGAAGGAGACTTGAAAATTGAAAGTTGAAAATTGAAAATTAAAAATTAAAAATTAAAATTAATATGAAGACGTACCAATTACACCAATGAAAACAAGCAATATGTGATTGTTGCGTCTTAATCGAATTGAAAATATAAAAGAACTTATTATGACGTATCAATGTGTATTTATTTTCAGAGCATTGATACGTCAGTACCTTAAAACCCAAAATTCATGAAATCTATAAAATCATGGGCGGAGGAAGACCGTCCGCGCGAGAAGATGCTCGCCAAAGGTAAAGAAGCGTTGAGCAACGCAGAACTGATAGCTATATTAATAGGTAGCGGAAACAGTAAAGAAACCGCCGTCGACTTGTCGAAAAGGATATTACACGACAACAAAGACAATCTTATCGAATTGTCGAGACTGACAATAAATGATCTGATGAAGTACAACGGCATCGGAGAGGCGAAAGCAGTAACCATTGCAGCGGCTTTGGAATTAGGTCGACGACGACGTTTCAGCGAAGCATTAGAGAAACCTTCGATAAAGAACAGTCAGGTGGCATACGAATGTTTCTACGCTCATCTGTCGGATTTAAATCACGAGCAGTTCTGGATTATGCTTCTCAACAATGCGAATAAAGTCATTAAGTTAGAGAAGATTGGAGTCGGTGGCATGACAGGCACCACCGCCGATCCGAAGAAGATTTTCAAGTGCGCCTTGGAAAACAATGCGGCAAGTATAATGTTATGCCACAACCATCCTTCGGGGAATATATTTCCAAGTAATGCCGACAAACAGATCACCAACAACTTAGTCAAAGCGGGACAATTTTTAGAAATAAAAATCTTAGACCACATCATCATTGGTAACGATAATTATTTTAGTTTTGCAGACGAAGGATTATTGTAAAGTAAGATGATAAAAATCGTAACAATTATAGGAGCGAGACCGCAGATTATCAAGGCGGCTGCTTTAAGTCGCGCCATTAAAAACAAATTCTCTGATAAGATAAAAGAAGTCATCGTTCACACCGGACAGCATTACGACGAGAATATGTCGCAGGTGTTTTTCGATGAACTCGGCATTCCTACACCAGATTATAATTTAGGCGTAGGCTCGGGAAGTCACGGCACGCAGACAGCCAAGATGATTGAAGGAATAGAAAATGTTTTGTTAATGGAAAAGCCCGATTATCTTGTCGTTTACGGCGACACGAACTCGACTTTAGCTGGAGCGATAGCAGCCTCGAAGATACATATTCCGATAGTTCATATAGAAGCCGGACTGCGCTCTTTCAACAAGTCGATGCCCGAGGAAATCAACAGGATATGCTGCGACCATTGTTCTACGATGCTCTTCTCCCCTACTTCTACTGGTTACAACAATCTCATCAAAGAAGGATTCAATCCTAAGAATAAGAAACCATTCACGGCTGACAACCCAGGCATCTATCATTGCGGCGACGTGATGTACGATAATAGTTTGTTTTTTGGGCAACGAGCAATGAGCAATGAGCAATGGGCGAACTGCCAAAAGCCAATAGCTAATAGCCAATATATTCTATGTACAATACACCGCAACAACAATACTGATGAGCCGAAGAGACTGAATGCGATTGTCAGTGCGTTGATTAAGTTATCGGAAGAGAAAGATATTATAATTCCTTTACATCCGAGAACAAAAAAATTATTGAATGTAAATTTAGATTCTGAGACATACGACACCTTTATTAATAATAGCAGGATTCATATCACCGAGCCTGTTTCATTTTTAGAGATGATACGTTTAGAGAAGGATGCAGATTTGGTCATCACCGATTCTGGCGGAGTACAGAAAGAAGCCTATTTTTTCAAGAAGCCATGCGTCATCATGCGAAGCGAGACCGAATGGAAAGAGATTGTTGAAGTCGGGGCTGCCATCATAGCCGATGCTGACGAAGAAAAGATTATAGAAGCATATCATCATTTCAAAGACAATAACTCGATAGAATTTCCAAAGATATTCGGTGATGGCAGAGCAGCCGAATTTATCTGCAAGGAGCTGATTAATAATAAAACGAGATCTTAAGACCGCTGACTTCTTAAAAAGAATTAACAAAACATTAATACTTTTATTAACATTCGTAAAAAAATGCATGAAAGTTAGAATTTTGTGCAGGTAAATGCTTGACGTTTTTAGCAAACTTTTATATTTTTGTCACGTTATACTCAATATGAAGACAAGAAGTGAATACATATCAATAATTAAATCGTTTTCAGATGTCATCAAGTCACAATTTGGTGTCACATCATTGAGGTTATTTGGTTCTGTTGCAAGAGACGAACAGACAATGACAAGTGATGTTGACGTATGTGTTGTAATGAAACCCAACATGATACAGAGAATACAACTGAAACATTTTTTAGAGAATCTTCTTGGTTGTAGTGTTGATATAATAAGAGAACACAAAAACATGAATGAAACTTTAAAGAGAGAGATTGAGCGGGATGGAATCGAAATCTTCACGGAATAATTTAGCATTAAGTATTTTAGAACAAATAGAAGATGCAATAGAGAAATTACAAAAAAGAACCAAAGACATAAGCAACGTTAACGATTTCCTACTTTCACCATCAGGAATGGAAAAGTTAGATGCAGCATGTATGTTATTGATAGCTATTGGAGAAAGTATCAAAGGATTTGATAAAGTTACAAACAAACGAATACTTTCAAAAGATACAACTATTCCTTGGAACGATGTCATGGGCGTCAGGGATATAATAGCACATCATTATTTTGACATTGATGCTGAAGAAATTTTTCATATAATAAAACGTGACTTAGAACCATTACTTGAATCGATAAGAAGATTTAAAGCAATGCTGATTAATGATGTAATTTTGTAATCATTCATTCTTTTGGAATTTGCAAATTTGCACTATCGTAACGACCGTTACGGTAATGAACATTACGATAACATTGTAGGTATGAGATTTTTTGATAAAGCTTGATAAGTAAGATGCAACCGTTATCTATTGTCCGTTGGCTTTTTTAAAAAATTATATTTTTTATTTGTTGTCATATAATAAAAATTTTTACTTTTGCTGTCTGATAGAAAAAAGAAAAGCAGTTCAATTTTAAAACATACATTAAGAAACAGAGATTTAGATTTTTAGACATATTTTGAAAGTAGTGTTTGCTATTTACATGGTCTTTTAGAAATCGCCAATTTTTAATAATCACCAGAGTGTAAATCAATGCGAATGCTCGCCGGCTTCGGCGTGGACTTCCGTATTTGGTGATTAGGTGTTTGGCGATACCTTAAAAGACAATAGGGAAGTATCGCGCCTTTTTTTTATTAATGAATCTGAAAATCTGAGAAACTGAGAACTTTGAACTAAGAACTCTGAACTAAGAACTTTGAACTACTATAAACTATAAACTATGAACTCTGAACTAAGAACTTTGAACTCTGAACTTTGAACTTTGAACTACTATAAACTATAAACTATGAACTCTGAACTTTGAACTTTGAACTTTGAACTATGAACTTTGAACTACTATAAACTATGAACTATAAACTATAAACTAAAAAAATATTAACCATTTAAATAATAAACATTATGAGAAAGTTTTTTCTTTTCATTGCATTGATAATCTCGGGAGTGGGATTGATTAATGCGCAGAATTTCGGTAGCACTGTCACTATCGATTACGGAACTCATTCCTTAAAATTTACAGTAACCAATGTTGACCCCGCAGAATGCGAGGTGATTTGTCCTACTAACAAGCCTACTGTCGATTTCAACGTCGTAATTCCTGAAAAGGTTGTGATTGAAGGCTCGGAATTTCCCGTGACAAGAATAGGAGATAATGCGTTTAAACCATACGCTGGTAGTAGTTATTATTCAAGACTGAAATCGGTTTCCATCCCTAATACGGTGACAACAATTGGCAACTACGCTTTTCATGATTGCGGAGGTCTTGTTGGTATTACTATTCCTAATAGCGTGACATCTATTGGGAACTATGCTTTCTCATATTGTACGGGCTTGTTAGGCATCACTTTTCCAAATAGCGTTTCAAGCATAGGTGACTACGCCTTTAGAGATTGCGATGGCATTATTGGTGTTACCATCCCTAACAGCGTTGAGACTTTGGGACATTATGCGTTTAGTGATTGTGACAAATTAAATGTTGTTACTTTTGAAGAAGGATGCAAACTTACAGTTCTGAACAGCAATGTTTTTTCATATACAGCATTGACAGAAATTGAGATTCCCAATAGTGTCACTACAATTGGCGAGTATGCTTTTTGCTACTGCAAATCATTGGGGAACGTTACCATCCCTAATAGCGTTGAAAGAATAGGACAATATGCGTTTCAACAAACAGCTTTGGTAAATGTCAATATCCCCAACAGTGTTACAACCATAGACAGATATGCTTTTGGTAATTGTACTGCATTGAAAACTATTAGCATACCAAATAGCGTTACTTCGATGGGTGTTTATGTTTTTGGTAGTTGCTCATCATTGGAAAGTGCTATATTACCTAAGAATATAACATCATTAAGTAATGGTATTTTTGCTTATTGTTCTAAATTAGCTACTATCACTATCCCTAAAAATGTTACAAAGATAGGATATGATGCTTTTGTGAATTGTAAATCACTTACAACAGTCATTTTTGAAGAAGGTTCCAAGTTGGCAACTATAGCAGATCATGGGGGCAGCTGTTATGGAGCCTTTGAGAATTGTACGGCATTAAGTAATGTCCAACTTCCAAACAGTCTTACCTATTTAGGCTCAAGAGCATTTTCAGGTTGCAAGCAAATAACGCATATAGAGATTCCAAACAATGTCACTCATATCGCAGGATACGCATTTGCCCAAACAGGACTAATCGAGATAGAGATACCTGATAATGTCATAAGTCTCGGAACTTACGTTTTTGAAGCTTGTTCTAAATTAGAGTATATCAGCATACCTAAGAGCATTACAGAAATACCTTCCGGAGCTTTTAAATCATGTGTGTCGCTGAAGGATATGGAAATACCTAACAGCATAACAGAGATTAATATGTACGCTTTCCAAAGCTGTACCGTTTTGGAAAATATCACTATTCCAAATAGTGTGACTGCAATATATTCCTATGCTTTCAATAATTGTAAAGCATTGGAACATATTACAATTCCTAACAGTGTTACAACAATAAGTAATGGTGCTTTCAACGGATGTAGTGGCTTAAAAAGTATAGAGATTCCGAGTAGTGTAACAGAGATTGGAAGTGAAGCATTCAGATATTGTTCCAAGTTGGAATCGGTGCATATCGCCAATGGTCTTAAGACAATAAGTGTATCAGCTTTTGCAGATTGCATTGCTCTTAGAGATGTCACTCTTCCGTCAACAATTACAACTCTCGGTGATAAAGCTTTCAATGGTTGCGGTCTTATAGAGAGATTCAGATGCTTCGCCATGACACCTCCGTCAAACAAAGCCAACATCTTTACGGCTCTCACAGATGTGATGCAGATACAGGTGTTGGAGTCGGCATTGGCAACATACCAAGCCACAACGCCATGGAAGAACTACACCTTGGTGGCATTCCCAGATTTAGGCTCATCAACAATAATGAACTTCGGAGACTACGCCTTGGAGTTCGTAGTAACCAATCTTGAGAGATCTCAATGCAGCGTAAGATGCAGCACCCTTCCTACTGTCCCTACAATGATAAATATCCCAGGAGAGATAATCATCAACGGCATAACATTCGACGTGGCAACAATAGCAGATAACGCTTTCGCAAACTGCACATACATAACCGATATAAACATAGACAACGGCGTCAAAACGATAGGTCAGTCGGCTTTCAACGGATGTAACGCCATCACCAATGTGATACTTCCAGAAAGTGTCGAGACCATAGGAAAATCGGCATTCGCCAACTGTAGCAATCTTACAGGTGTCTCACTTCCAAGCAGCATCAAGAACATAGGAGAAGAAAGTTTCTCCAACTGTAAGAAACTCGCATCCTTGGAGTGTAAAGCGCTGAAGGTCCCGACAACGGCATACAATGCGTTCAACTATGTTCCTACCGCGCTCAGCGTCCAGGTTCCTGAAAGTTCCATCAACTTATACAAGAACGCATATCCTTGGAAATTATATAACATCATGCCATTATCTGGAGTAGGCACCTCATTGGTAATTTCTTATGACGACTATTCGTTGAAATATACCATCACGAGTATGCAGCCAGCTGAATGCGAGGTGGTATGCAGCAATAAGCCAAGCAAAGCCGCAACAGTTACAATCCCATCAACAGTAAGCATAGGAGGCAATATATATTCAGTCACCTCATTGGGCAATAACGCTTTCGCTAATGCTACTAACATAAGCGGAATAAAATGTCATGTAGAAGAAGTTCCTGCCACGCCATATAACGCTTTCGATAATCTTCCATCAACAATGAAGATACAGGTTCCGGAAGCATCTGTAAGTTCATATCAGGTGTCATCGCCATGGAATGAGTTTGACATTGAAGCTGGTTTCCATTCCACAATAACAGCAGTATCTAATAATACATATAATGGTAATGTCAGCGGAGGCGGTGTCTATAACGACGGTTCTATGGCTACACTCACTGCGACTCCAAACGAGAACTGCACCTTTGTAAACTGGAGTGAAAATGGCACCGTGGTATCGAGCAATGCACAATACAGCTTTGTAGTAAACAAAGACAGAAACCTTGTCGCTAATTTCATCTCTACAAACTATTGGAATCCTGACTACAGTTTGTATCCTAACAATATGACAATAGTCGCGATAATTCAGATTGACGGTATAGAGCACAGCGTCGGTACACTTGAGATAGGAGCCTTCTGTGGTGAAGAACTCCGTGGCAGTACAAGAGCTGTCTATGAAGAAAGTTTAGGGAGATACATCGTCTATCTCACCGTATGCGGAAATACCGGTGATGAGATTTCGTTCAGACTATATGACCATATTGCGGGAAAAGAATTGCAGTTCATCGCTCCTGAAGAGATAACATTCGCAACAAACGCCGAGTTGGGTGATGTCAACAATCCACACGTGTTCAACTTCATATCACAAGTTAATGTCAGTGTGGCTTCAAATCCGGTCAATATGGGAATCATTGAAGGAGCAGGTACATACACCATAGGCGATGAAGTTACGCTCACCGCTACATCTTCGTCTGATAACTATTATTTCGTCAATTGGACCGAGAACGGCAATATAGTTTCTGACAAAGCTATCTATACATTTACAATTGACGGAGACAGAGACTTGGTCGCGAACTTCAGCGCAACCAATTATTGGAATCCGAACACCACACATTATTCAAGCAGCATGACAATTATCGGTGTTGTTGAAGTTGAAGGAGTTGAGCAAAGAAGTTCCAATATCGAGATCGGAGCGTTCTGCGGCAACGAACTTCGCGGAAGCCAACGATTGTATTACGAACAAGACATCGACAGATATTATCTCTATCTGATGATTTATGGTGAGACAAATGACGTGATTACTTTCAAATTGTATGATCATAGCACAGCTACAGAGTCAGATCTCTCTCATGTTGAAAATGTGATTTTCGAAGTCAACGGAACCCTTGGAAATCTCATAGAACCTTACACTTTCAATTTCTTGTCAGGTGTCATGGTATCAGCAAGATGCAATCCACAAGAAGCTGGAACAATCAGCGGAACCGGCAAATATCCTCTTGAGTCGACAGCAACGCTCACCGCTACAGCCAACGAAGGTTTTGCTTTCAAGAATTGGACATTAGACGGCGAGATCGTTTCTAACGAGGCTGCATACAGCTTCGTCGTTGAACAAGCAACAGAGCTCGTTGCCAACTTCAACTACATTCAAGAACGTGAATTGAGTAAAGGCTGGAACTGGTATTCAACTTACGTGAACGTCAGCGGCAGCGAAGGTCTCAACATGATGAAGGAAGACTTGGCGGAATCGGCGATACAGATCAAAGGTCAGAACAACTTCGTCAACAACCAGAACGGAATATGGTACGGACAGCTTAACGGTCTGTCGTCAGATCAGATGTATATGATCCACATGTCGGAAACAGCTACATTAGAAATGACAGGCGAACTCATCGATCCTTCAGAGTGTCCTATAACACTCAGCACTAACTGGAAATGGATCTCTTATCCTCTGAACCATTCGATGAATCTCGTAACGGCACTTTCTAACTATACTCCATCTAACGGAGATTATATCAAGTCGCAAAACAATGGCTTCGCGCAATATTATTCGAGCTTAGGATGGCGTGGCACTCTCAACTCGTTGACTCCAGGACAGGGTTATATGTATCAAAACACTTCCGGTTCGGTGAGGACTTTGGTATTCGCCGATAATAGTACTAAAGAGATGACAAAAGAAAATGTAACTACAGAAAACAACCGCTGGACTCCAAACGAAAGTAAATATCCTACTAATATGACGATGATCGCTGTCGTTGAATCAGATTCTGATTTTGAAGTCGCCGCTTTCAGTGACGGAGAATGTCGTGGTAGCGCAAGACCAGTCCATATTGAAGAACTTGGTAAGAATATCGTTTTCATGACAATATACGGTGAAGGAAACGAGACTATCAACTTCAGATATTATAACATCAATGATGATGAAGAATATGTCATTACCAATACGATGATATTCGGCGCAAACGCAACAGTCGGTGACTTGATGGATCCATACGTGCTTAAACTTGCGACAGTAAATATCGATGAACATTCAGAAAACGTAATCAATATTTATCCTAATCCAGCTGACAGAAACGCTGAAATCCATTTCGCCGCAGAGTGCGAAAAGGTAGAGGTATATAATTCATTAGGTGTTAAGATATCAGAATATGAAAATGTAAGTCATATCGATGGAATCGAGACATCAGGAGTATATATGATTAAGGTCATAATAAATGGAGACGTGAAATATGATAGGATAGTTGTGAGATAACCTATAAGATAAAGACAACGGTTAATGACCAAAAAGTTGACCGTTGTCTTTTGACATAAAAATAATCAATCATAAATTAAATTAATATCAATGAAGAAAAATTTATTAATTCTAATTCTGACGATGCTGTTTTGTCCTCTGATGTTCGGGCAGAACAAAGCTACTGTAAATCTGATATGTAATCCGGAAGGTGCAGCCGTATTATCCGGTTCCGGAACTTACAATGTAGGAACTATGGTGGAAGTGACCGCAACTACAAATCCTGGTTACACCTTCATTAATTGGACTGTAGACGATGAGGTCGTCTCGACATCGATGGTCTATAAGTTTGAAGTTACGGAAGATGTCGTGCTTACCGCAAATCATACTCAAAACCACTGGATGCCTAACTCGACAGCATTTTCCGATAATATGACTCTGATAGCCGTAGCTGAGATTGACGGCGAAGAGGCGAGAAGTGACGTTTACGAAATCGGAGCTTTCTGCGGCGACGATGTGAGAGGAAGCCAGAGACTGATACATGAATATATTGAAAACAACGGAGAAGTAGTGGTCGACAGATTTATCGCATATCTCCCGATATACGGCACTGACAGCGATGACATCACTTTCAAGCTCTACAATCATGAGACAGAAACAGAGTTCGATGAGTCGGATGTTACAATAACATTTGCGAGTAACACTAATGTCGGTGACTTGTTCAACCCTCACGTCATGACTTTCGCGACACCACAAAACGACCCTGTCTTTACTGGCAACGGCTCATGGAACAAAGCGTCGAACTGGAAAAATTCCATAATGCCGACAGAGAACAGCAACGTCACAATTAACGGCGACGCTTCTATCTCTGAAGAAGTGAGCGTAAATTCTTTAGTTATCAATGAAGGCAAGTCGTTGACAATTAAAAACGGTGGCATACTGACAATAGAAGACGATTTGGTAAGCAACGATTATAACAACCTGATAATCGAAGACGGCGGACAGATTTACCAAAATAATGACAATGTGTCTGCTACTTTCAAGAAAAACATCGTCAATCCTTCGGAGCAATGGGGCGAACTTGACGAAAGCGGCTGGCAGTTCATCACATCACCTATGAGTAACTCCATGGTCTCCGACTTCGCTCCAGAAAGCGGCGACTACGACTTGTTCAGATATGATGGAACAGCAGAATATCAATGGTATAACTTCAAGAAGTCGGTAAAATACACTTTCGATAATGACTTCCAAGGCTGGATATCCAAAGATGCTGACGGCGACGGATTCAATTGGGAAATGGGCGACGGCTACGTATATTCAGCTTCATACGACATCGACAATGACGAAGTGCTCGCTCCAGACAATTATCTTGTCTCACCATTAATTAATACAGACGAATCAGGTTCTATATTCAGGTTCAAAGCCTGCGCTGAAGACGATTATTATCATGAATACTGTGGTGTTTTCATCTCTGAAGACGGAGTGAACTTCACAGCCGTAAAAGGTGCATCATGGTGGATAGGCGAAGGTCTCTATGAAGGCGAGATGTCGGAATGGTATCATAAGACTGTCGATCTCGGCGAATATGCAGGCAAGGAAATATACGTCGCTATACGCCACTATAATATCGAAGGCTCATATAACCTCTTGATAGACGACATCGAGTTCTGCAGAGACGGTGGCACGTTCGAGAATGGCATCGCTTACTTGGCTTCATACGAGACAGAAACGACAGCGGAATTTACAGGTATCTTAAATAATGAAAACTCTTATAAGGTGACGACATCTTATTCGGCTTCAAATCCGATGGCGAACTATAACCTTGTAGGCAATCCGTTCACATATAATATCAATTGGGTAACAGACGTAAAACTTACAGGTATCAACGACGGTTACGCTGTTATTAAAGAAGACGGCGGCTACGAATACCGAACAGGTGGCGTCATAAAAGTCGGCGAAGGTTTTATGGTCAACTCCGCTAAGGGAAGAAGTCATAACATTACTTTCCAAAAGAATATCAATTCAGTGAAAAGAGATTCCGATAATCATATCAATATCGAGGCTTCGAGCAAATACGGCTCTGATAATGTCGTTATTTATTTCTCTGAAGAAGATAATCGCGCATTCCCTAAACTCAACAATTTCAACAGAAAGATAGCAAATATTTATGTCAAGGATAATGACACCGTTTATGGAATATACAATTACAACAACGACGTAACCGAAATACCACTTTACTTCGACGCAAAGGAAATGGGAACTTATACATTAACTTTCGATGTCAAAGGCGATTATGAAAATCTCTATCTTCTTGACAAGATGACGGGCGAGAAAATAAATCTTCTTTTGGAAAATGAATATTCATTTATTGCAAATTCAAATGACAATGCGGAACGTTTTATCATTAAGATGGACAACAGTCAACAGACAACAGACAACAGTCATTTTGCATACGTTTCTGGAGAGAATTTAATCATCACAGATATTTCCGGTGAGGCGCAGATTAATATCTATGATGCGTTGGGCCGTTGCGTTCTACGTATGGACGCGGCAAGCCACGTCCGTACAGGTGTGGCAGGTAGGGACGCGGCTTGCCACGTCCTTGTAGACGGATTCGATTCCGGAATGTATATCATTCAGAAGATAGATGAAAACGGAATTAATGTACAGAAGTTGATAGTTAATAGTTTATAGTTTAGAGTAGTTTGAAAGTTGAAAGTAATTTAGTTTAAAAGTTTATCAAACTATAAACTTTCAACAATATACTCTAAATCAATATAAACTTTAAACTATAAACTTCAAAACTACTATTAACTATTAACTATTAACTATAAACTATTAACTTTAAACTTTAAAAATGAGAAAATACATAATCACAATAATATTCGCGTTAGGTCTCGGGATGAGTCTTAATGCCCAAAGTGACGGATTCTTTACATCAAGCTATTCTGATTATAGGGAAGAAAGTTGGTCGTCGACGATGCCATCGCTTCCAGGATTTCACGGAGGTTTGGATGATTATCAATCTACTCCAGAGGCACCTCTCGGCAACGGACTTCTTCTGCTTGTGGGATTAGGAATAACATATGCATCCACAAAAAAGAAAAAATAAATAATCAAGAAGGACGCTTAAGGCGTCCTTCGCTTTTTATAACGAATTGATTAACAACAAATAACAAAATACAGTATATTTTTTAAAAATATATTTCTTTTGTAAGTTTTTTTTATTATTTTTGCAACACGAAAAAAGAACGTAGAAGTTCAAACTAATTGTTTAATTATCAATAAAATAAATTATGAATCAGTACGAAACCGTTTTCATTTTAACTCCCGTTTTATCTGATGAACAGATGAAGGAAGCGGTGAAGAAATTCGAAGACATTCTCACCAAATGTGGTGCAGAGATCGTTTTTGAAGATTTCTGGGGAATGCGTAAATTAGCTTATCC
>SUWS01000002.1 GCA_015061365.1 Lentimicrobiaceae bacterium | reverse complement strand
GACCTTCGCTGTTAGGGATAACTACAGGTTCGTTACCTTCCATAACTGCTACGCATGAGTTTGTTGTACCTAAGTCAATACCAATAATTTTTGACATAATTTGTTTCTCCTATTTTAAGTTTAAATTCTTGTTCTTTTTTTCTGACACCGCCTTTGTCAATCATTATGCCAACGGATTTTTTCTGTCATTTTGTGAAAAATGTCTGTCATATTTTTTTGATATAAAAATAAAAAAAGCCACTAAATCAGTGACTTTCATATTATATCTTGGCAATTATTAAATCTTGAATTTTCTGACATCAATATTTTTTTGTGACAAAACGACAGAATAATTTACAATTTACAGTTATTATCAATTGTTAACTGTTAATTGTTAACTACTCATTGTCCTGGCAGTTTCTTAAAGCCCCATTCCGGGTAGTCGCTTATCAATGTATTGATCGAGTGCGTCGACACATCTATGGTTCTGCGTGTAGCAGAGCGCGACGACAATATTCCCACTCCGTTCTCTATGTTAGTATATTCAGGTGTGTCTTGAATCGCACTTCCAGAATTTTGAATCAAGAAATATCTGTATAATTCCTCGCCTGTCGCTGTTATTACTATCTCAAAATTTTCTACAAAACGTTGGACGTATGATGGAGAGTTGTATATAATATTCTTATCTGAGGCGAGTCTATTATAAAAGGTATTAGGGATATAATTTACAGACATCTCCATTTTGCCACTATTCCAAAGATCGTCGCCCGTACCAGCTCCCATAGGCCACTCGACAGTATAACTGACGGTGTCGGTCTCTCCAGGATTTAGCTGCTTGTAATGGAAATACCCTATCACCTCATAATAGGCGGCACGTTCATCGATCTTTTCCGGTATCCATTTTACCTGCTTTATCGATGCAGGGTCAAAGCTGATATTAATAGTAGGTTGTCTTAATCTTGATCCACTTATTGTTCTCACTTCCGATGTGACGACCTCACCGTCGTTACGTTCTATGACTAACTGATAATCCTCGTTTTCCTTTAATTGTCTTGTAGTAAAATATAAAACCTGATCTCTTCCGCTGTAGAAAATACCATCGGGATCGTAAGGCTTGTAAACCGATGTCGTATCTAAAATCTCAGTGGATACCGTATTCGGCATATCTGCAAACTTACCAATCAATTTCACCATTAGTTTATAATCATAATTACTTGCCGAATAATCCGGAGCCAATTCTATTGCGTTGCCAAGAAAAGACTTGGTTATCTTTAAGTAATTGGTATCCGCATCTGCATCTAAATATCCATATACTACGGTCGTTTCATTACCTTCAGCATATATATCGACATCTGTCTTGCAAGAGTTGAATACAACGAGCGACAACAATATTGTTGTTACAAGAGTTATGAATTTACATGTCATAAAAAATAGATTTGAAAGATTGGCAAAGATAATATTTTTTTATATACTTTTGCTTTTTTAAAATAAAAGAAATGTATCTATCGCATAACGTATCTTTAGTGACGACCCATGTCCTTCAGAACATGAAGAACAGAGGTGAGAAAATTGCCATGTTGACAGCGTACGACTACTCTATGGCAAAGATTTTAGACGAATCTAACATTGATATTATTTTGGTTGGCGACAGCGCGTCGAATGTGATGGCTGGCTACAAAACAACGTTACCAATAACTTTGAACGAGATGATTTATCACGCTTCTTCAGTATGTCGCGCCGTGAAACGTTCTTTCGTCGTTGTTGACCTTCCTTTCGGAACATATCAAGGTAACTCGAAGGAAGCTCTAAACTCAGCCATTCGTATCATGAAGGAGTCGGGTGCTAATGCTGTGAAGATGGAAGGCGGCCGCGAGATTTTGGAATCCGTAGAACGTATCATCAGCGCAGGTATCCCAGTGATGGGGCATCTCGGACTTACACCTCAAAGCATCAATAAATTCGGGACATACGTGGTACGCGCCAAGGAAGACGAGGAAGCCCAACGTCTCCGCGAAGACGCTCTTCTCCTTCAGGAAAAAGGCTGCTTCAGCATCGTCCTCGAAAAAATACCCGCAGCTCTCGCGACGGAAGTCACACAATCGTTACGTATCCCTACAATAGGAATTGGCGCAGGTTCCGGAACAGACGGACAAGTGCTTGTCTTACACGATATGCTCGGCATCAGCAACGATTTCTCTCCTCGTTTTCTGAGAAGATATAACAACCTTTATGATGGAATAAGAAATTCTGTTCAGGCTTATATCAACGATGTGAAAGATATTAACTTCCCTAACGAAAACGAACAATATTGATACTGAATGAAGAAACCTTTAGAAGATAGAATCTTATACGAAGATAACCATCTTATCATCGTCAACAAACTGCCATCAGAAATAGTTCAAGGCGACAAGACCGGTGACGTTTGTCTGCTCGACGACGTGAAGTCGTATATCAAAGAGACCTACAACAAACCTGGTAATGTCTATGCCGGCTTGGTTCATCGCATCGACCGACCAGTGAGCGGTGCTGTCATCTTTGCTAAGACAAGTAAGGCATTGAGCAGGATGACATTGAAAATAAAGGAACGCGAATTTAGTAAGACATACCTCGCGGTAGTGAAAAACAAACCGCCGAAAGAAGCCGACGAACTCTCCAATTATATGGTGAAGAACGAGGCTCAGAACAAGTCGTATATTGTGGGTTCAAATACTAAAGGTGCTAAGTTGGCACAGTTGAGATACCGCCTCATCGGAGCTTCTGACTCATATTATCTTCTTGAAGTGGAACTCATAACAGGTCGTCATCATCAGATTAGAGCGCAGTTAGCCCATATCGGATGCCCGATAAAAGGCGACTTGAAATACGGATTCCCGCGCTCAAATCCCGACGCTTCAATAAGTCTGCACGCTTATAAACTTCAGTTCGAACATCCTACTACGAAAAATATGATAACCGTTAAAGCTCCTAAACCGACAGGAATGCCGTGGGACGGGTTTGAAATTGAAAGTTGAAAGTTGAAAATTGAAAGTTGAAAGTTGAAAATTTCTTGTAGGGCACACCGACATGCATCTTTAAATTGATAATTAACGATTTAAAAATTAATTACAAAATAACTGAAATTGTTCATTGTAAATTGCACATCGTAAATTAAAAATTATTATCTTTGCACTCGCAAAAATGCCCAATGGTGTAATTGGCAACACGACTGACTCTGGATCAGTAAAGTCCAGGTTCGAACCCTGGTTGGGCAACTTTTTTTAAGTGTCGATTGTTATTCAATTGACACTTTTTTTATTTTTGTAAATTCCTAAACGATTATGCATTATGAATTATGCATTATGAATTAAAAAAAATCTACTATGTCAAGAAAGAAAAACAAAAACAGTCTCAGTACTTTCGTAAATACAATACTTACAATATTCGGCGAGCATCCGTTCAAGCCGATGAATTATAAGCAAATCGCCAAGATGATGTCGGTGCGAGATGCCGCCGGCAAGGATGTCATATACCAGATTCTCGTAACTCTTTGTAACGAAGGTAAACTCATAGAAGAACGTCCTTACCGCTATCTTCTCCATCCCGATTATATCCGTGAATATGGTCCTAAGCAGCAGATCGTCACCGGAATTGTCGACATGAAAAGTACAGGTAAGGCTTACGTCATTCCTGATGAGGAAGGTGAAGACATCTTCATCGCTGCCAACAACACAGGTAAGGCTCTTCATGGCGATAAGGTTAAGGTGGCTATGTTCCCGAAACGTAAGAGTAAGAAGATCGAAGGTGAGATCGTAGAGATTGTCGAACGCGCCAAGACAGATTTCGTAGGTATCTTCAGTCTCTCTCACGGATTCGCTTTCGTCGTGCCCGACCGCATCTCGATGCCGTTGAGCATATTCATCCCTAAGGGTAATTATAAAGGTGCCAAAGACGGACAGAAAGTCATAGTGCACCTCACCGACTGGCCCGACAACGCCAAGAATCCTTTCGGCGAGATTGTGAAAGTACTCGGCAATCCAGGTGAGAATAACGTAGAGATGCAGTCGATCCTCGCGGAATACGAATATCCTTTAGAATTTCCTAAGGCTGTCGAAAAAGAAGCTAAAGCCATTTCTGAAAAGATTAAATCCTCTGAGATAAAGAAACGCCGCGACTTCCGTGACATATTCACCGTCACCATCGACCCGCGCGACGCGAAAGACTTCGACGACGCTCTCTCCCTACGTTATCTTGAAAATGGTAATTATGAAGTAGGTGTCCATATCGCTGACGTATCTCATTATGTTCAGCCAGGCTCCGCCATCGATGTTGAAGCTCAAGACAGAGGAACATCAGTCTATCTCGTCGACAGGACAATTCCGATGTTGCCTGAGAAATTATGTAATATGGTTTGCTCGCTGCGTCCCGATGAGGAGAAACTCGCTTTCTCTGTAGTATTCGAGTTGAACGAGAATGCCGATATAATAAACAAATGGATTGGCAAGACCGTCATAAAATCTAATCGTCGTTATGCATACGAAGAAGTACAGGATATGATTGAAGGTGCCGACGGTGATAATAAAAAAGAACTTATGATTCTTAACGATTTGGCTACCAAGTTGCGTGCGATAAGGATGAAAGAGGGTTGTATCAACTTCCATTCTGAAGAAGTGAAGTTCATACTTGACGAAAACGGAAAACCTATCGACACTTACGTCAAGGTGCAGAAAGAAGCCAATATGCTCATCGAAGACTTCATGCTTCTCGCTAATAAAACGATAGCAGAAAGCATCGCCAAATCTGACAAATATAAAGACTACACCTTCGTATTCAGAATACACGACGAACCTAATCCTGAGAAACTATACAACTTCATACAGCTTGTCTCTAAGCTCGGATATAGTATGAATATCAGTTCGAGGGAGAAATTAGTGAAGTCGTACAACTCTTTGTTCAATGCCGTTGAAGGTAAGGGTGAAAAGA
Source organism: Lentimicrobiaceae bacterium (assembly GCA_015061365.1). Classification (GTDB taxonomy): domain Bacteria; phylum Bacteroidota; class Bacteroidia; order Bacteroidales; family F082; genus Limimorpha. The sequence continues at coordinate 115,290 of SUWS01000002.1, read as the reverse complement.
ATCTCATAGAGACCGTAGCTATCAGGACGATGGCGAAGGCTGTTTATAGCACAACAAATATTGGTCACTACGGATTGGCGTTTCCTTATTATACACATTTCACCTCCCCTATTCGTCGTTATCCCGACTTGATGGTTCATCGTCTCATTGAACGTTACCTCATGGAAAATCAGCCGAGCGTAGATAAGGAGGAATATGAGGAATTATGTCATCACGCCAGCGAGATGGAGAAACGTGCCGCCGAGATGGAACGTGAGTCGGTGAAATATAAACAGGCAGAATATCTGCAAGATCATATAGGCAAAGTCTTCGACGGCTTGATCTCCGGAATAAGCAAATGGGGAATCTATGTAGAACTTAAAGAGAGTAAATGCGAAGGCTTGATACGTTACACCGACCTTAACGACGACTTCTATTATCTTGATGAAGAGAACTTCCGCGTCATCGGACAAGACTACGGCAACATCTACCGTTTAGGCGATGAGGTGAAAGTAAAAGTCAAGAGCGTGAATCTTATCAAGAAACAGCTTGACTTTGAGATGATAGGCAACAGCGGTAGAACCAAGAAAAAGAAACGTTAGACGATTTTTGTGTTTACGTTTGATAATTCAGAGGACCATCCGTCCATTCTCAGAATAGAAGTAGAGACGCAACACATTACACCTTTGACATAAACACGGTGTAATTGGTACGTCTCTCATTTCGATTTATTCCTTATTTTCTCAAAACGGAAATGGCTTCTTGCAAGATGTCGTCTAAAGGTTCATATAACATATAGAATGCTTCGTCGCCGAAGATGTCTCTTGCGATATATGCTTTGAACAAGGGTTCCGCAAGTTCGCGTGCTTTCGTCTTATCGGCATCTGTTCCTTTGATTTTCTTGTCTTCGGCACGTCGTATCATTTCATTGAACATGGCGTCGCTGAAAACGAATTTCTTGTTGAAAGTAGCGGCGTCGCCATATTTCAAGAGTTCGTTACGATGCGAGTCGGCATAGTCGAAAGCATATTGGAATAAGACTCCGGCATTAGCCATCTTGTTAAAGAAATATCGTGTGCTGTCATTTTCCAAAGGCACGTAAATATCAGGCATGATTCCGCCTCCTCCATATACTGTTCTGCCTCCTGGGGTGATATATTTCAACGAGTCGGCAAAGTGGATGCTATCGATATTGAACATCTCCCCTGTCTCGTAGCGTGTGTATTCTTCCAAGAGATATTCGGCCTTGTCGCCAGTAAAAGGTTTCTGTATGCAACGACCTGTCGGAGTATAGTATCGTGCCACTGTAAGGCGTACCGCACCGTTTTCACTGAGGTCGAATTGCTCTTGTACCAAGCCTTTGCCGAATGAGCGTCGACCGATGATAGTACCTCTGTCGTTATCTTGTAACGCACCAGCAACAATCTCACTTGCACTTGCCGAGCCTTCATCGATGAGCACTGCCACGTCGTTGTCTTCCCACAAGCCTCTGTGACGTGAGAAGATATAAGATCTGTCGCGATGTTCACCTTCGGTATATACTATGAGGTTATTGTCTTTAAGCATCTCGTCGGCGATACCCACCGCTTCGCCGAGATAACCTCCGGTGTTGCCTCTTAAGTCTAAGACGAGTTTTGTCATGCCCTCGGATCTGAGTTCCTTCAACGCCTTGACAAATTCTTTATGCGTGGTAGCGGAGAATTTTGTCATCTTGATAAAACCTATCTCGTCGTCAATCATATAAGCCACATCGACGCTGTGTGTAGGTATCACGTCTCTTGTGATGGTGAAGCCGAGCAGTTCATCGATGCCGCGTCTCTTAATCTTGACGTTTATCTTGGTTCCGCGTTCACCTTTGAGGAGACTCATCGCAGTTTTGTTGGTGACTTTATTACCTGCTACGAGACTGTCGACTACATAGATTATTCTGTCGCCAGCCATCAGCCCTACTTTCTCGGAAGGGCCTCCTTTGATGGTATTCAGAATCGTGATGGTGTCTTTCTCTATTCTGAATGAAACGCCGATGCCATGAAAACTACCTTGAAGGTTTTCGTTCACCTCGTTGAGGATCTCAGGTTTGATATATTCGCTATGAGGATCCATCGATTCCAAGACATTGTTTATGGCTCTCATCTGTAGATCTTTCATATTTACGGTGTCGACATATTCTTCATCGATAAGAGAGAACACCTCGTTTATAAATAAGGAATTGTCGCCACTTTTTTCAGTAGCGACAATTCCATTAGACTTAGCTATATAAATGCCGAACATAACTCCCGCAGCAAGGATGGCAGAATATATCACCGGCATTAAATATTTCTTATCCACGACTAACTCTTAATTGTTATTTGTAAACTGTTAACTGTTAATTGTTGCACTTGACAGCAGAAGTTCGGATCCGGCTTTTTTGAAGAGTCCTTGTAAGACGGTGCCAGGTCCTACTTCAACGACTTCTGTCAATCCGTTAGCGATCATATTTCCCATTGTCTGAGTCCAGCGTACCGGTGACGTCAGTTGAGAGATGAGGTTAGCCTTTATAATATCGGGAGAAGTGACAGCCTGTCCGGTTACATTTTGATATATCGGGCAGATACCTTGATTAAACTTCGTATTCTGTATCGCTTCTGCTAATTTAACTCTTGCTGGTTCCATAAGAGGGCTGTGGAATGCGCCACCCACCTGAAGCGGCAAGGCACGTTTTGCTCCGGCTTCTTTGAGAAGACCGCAAGCCATCTCAACACCTTTAAGACTTCCCGACACAACAACCTGTCCTTTACAGTTGTAGTTGGCAGCTATGACGACCTCGTCTTTTATAGAGTTACATACCTCTTCAATCTTTGTGTCATCCAATCCGATAACCGCTGCCATAGTACCTGGATTCTCCTCACAGGCAGATTGCATAGCATTGGCACGAGCCGCAACGAGACGTAAACCGTCTTCAAATTGAAGCGTGTTGTTTGCTACTAATGCTGAGAATTCTCCTAACGAGTGACCTGCAACCATATCTGGATTGAAGTCGTCTAACATCTTAGCCAATATAACTGAATGGAGGAAAATGGCTGGTTGTGTCACCTTAGTCTGTTTAAGGTCGTCAGCGGTTCCTTCAAACATAATGTCAGTAATAGAAAATCCGAGGATGTCGTTAGCTTTCTTGAACATATCCTTCGCCTTTGGGAATCTGTCGTAAAGATCTTTTCCCATTCCAACAAATTGGGCACCCTGACCCGGAAATACGTATGCTTTCATTTTTGTAAAGTTTATAGATGATAGTTTATAGTTTAAAGCAGTTGAAAGTTTAGAGTTCAGAGTAGTTTATTGTCTGTCTTTAAACTACTCTAAACTCTAAACCTTAAACTCTACACTTTTATTAATCAATCACGTGAGTTTCCAAAGAATCTTAATAGATATAAGAAAAGATTCAGGAAGTCTAAGTATAATGTCAATGCGGCGTGTATCGTTATCTTTGACATTATTTCGCCATCATTAATTCCGGCGTTTCCTATCTGTTTGATTTTTTGCACGTCGAATGCGGTGAGACCAGTGAAGATGAGGACACCTACGATACTTATTATATAGTCTAATCGTGCGCTGTGCATAAAGAAGTTTACTAATGTGGCGATGATGATTCCTATCAATGCCATGAAGAGGAAGGAACCGAATTTGGTGAGGTCGGTATTCGTTGTATAGCCTACTACCGCCATCACTCCGAACATACCAGCAGCGATGATGAATGTCTTAAAGATAGATGCCGAGGTATACGCCCAGAAGATAAAGCTGAGACTCATTCCCATCAGGATGGAATAAACTACATACCAAAGAACTGTCTGTTGAACAGACATCTTATTGATTCTTGCCGACATGACGAGGACAATGATGAAAGGTGCGAATGTCACTATCCATCCGAGTGTGCTGACTCTTGCTCCGCCTTGAGGTGTGACTTCCATCAGAAGGCTCATCAATGATTCATTGGTTCCGAAAAGAAATGCTGTTGCGGCAGTGATGCCGAGTGCCGCGAACATCCACAAGAAAACGGTAGATACAAAAGATCTTGTCATCGCTTGTGTCATGCCTTGTGGATAATGGTTTTCATTAAATTGATACATAATTTATAATTTAGTTGGTTAGTATTAGCTTGAATATGATTAAGAGGAATTTATAGAAGTTCCTTTAATGTAAGTTTGATCCGATGAGTTGCAAGAACTCTGCTCTTGTTTCGCTACGTTCGAATGCACCTGTAAAATCGGATGTCGTTGTGACAGAACTTTGCTTCTGAACGCCGCGCATACTCATACACAAATGACGTGCCTCTATTACGACTGCCACGCCGAGAGGATGAAGAGCCTCGTTGATAGCTTCCTTGATCTGTGTCGTCAGTCTCTCCTGAACTTGGAGGCGACGGGAGTATGCTTCTACGACACGGGCTATCTTGCTGAGACCTGTGATATAACCGTTAGGGATATACGCCACGTGTGCCTTGCCGATGAATGGTATCATGTGATGTTCACACAAAGAGAATAGTTCGATATCTTTTACCACCACCATCTGACGATAGTCTTCCTTAAATCTGGCTGAAAGCAGTATCTCTTTCGGATCCATGGTGTAGCCCTGTGTCAGAAACTGCATCGACTTCGCCACGCGTAGAGGCGTCTTCTCTAAACCTTCACGCGTCACGTCTTCACCGAGAAGTTCCAAAATGGCAGCGTAATGCTCTTGAAGTTTTTCTAATTTCTCCGGATTGAATTTGTCAATCCTTTCATAACCTATGATTTCGTTATTCATAACTTAGCTTTTATATATCTGAGAATATGAAAACAGATCTTATTACACTTTTCAAACTCTCATGTATTCGGACTTTATTTTTTTGTCAGGATGTATGTCTCAAAAATACTGAAACACAAATAATAAGCAAGAAACGTAATTATTGAGGCTTTCTTATCTTCAGGAAATATTAAGATATATGCTACCAGAAAGGCTATATATACAAATAGTTTGAGCACTGTAATGCCCATATAGAAATTCGTGAACTTACCCATATCATTTTTATCCCTGACATACATTGTCGCGAAATAAACAATTGTATTCATGATGAATAAAAACAAAATCAATATGCTCCAATATGGTGTGACGAATTGTGGTATATAATATTCTGCTAAAAATGTCAGTCCTGATAGCGCCATCACAAACAGTAACTGATATATCAGAAACTTAATATCTCTTTTGTATTGCATTATTTCTTTGTTTCTGTTTTAGGAGATTCCGCCTTTCCCATCTCGCACTTTCCTGTGAATATTGCTCCAATCTCAATAAACAACTGCTTGGTCGTCAATTCACCTTCGATACGTGACGTTGACTTTAACGACGTAAGTTCATCGACAAATAACTTTCCATTGACGCGACCTGACAAGTCGGCTTGTTTGCAGTACATCTCACCTTCAATGCTGCCGTTCTGTCCTAATACAATCTTGCCGTTAGATCTTAATGTACCTTCAACTTTACCGTCGATGCGGATGTCGCCGTTCGATTCTATCTCTCCTTTTATTATAGTGCCGTTGCCTATAATATTTCTTGCTGGACTTTCGCTATTACTCATATTATTGTTTTTTAACATTTCATTTAGATTTTAAATTCCAGAACTCTATATATTCATCTACATTCTTGTTATTGTAGAATATAGGATAGTTCGACTTTGAGATAAGAAGCACCTTATAATTTTCCTCTTTGATACCTCCGAAGATGTAGTCGTTCAAGAACATAGCCGTCTTGTAGTCGGCCGCCTTCGACATGTTCTCAAACTCTTCGATTGTGACTATTGTTTCCTGCTTGTTAAGCATCACGTTTTTGACTTGCAGCTGCAACATTCTGAAACTCTCTTTGTTGAAGTCGCTGATACGTACCTTCAAAGGGTTGACTCTTACGTTCTTTGAATGGCATACTATCATCACGTAATGAGGCTCGTTGGGATCATATTGATAAGGATATTCTTTCTCAGGTTCTTTTTCTTTCTGACGTGCGCTCTCTACAGGAAGACCCAAATTATACATCTCATTGGCTTTAAGCAAGATCTCCATAGCGTGAGGCTTAATGCTGCTCTCAGGATATTTCTGTACCAAACGATAGAGCGCGTATGCCATGGAATCTACCACTTCAAGTTGACCTGCCGATATGGCATCGAGGAACTCAAAACGAGGCATCAGCAATGTGTCGTCGGGACATAGTTCCTTAGCTCTTTCCACATTCATCCTGACACGCTGATACTGACCTTTCTTATATGCGTCGAAGGTCTTGGTGTAAAGGTTAGAAGCTTCTTGTCCTTTCTCCTGTTCTTTTATGAAATGTTCCGGATCTATTATGATTTTTGCCTGTGGCGAATCAGGGTATTTGCCGAGGATGAGGTTCTTGTAATACTCCGCATTATCTTGTTCTTCTCTCTCGCTGTACATCTTATAAAGGTAATACCATGACGGGAGTTCATGTTCATTTCCAGGATAACGTTCGTTGAGTTCGAGATAGGCGTCAATAGAATTGTTATAATCCTCGAGATTGTCATAATATATGTAACCGATATTATTCAATGCTTGAAGAATCTGTTCGTTGGCTTCTTTTTGCTGATCTTCGCTAAACGGCAGCTGTTGCAGATAATAGCCTACATCCGTCGGTTGGTAACGTGCTGTATCGGCATTGGCCGTCTCGTTCTTACGTTCCTCTAATTTCTGCAGGATCTCATCTTTAGACAAGCCGGCGAGTTCTTCTTCAGTGAAATATTCGGCTATCTGATCTTCTATGCTTTTCTCTTCTTCACCGCTCATGCTCTGCTTGTTGCTGATAAACCAAAAGTCCTCGAGCTGACGGTTGCCCCATTTGTTTCTAAACTCTGTAGCACCTCGCGTCAACGATTGCTGATTGTAGAAATACCAGCCCCCTGTAGCTGAATTAGGATTCGACATATCCGGTTTAGCTACCTCGTCGCCGACACCAAGCAACGCCAATTGTTCCTGAAGTTCTTTTTCTTTGGCGAGACGTTCTTGTTCTTCTTCATATTCCTTTATAACCTGTGCGATAACTTGATTCCTTGACACGGAATCCATCTCGACAAGACGTAAAAGACTGTCTTGCAACTGGTATACGGTAAGATTAGCGACTAAATCGCTGAGCATCACTGAAAGGTTAAGAAGGCTGTCATATTCAGGATATGTCCTGTCCATCGTCATGACAACAGTGTCGTAATAAGCTTGCGATAGAATGTAATCTTTGTTGTCGAAGAGCATGCCTGCGACTTTAAGTGACGACTTCACCTTTTGACGAGGATTTGTCTTACTATTCGCCACAGAACTTCTGAGATATTGTATTCCGAGATCTTCGTTGCTGTTTCTGAGAGCTACATCCGACATGGCGAAATAAATCCTGTCTTTGTATTCAACGTTTTTAACATCGTCGAGCATCTTCCAGAACATCTTCATGATACTTGCCGTATCGCCGGAGTCGTGACATTTAGCGAGGTTCATCTGTGCCTCGAATGTCATCTCATAATTAGGATGTTTTTTTATCACTGCTTCGAATTGCTCTATTGCTCTCCTATTATCGCCTTGATATTCATATATCTGTCCTAAGATAAACATCGCACGTACACGAGTCTCTTTATTGAGATTCTTCAACAATGCGCCTTTAAGATATTTCACCGCATTATCATATTGTTTCTGTTTTATGTAATAGTCGGCGAGAACAAGTTCGAGGTTGTTTCTTACGTATTTAGGCATCTTGTCGTTTTGCGCAGTCTCAACAATCAATGCCTGAAGCAATGCCTCTGCTTTCGGATATTGTTGTGTCTCAATGTAGGTTTTTGCTAACCATAGATTTGCAGTATGTGTTATATCGTTGTATTTATATGAGTTAGCGACATAGTCGAAGGTACGTCTTGCTGGAATAAATTCCTGTTTGTAGAAATTAGCTTGAGCCATGATGAGATAAGAATCATCGATCCATTTCACGTATTCCTTACCGTTGAAACGCATCGAGTGACGCTGAATGCTGATAGAAGCTTTCTCTATAGCTCTGTCCATGTGCGAGTTGAGAGATAACGCGTTTTCTTTTGTTCCGTAGTTATAAACGGGAAGAATGGCAGTGTAGTCGTCTTTTACGGCTTCCTTCAACGCTTTCTCTCCCTCTTTAACACTTTGATTGCCGTTCCACCATACGTTATAATGACTTGTCATATTGTGATATACTCTTCTGTTCCATTTGTTTTTCTTTGTAGAACAAGAAGTTAATACGACGATAGTCAATAATCCCAATAAGATATTTCCTAAGTTTCTTTTACTGATTTTCAACACTTTTCCGATAATTTTAATATTAATCAAGGAATATAACTCGTTTTTTTGTCTTTTATTTTTGACACAAAATCCGAATATGCAAAAATAAATATTTAGACGTTATAAACACGTGTTTTTTTATAAAAATAAAATAAAAAAATGTGAAAGAAAACTCGTATTTTTACGGCTTGAATAAAAATGACTATCATGGATAATTTTGTCGTATCAGCAAGAAAATATAGACCAGTGACTTTTGACAGTGTCGTTGGGCAGAAATCTATAACATCCACCTTGCAGAATGCCATAAGAACCAATACCTTAACTCAGGCATTCCTGTTCTGTGGACCAAGAGGTGTGGGTAAGACGACATGTGCGAGAATCATGGCGAAAACCATCAACTGCATGAATCCGACACCTGACATGGAAGCCTGCGATCAGTGCGAATCGTGCAGAAGTTTCAATAATTCGAACTCTTTTAACATATATGAACTCGATGCGGCATCTAACAATACTGTCGAAGATATACGCAATCTCGTCGACCAAGTCAGAATCCCGCCTCAGTTAGGAAAGTACAAGGTATATATCATCGACGAGGTGCACATGCTCTCGCAAGCCGCTTTCAACGCTTTCCTCAAAACTTTGGAAGAACCACCTGCTTACGCCAAATTCATCTTGGCAACGACAGAGAAACACAAGATCCTTCCAACAATATTGTCTCGTTGTCAGATATTTGACTTCAAACGAATCACTGTCGACGACATAAGGCTGCACCTGCAAAACATAGCCATAAAGGAAAATATAACGGCAGAGGAAGAAGCCTTAAATATCATAGCTCAGAAAGCCGACGGCGCACTCCGCGACGCTCTCTCCATCTTCGACCAAATGGTGAGCTTCTCCGGAAACAACATCACCTATAAAGATGTCATCGCCAACCTTAATGTCCTCGATTATGAATATTATTTCCGTGTCGTGGATTATATCTTGACAAAAGACAACAACTCTATCTTACTGCTGCTTAATGATGTGGTAGAGAATGGATTCGATATACAGCATTTTATACAAGGCTTCGCAGCCCATCTGAGAAATCTGCTTCTCGGCAAAGACCAGCGCATCATCGACCTCATGGAAGTCAGTCAGCAACTGAAGATGAGATATGCCGAACAAGCTCAAAAATGTTCACAATATTTCTTACTGAAATCGTTAGATCTCGCCAACCAGTGCGACCTCAACTTCAGAAACAGCAGCAACAAAAGATTACACGTCGAGATCTGTCTGATGAAAATGTGCTATGTTGAAGGTCAACAACCAACAGTTCAACAGACAATGGTTCAAAGACCAACAGTTCAACAACCAACAGTTCAACGACAGACTGTTCAGCAACCAACAGTTCAACAGCCAATAGCTCAACAACCAACGGTTCAGCAACAGACTGTTCAACAGCCAACAATTCAACAACCAGCTGCTCAACAGCAACCAATGAAAATCGGTAGGATGACGAGACCTGGGACAATTTCCATAACGGCGGAAGAGACGAAGAAAGAGGAAGTTAAGGAAGAAGTATGGAATAACGTTTTCACTCAGGAGCAGGTCACCAAAGCATGGAATGACTATATCGCATCGCACCAAAATACCTCACCGATCTTTATCGCCGGTATAAAGAATGCTGAACCGACATTAGTGGGCGGTTCGGAGATACGTTTCAAGATAGATAACATATTGGTAGTTAAGGATGTCAACAATATGCATAGTCTGCATGAGTTTCTTAAGAACGCACTTCATAACAACCAATTCGTGCTCAAAGAGGAAATAGTGGAGCGTCCTAATGAAGTCGTCTTGTATACCGACAAACAGAAGTTTGAAAAGATGGCTAATGAGAATCCTAATCTATTCAGTATTAAAGAATCACTTGGTTTACAATTAGACATCTGATTATGGGAGTTTGGAAATCTTTAGGCAGGTTCGCCTTGAAAGTCATGGGTTGGAAATTGGTAGGAGAAATTCCTGAAGGAGTTGACAAATGCGTCATTCCGGTCGCACCACACACTTGTATAGAGGATTTTATACTTGGAAGGTTGGCGTATTGTTCCGTTGACAAACCAGTCAAATTCCTGATAAAGAAAGAGTTCTTCGACAATCCGATTTTAAGACCACTATTAAAGAAACTTGGTGGAATACCTGTCGACAGAAGTAGAAGTAACAATACGGTTACACAGGTAGCGGCGTTGTTTAAAGAATATGATACATTGAACATCGTAATTACGCCTGAAGGGACAAGGAAACTTGTGCATCATTGGAAAAAAGGTTTTTATTATATCGCGGAGAAAGCCCATGTGCCTATCGTATTAGGTTTCATAGATTTCAAAAAGAAAGAATTAGGCTTTGGTCCGATGTTTTATCCGTCAGGAAATTTTGACGAAGACTGGAAAATAATGGAAAAGTTTTACAGAGGTATCACGGCAAAATATCCCGACAGATATAATCTTTCTAACTGATTAACTATGGAAAAAGAAAAAAAAAGATTCTTAGAAAGACTTAGAAGAAAATATCGTATAGTCATTTACAACAACGACACATACGAGGAGAAGGTGCATTTCAAACTGACGCTGATGAACTTTTTCAGCATAGTGGTTTTCTCATCCGTACTCCTAATAGTTTTGGTGACATATCTCATTGCATTTACACCTTTAAGGGAATATATCCCAGGATACACAGATGTCACATTGAATCGTAGAGTTTATGAGATGGAGCGACGTGCGGATTCATTAGAAATTGTATTCGCTCAGAAAGATTTGTATATTAATAACTTGAAAAGAATTGTCATGGGTGATGATTTCGATACAGACAGCATCAACTCTCTTCTGACAAAATCGAGCAATACCGATTTCAGTAAGATAGTAGATAGGAAATCCAAAAACGACAGTATCTTTCGTGCTGAATACGAGAATGACACTCGTAACAATCTCTTCAAGACGGATATGCTCAATGAAACGACAGCCGATTTTGATCTCGTTTCTTTTTACACTCCAATGGAAGGTATCGTGACAAATCATTTTAATAGAGCTGAGAAACATTACGGAACAGACATCGTATCTGATAAAAGTTCAGTGATTAAGACTATAGCCAACGGAACTGTAATATATTCTGATTGGACAGTTGAAAACGGATATACTATAGGCATCCAGCATAGCGGGAATTTGTTATCAGTCTACAAACACAATGCTGTATTGTTGAAAGAGACAGGCGATTTCGTCAATGCCGGTGATGCTATCGCGATATATGGAAACAGTGGCAGTCTGTCGACTGGTCCGCATCTGCATTTCGAGTTGTGGCACAACGGAACACCATTGAATCCGGAAGATTATATTTCTTTTGAAAGAAGTTTAAACAGATAATTTTTTTTGTTATCTTTGCAGATTAAATTTTAAAAGTATAAATGGCGGTTTTAGTAAAGATTTTACAGTTGATTTTAGCACTGACTCTCTTGGTAATCGTACATGAGTTCGGTCATTTTATTGCAGCAAGAATATTTAAAACGAGGGTGGAGAAATTCTATATATTTTTCAATCCCCGTTTCTCTATTTTCAGATGTAAGAAAGTTCATGGCAGATGGTGTTTCGCATTCTTCAGCAAGAATGTTCCCGACAAGTTCATCACTCACGAACATATAGATCCGATTACAAACAAGAAGTCGTATACATACGAGGCTATAGATTTGAAGTCTTTGCCTGAAGATGACTGGCGTACTGAAGAAGAGACCACCGAATTCGGTATTGGCTGGGTGCCTCTCGGAGGCTATTGCTCGATAGCCGGCATGATCGATGAATCGATGAATCTCGGTCAGATGCAGCAGGAACCACAGCCATGGGAGTTCAGAAGTAAACCAGCTTGGCAACGTCTTATCGTGATGGTGGGCGGCGTTGTCATGAATGTTGTCTTAGCTTATTTTATTTATACCGGATTATTGATATCACAAGGCGAGCAATATCTTCCAACATCGGAAGTTAACCGCTATGGAATCATGACCGACAGCCTCGGCAGAGAGTTAGGGTTTAGAGACGGTGATAAGATAATTTCGATAGACGGAAATCATGTAGAGAAATTCTATGACATCACGATGGAGATCCTGCTCGATAATCCAGAATATGTTGAAGTCGAACGCGACGGATCAAGAGTTCAGATAATGATACCGGAAGATGCTGTAGAGAAATTAGTCAAACATCAAAGTCAGTTCATCTCGTTCAGAATTCCTTTCGTCATCGGTGATTTCGTGGCGGGTTCGGCAGCAAAAGAAGCTGGAATGCAAAAAGGAGACGTGATAATAATGGTGGAAGATATTTACACACCTTATTATAATATGTTCACGGAACAGATAAAACAGTTTGCAGGAGAACAAATAAATGTCACTGCCTTGAGAGGAACCGATACTCTTCAGTTTGATGTAAAACTCTCCAATGACGCTAAGTTAGGCGTTTACGCACATAATATCTTAGAATACAAGACACAAGATTATTCATTTGCAGAAGCCATACCTCAAGGCTTCAAGAAAACAGGTAAAGAGTTGAGCGACTATTGGAAACAACTTAAGATAGTCTTCAACCCTCAGAACAAGGCATACGAAAGTCTCGGCGGCTTCATCACTATAGGAAGCATCTTCCCTGACACTTTCAATTGGATTCAATTCTGGCGACTTACAGCTTTCTTGTCTATAATATTAGCGGTTATGAATATATTACCTATACCTGCTCTCGATGGTGGTCATGTCCTCTTCCTGTTATATGAAATCATAACAAGAAGAAAACCAAGTGATAAATTCATGGAGATAGCTCAGAGCGTAGGTTTAGTAATCCTGCTCGGATTGTTGATAATAGCTAACGGTAATGATATATTGAGGCTGTTCCGATGATTAATTATTAGCGTCAGACAATAAACGGAAAAAAATAAAGTTTAAGAAAAATAACATTATAAAAGTAATAGTGCAGAGACTAAGATACATAATAGCGACGATTTTTGTTGTGATCTCATTTGTCGTGATGGGACAACAGGCGCCTATGTTTACGAATTACAGTAATTCGTACGCAGGTATCAACCCTGGTTTCGGAGGTCTCAGCGAGGGACTTAACCTCATGGGTATTTACCGCGACCAGTGGACGGGTTTCAAGGATATGCAGGGCAACGCGATAGCGCCGAAGACAATGTTGTTCTCGGGAGATATGCCGGTAAAAGTATTAAGAGGCGGTGTCTCGTTAGCAATTATGCAAGATAGTTATGGCTTCGAAGACAATACTAACGTCAATATGGGTTATTCCTATCATTTGGATTTGGGACCTGGCATATTAGGTATTGGTTTATCGCTTAATCTCATAAACAGATCGGTAGATTTTAGTAACTTCATTCCTACAGTAGACCAAGATCCAGCTCTTCCTACTGGCGAACAAAGTTCTATGCTCGTCGATGCCGGTTTCGGTTTGTTCTGGCAGATACCGGAGACGTTTTATATCGGTCTTTCAGCAACAAATATCTTCGAATCAAAAGGCAAGGAATTACTGGAAAGTTCAAGCACAAGCATAAGCTTCATGGGTGACAGAACATTTTATTTAACAGCAGGATACGAATATCAATTCAATAATCCTGTTTTTGTTTTGTTGCCGTCGCTATGCCTTATGAGCAATGTCGCTTCCACACAAATTAATGCCGGAGCCAAACTTTTGTACAATAATAAGTTTTGGGTAGGCGTTAATTACAGATACCAAGAGTCGGTGGCGGCGATGGCTGGTTTTAAAATCAACGACATTCAGATCTCTTATTCATACGATATCAACACCTTAGGAATCGGGGTACAAGGCTCACACGAGGTTTGTATCAGTTACCTGTTGAAGATGGATTTAGAGAAATCGCCGAGAATATACCGTAGCATAAGATATTTATAAAATTGAAATTGTAACAAATAAAGTAAAATGAAAAAATTATTGGTATTAAGTTTAATCATCGTCACTCTCGTAAGTTGTAGCAATACTAACCAAGGAGAGTTGGTAGGTGTAAGAAAAAAATCCAAACAATTCTATCAACCAGATCCATACGGCATGGTGTTCGTCCCTATGGGAAGTTATACGATGGGTACGGGAGGCCAGGATGTAGCCTCAGGTTCACTGACACAATCCAAAAACATTTCTGTAGCTTCGTTTTATATGGATGAGACAGAAATTACGAATAACGAATATCGTGAGTTCGTATATTGGGTCAGAGACTCTATCGCAAGAACAATGTTAGGTGAGGTACAGCCGGATGTCTATCTTATCACAGAGAACCCTAAGACTGGTGAAATATATGATCCTCCTTTCTTGAATTGGGATGAAAAAATTGAATGGAATAGCCCAGACCAAGACATCAGAGAGACCTTGGAAGAATTGTATCTTCCAGAACACGAACGTTTCTTCGGCAGAAAAGAAATCGACACCAGAAAGTTATTCTATGAATATTACTGGGTCGACCTCCATGCAGCAGCAAGGAAAGAATTTAACAAAGACGCTGACTACCGTAACGCCGGTTTAGCTAACCGTCCTCAAGGTATGACAGACCGTTCCACATATATAAAGAAAGAAAGCATCAACGTTTATCCGGATACTTTGGCATGGCTGCATGATTATTCATACGCTTTCAATGATCCTTTGACAGAGAAATATTTCTGGCACGTGGCATACGACAACTATCCTGTTGTAGGTGTCAACTGGAGTCAGGCAAAAGCTTTCTGTATCTGGCGTACAGAGAAGTTGAACAATTATCTTAAATCACAAAAAGGTGACGTCACCTTGTCGGAGTTCCGTCTTCCAACAGAAGCAGAATGGGAATGGGCTGCACGTGGCGGCAACCATCTCAACCCTTATCCATGGGGCGGACCTTATACACGTAATGAAAAAGGCTGCTTCTTGGCTAACTTCAAACCTTTGAGAGGTAACTATATCGCCGACGGCGGATTGACGACATTGATAGTAGGTCATTATCCTCCTAACGACTGGGGATTGTATGATATGGCTGGTAATGTAGCTGAATGGACTAACAGTGCCTTCGACCCAAGTTCTTATAACCTTTCTTGGGATATGAATCCTAACTATACATACAACGCTGCTGAAAACGATCCTCCAATCATGAAGAGAAAAGTGGTCCGCGGCGGATCTTGGAAAGATATAGCTTATTATCTCGAAGTAACAACACGTTCATACGAGTATCAGGATACAGCAAAATGTTACATCGGATTCCGCTGCATCCAACCTTATCTCGGACGTAACAAAGGAGATAACCAGGCAAAAGCATCAAGAGTTTATTAATATTCTTAAAGAAAAATTAAGTAAATAACAAATAATAAAAGATTAAAAAAATAATTGAAATGGGTAAATTCGGTAATTTCTTAGTAAGCAGAAAGTATAAGAAAGTTATGGGTATTGTTTATGGTATCGGTGCATCTATAGTTCTTGTCGGTGCTCTCTTTAAACTTACACACTGGCCAGGTGCTAACGCCATGTTGACAGTAGGTCTTTTGACTGAAGCTGTCATCTTCTTCCTGTCAGCATTCGAACCTCCACATGTAGAACCAGATTGGAGTCTTGTATATCCAGAATTTAAAGAAGCTTATCACGGTGTGCCAAGCAATGAGAAATCAGTTCCGAGAACAGTTAATGTCAACAATTCTAATTCATCACAATTCGATATATTAGGCAGCTCTAACATCAGCAAAGACGCTTTAGAGAAATTGAGTGTTGGAATCAACAAACTCAGTGAAAACGCAGCACAGATGGCTGATATCAGTAACGCGGTTGCGGCGACAAACGATTATGCCAAGGTCATGCGTAAGGCTGCTGAATCAGCAAGCGCATTGGAAGTTCAGTTACAAAGCACATTGATAGTCGCTGAAACAAACAAACAGCTGAACAAAACAATGGCGGAATATATCGAAAAGGTAAATATGTCAGCTTCATCAACAGAGGCTCTTAACCACCAGATCGCTGACTTGTCGAAACGTATGAGCGCATTGAACAACGTTTACGGCAATATGCTCTCAGCAATGAATGTCAAATCTTAAATTTTATTAAGTAATTTACAAACTAAATAAAACAATATCAAATGGCAGGTGGAAAAGAAACTCCAAGGCAGAAGATGATCTCTATGATGTATCTTGTTTTGACTGCCTTATTAGCTCTCAACGTTTCCGTCGATATCCTCGATGCCTTTGCTATCGTTAACGATGGTATCGAGACTTCAAACGCAAGCGTGGAACAAAAGATAAAAGACTATTACATCACTTTCGAACAACAATACGAGAAACAACCTGAAAAGGCTGCCGACTATTGGAACAAGGCTCAAGAGATTCGTACCAAAACAGATGAAATTATCAACTATATCGAATCGGAGATAAAACTTCCTTTAGTAATGGTGACTGAAGATATTACAAAAGAAGAAATCTTCAATCCTAAAGACGAGAAGAATTCCCTTATTCGCAATAAGGATAAAGCCGACGCAAGCAAGAACAGACGTATATCTCACGAATTCGAACTGAAGAATATCAGTGCAAAAGATAAATATGACGCTCCTACCAACTTCATGATAAACGAAGGTAAAGCGACAGAACTCCGTAATAAATTGGAAGATTATCGTTTGTATATCATCGGTAGTCTCCAAGAAGCTGGCATTGATAATTATGGCGATAAGGTGGGATTGAGAACAGACGGCGACTTCTATGATGCCAACAACAACAAACTCAGTTGGGAACAAAAGAACTTCTATCACGTCATCTTGGCTGCCGACATTGCTATATTGAACAAGATTATCGGAGAAATTCAAACAACAGAATTTGACGCCATATCTGAATTGTTCAAGAGAATCGGTGCTACAGACTATAAGTTCAATGCTTTGGAAGCAAAGGTGTTCCCTAAGACAACATACGTATTACAAGGTCAGGATTATGAAGCCGACATCTTTATCGCAGCTTCTGACACCACAAGAAAATTCGACGCCAAATTCGCAAGAGGTATCAAAGACTTCTCAAAAGCAAACTCTAATGCGGTACAAAGAGTATCAAGTAAGAATGGTGTCGTGTCTATAAAAATACCTACAACACAGGAAGGCGAACAGAACTTCGCAGGCGTTGTGGAACTCGCTGACCCGGAGACAGGAGAAATAGTCCCTTATCATTTTAACGCATCGTATACAGTGGCTCCTCCGTCAGCAACGGTGGCTCCAACACAAATGATGATACTTTACCAAGGATTGAAAAACCCAATCTCGGTATCGGCTCCTGGCATCTCTAACGACAAAATTGATGTGGAAATCAGTAAAGGAAAAATATCTAAAGGCAACCAAGCTGGCTTGTATCTCGTGGAAGTCAATGCCGGTGATAAGAATGTGACAATTACTGCTTCAACAAAGGTTGATGGTAGAAAAGTCGTTCTCGGAACTCACGAATTCCGTGTTAAACGTGTGCCGAATCCAGAAGCTAAGATAGGCAGTATCTCAAGCGGTAAAATAGGTAAAGATGAACTCCTCGCATCTGGAGGCATCATCCCTGACATGGGCGACTTCGAGTTTGGCGACTTCCAATACAATATCGTCTCTTACACCTTAGCTACAATTTCGGGCGGCGACTATAAGACGTCGGGAACTATCAAAGGCGGACGCTTCAACCAGGAAGTCAACGAAATGGTAAGATCAGCAAAAAAAGGTCAAAAACTCTTCTTCGAAAACATTCAGGCTAAAGGACCAGACGGAGCAATCCGCACCTTGAATCCTATCAACATTGAAATTAAATAATAGAAAGGAATTGAATAATGAAAAAGTTATTTGCAATAATCGGCCTGTTCGGAATGTCATTGTTCTTTGCTCCTAAAGCATCGGCACAGTATTTCGTCGACCAGACACATACCGACGGACTTTACATCGAAAATGCTACAGGTACAAAAACACCTATGCCTCTCCCTTCAGTGAGAGAAGCCGACGTGATGTGGAAGAAAACCGTCTGGCGTGAAATCGACTTCCGCCAGAAAATGAACCAAGGATTCTATTATCCTACAGTGGCCCACCAAAATTGGAAGAACTTCATCACCGTCATCACCGACGCAATGAAAGAAGGCAGAATAACAGCCTATAACGACGAACCTACAGGCGAATTGCTCAATCCGGTCTCTTACAGCCAGATAATGAGCAAACAGACAGATACTCTTTACAGAACATTCAGAAGACCTTATCCTCCATACGAAGAATACGACACCGTCATCATATCACAATTCGACCCTTCTCAAGTGAAACGTTGCCGTATAAAAGAAGAATGGTACTTCGACAAACAGAGATCACAACTCATGGTTAAGATCATAGCTTTCTGCCCTGTTAAAATGATTGATTTAGAAGACGGACAAAGCGTACCTCAACCAATGTTCTGGATTAACTACGACTCGGCAAGAGAAGTGTTAGCACAAGCTCCTTATTACAATAGAAGCAACTCGGCAGCACGACTGAGTTACGACGAGGTGTTCCTGAAAAGAATGTTCGACAGCTACATATACAAAGAGGATAATATGTTCGACCGTAACATCAGGGAATACGCACAAGGTGTCGACGCTCTTTTGGAATCCGAACGTATCAAACAATCTATAATCGACTTCGAACAGAACCTCTGGGAATATTAATTTAGAATCTGAGAATCTGAAAAACTGAGAATCTGAGAATCTGAGAATCTGAAAAACTGAGAATCTGAGAAGATAATTTTTTAACGCGTTAAGTGCATGAATGAAGCATTTAATGCGTTTTTTCTTATCTTTGCCGTGTTCAAAAGGTCATATATGCTGTTCACTGAATTTGGAAACATAGCAAATCCGCCGATATTGCTTCTGCACGGAATGATGCAGGACTGGCATACCGAATATGAAATGCTCAAACCTCTCGAAGAGCATTACAGGCTTATCATACCAGCTCAGGATGGATTCTATGACGGAAGCAAAGACTTTACATCATTTGCTGACCAGGCAAGACAGATTGAAGAATATATTCACAGGAATCATGGAGGGAAGGTTTCTGGGGCATATGGATGTTCACAAGGCGGTCTGATGCTCACAGAACTTCTGACACGGAACAGGATAGGTCTCGGCACCGTCATAATGGACGGATGTTATGTCGCACATCAGGGCAAGGTCTCCGGGTGGGTTACATACAAGATGTTCTGCAGATTCAAGAATACAGGTAAGTTTCCAGTACTGATAATGCTGATGATGAAACTTATGGGTCTGAAGGCGGAAGACCTTGGAATGATGAACTCCTTGTATATGGATGCCAGCGATGAAACGGTCAGGAGGAACTTCATGGAAAACTACACCTAC
The DNA here is from genome assembly GCA_015061365.1 of Lentimicrobiaceae bacterium. Classification (GTDB taxonomy): domain Bacteria; phylum Bacteroidota; class Bacteroidia; order Bacteroidales; family F082; genus Limimorpha. Next base: position 95,648 of record SUWS01000002.1, on the reverse strand, counting down.
CGCACCAGGCCAGAAATCGCCCTGAATGAGACAATTGTACATATGTGGTGTGGCAGCAAGGAGCCATATGCCATCAAATCACATAAGATCCTCAAGAAATACCTCAAGAACTATAGAGAAGAAATCATGGAAGGACTGGGTCATGGAGAGTTCCTGACCAAGCATTCTGAAGACTGCTGCGGGAAAATCCATTCTACACTTACACAGACAAACGTTTCTGAAAAGTAGAAATTCTGAAATACTTATTCCGGATTACAATGATGTGGATGAGCCAGATGGCGAACAAGCCTTCAGAAACTATATGATATATGGTGGAATATGGCTTCTGAAGGTCGATGAACAGACTTGCTATCCAAAGGATCATATCAAGAGAGAAGACGATATCCCAATATTTCTCCTTATCCTCAAATTCCATAACATTATCGACTCCTTCATCAACCTTGACTATCGCAGAAGTCTTTATAAACGGAAAGACGCTCTGAACGGTGACCTCATAAATCCCTTGTGGAATGTTGATGGTCACTGACGGAGTACGCATCAGCCCCAGCAACTGCCCTCCGATAAGAATCTTATGAGGCAGCATCGGGGTAAAATTCCGTTTCTTCTGTATGATTGTCAGTCTTGCCATATCATCTGCAAATATAGACAATTAATTCCGTTTCTATCTGGCTCAGCAAAGTTACAAATTTAATAGACCTTATAACAAACCCATCAAAAATTATTATCGTATTAAATATTGTATTAATTTTGTAAACAAATTTTAGGACGGGTCACTGAGAATCTGAGAAGATAATTTTTTAACGCGTTAAGTGCATGAATGAAGCATTTAACGCGTTTTTTATTATCTTTGCAATCATGAGAATGCTCCTGTTTTACATATTGCTCGCTTTGCTCGGTCAACAGACAACTGTCAACGGACAACAGACTCCTTTTTTAGAATCTGAAAATCTGAAAACTTCAGAATCTGAGAAAGGCAGCGAGCCACAAGCTATGAGCAATGAGCCTTTTTCTGAAACTGAAAAATCCGTGAACATCAGTGAAATTTGTGGGAATGAAAAAACAAACCACAAATTGGTACAGAAAAAATCTGAGAAAAGCAGCGAGCAGCGAGCCATGAGCAATGAGTCCTTTTTAGAATCTGAGTATCTGAAAACTTTAGAATCTGAGAAAGGCAGCGAGCAGCGAGCCATGAGCAATGAGTCCTTTTTAGAATCTGAAAATCTGAAAACCTCAGAATCTGAGAAAAGCTGCGAGCCACGAGCAATGAGCAATGAGCAGAAATCCCCAAATGCTCAAAGCTCACAGCTCGAAACTCAAAGCCCTTCTCAGGTTTTCAGTTTCTCAGATTCTCAGATTTTATACTTCGAAAACCAAATCCGTCTCGCCGACTCTTTATATAAAAACTATCTCCCGCAATATAACTTTGAAGAAGTTAAAGCTGCGGTGATGTTTTTTGATAGCCTGCGGCTGACAACAGACAACAGTCAACGGACAACAGATTTTTTAGAATCTGAAAATCTGAAAGCCTCAAAATCTGAAAAAAGCTGCGAGCAGCGAGCCATGAGCAATGAGCCTTTTTTAGAATCTGAAAATCTGAAAACTTCAGAATCTGAGAAAAGCAGCGAGCCACGAGCCATGAGCCATGAGCAGAAATCCCCAAATGTTCAAAGCTCAAAGCTCGAAGCTCAAAGCACCTCTCAGGTTTTCAGTTTCTCAGATTCTCAGATTCAAAATAACGTTGACCATCACGAACTTCTAAAGTTCCAGAATTCTAAAATTCTAGAATTCTTGCGCGCTCGCGCGCACTACTACCACGCCGTCGGTCTCACCGAACGCGATGACATCGTAGGAGCCTGCGAGCATTATTTCATAGCCTTGGAGATTATGGAATCAGAATCTGAAAATCTAAAAACCTCAAAATCTGGGAAAGGCAGTGAGCAGCGAGCCATGAGCCATGAGCAGAAATTCCGAAATGCTCACAGCTCGAAGCTCGAAGCTCAAAGCCCTGATTACGAAAAAATCCGGTTCCTCTCATTGATTTATACGAGATTAGGTGAATTGTTCCTTAGTGAAAACTACTGCGACCTTGCGATTTCCAAATACAGAAAAGCATTGAAATATAAGTTATTGCTTGGAGAAAACAAAGCCGTAGCTAACACATACAAATGCTTGGGCAATTCGTATCAGCTTTACAACATGCCCGACAGCGCATTGTATTATTATAATAAGTCGTTGGAAACCAACTCCGAACTTCCGAACAGGTTAGATGTCGAGAAATGCATAGCCCAAATCTTGTTTGACAGGGGAGAAAAGGACACTGCGTATAGATTGATAAATAATAACCTTAGCAAGTTGGAAGGTTATGCTGCAAAATATTCATATTATCAAATCTTGGGAGAGATGTACCATAGAGATAATTTATACGATTCTGCAATCAAATATCTCAATCTATCTATGTATGCGACCAATAAACATACTATTTTAACTTCTTCAAATATTCTTGCTGCAATTTACGATTCAATAGGAAATATGAATCATAAATTTTTCTATGACAGTATTTCTATTTCCATTTTAAATAGTAATCATAACAAAAGTATTTACACAGCCAAATTACAGAATGTATATTCTGAGTATGCAAACAGGAAACAGGATAGAGAAATTGAGAAAGAAAAAATAGAATCAAGAAAACTGTTCATTAAATATTTGATAATCGCATTGTCTTCCATTTTAGTCCTTGTTACTATTATCTTTGTTTTACGTCATAGGCAAAGAAAGGATAAGAAAATGTATGATGAAAAAATATTTAATATGAATTCTGAAATTGATGAAAAGAATGTAGAAATAGAGAATGGCAAAAAAACAATTTCAGTGATAAATAGTGAGTTGGAAAGCATAACAAAAAAATATGATAAGCTAAGTAATGATTATATAAGCGAGAAGAAGGAATCTGAAAAGACTTTATCAAGAAAAATTACTAAAAATGATATAAGGAAATTCTGTAATTGTGAAAACAGCAAGAGAATACTTACCAATATTGATGATATTAAGAACCGTGGTCTTAAAATTAATAATCTCGCAACATTGACAAACGAAGAATTAAGGCAACTTCTTGATGATGCCGACACCTGCTTATACGACTTTAGTGCTATGATCACCAATAAGTATCCAAAGTTGAATGATGTAGATTTATATTGCATTTGTCTGCTTCTTTTAAACATAAATGGACCTACAATTGCGGCATTATTAGGAAAGGATTATAATAGCGTTTGGAGCAGAATTAAGAAAATATATTCCATAATAGGAGTAAATTCAAAAGAGAACCTATATAAAAAAATTTATTAATATACTGATAATTATATATTTAGAACTTGATTTTTTGTGATATGAGTTTTTCTTGACGAAATAGCAAAAGTCACTAATTTTGCGGTTGTTCAGATAAATTATCAACGAAAATCAGCAAATATGAAAAAGATTATTATCAGCGTATTGATCTTTCTTGCAACAATGAATGTTGTAGAAGCGAAACAAAACAAAGATGGAATTAATATTTCATCTATCCATAGTGGAATCCAGAACGGCTACACTGATCGTTCCGAATCCATCTCAGCGGATATCACGGGACATGTACTTACTATCACCTTTAACGATAATGTGGGTATAGCGCATATCGTCATTAAGGATTCTAACGGTGTCTACATTGACAGAGACAATGTCTTCTCGACACCAGATCACGCCACCTTTATTATTAATGATGTCGGCTATTACAGAATGGACATCACATTAAGTAATGGAGAATACACGAATATGGACATCCATACACCAGGACAACAACCATTAGATTAATAAACCCTTAAAATTATAACATCATGAAAAGACTCATTTTATTATTGTCATTGTTTTTCCCTATGGTTCTCGGAGCGCAGCAGTGGGAGATAGGATTTGAAGTTCCTTCGGTTTTCATCGACGGCTTAATCAACGAGGATAACACAGCCATAATAGCAGGCTATCAATACGAGAACGAAGACGATTTCCATTCAGTAGTATATAAAGTCGGCGAGAAAGGAGAATATGAGACATTCTCGTATGACCATGAATTTGACAATGTGAAGTTCATCAAGATAGTCCCTACATCTGAGGGTTATTTTCTTGTCGGTGTTGAGGAAACCGGCAGCGGCACTGTTGAGGCATACGATCTGCATATCGCAGTCCTTGATTCCGGATTGTCTCTGATAGCTCATAAACAGCTTTCGGCGGAAGGCGAATATTCCTTCAGGCGTCATCACGACGCTGTTGTAAGAGACGGTAATATTGTAGTTTTGAGTGAGGTTATAGGAGACGGACTGGCGATAGCGAAGCCGGCGTTTCTTGTCTTTGACGAAGGCGGAGAACTTATTGCTGAATCATATCCTGAACAAGGCGATGAGATATACGACATGGATAACCTCAACTTCAGTGACAATCAGCTCAGAGTCAGACCTGACGGCAGCGGATATGTCGTAATAGCCAAATACACGCTTAAAGGGATGAGATTGCTGATATACGACAATGATTTTAATTTTAAAGAGATTGTCTCGGTGGGACACCCGGAATACGGAGGGTCGAATATGTACAACGACCATGAGGTGAGCAGCGACCTGTGGATGTCGGACGACGAGATTATGTTAATGGGTACATATTTTAATCACCCCGAAGATGAGGACAGATATGAGGTTATAATCAGCGGCGTATCGCTTGACGGAACGGTAAACAAATACGAGGTCATATCATCGGACACATGCCATAGTGCTTTTATTGGCAACAACGCCATGAGTTATGTCAACGACAGCACAATATACGGAGGATACCACTCATATTCGAGTCATGCGATACCATTCCACACACAGATCTGTCTGTTTACGCGAGACTTGGAAATATTGGGTACATTGACGGTAAAGGACAGACTCGGGTATAGCGACAAGAGCCTGCTGACATACGACAACGGCGATGTTTTGCTGCTGGGAAGTATCAACAGTTACAAGCCCCAATTGGTAACCGAAGCAAGCATAACGAGATTCTCCCGCAATGATTTCTCAGCCGTCTTGAATGTCAATGAAGTGTCGGAAGACGAGATAGCGAACATGGTCTATCCCAACCCTACAGATGGCGAGCTCAACATCGACATCAGAGGAATAGATACGGGCAGTGAAAACAGGGTAAGGATAATCGACATGAACGGCAGAACCCTGACGAGCCGTATCATAAGAGGCAGCGGCAATGTCCTCACGATGGATGTCTCTTCCTTGGATGCTGGGGTATATGTGTATGAAGTCTTCAACGCCGAAGGAACGATAAGCAAAGGAAGATTCGTGAAGAAATAAATCTAACAAGGGACTTGAGTAAGATGAGGAACTTAAGTCCCTTTTTTTTAATGAAAGACGAAAGTAGTAATAATACGTTGTGGAAAGCTATTAAATATAATGTTTTTGGACATATTGCACAATTTGTGGTCGGTAACAGTATAGTTACTAACAAAGGTTATAATGCGAATACAGGAAGAATTACCAGAATTAATACTACATTAGGGGAATAATATTTTTCAAGATCTGATGTATTCGTACGATGATTTTGGTAACTTTGCATTAAGAAGAAAAATGAATTCTCCGGTGATCTCAGAAACATTCACATACGACAACATAAACACCACCTTCGACCGTGGTTTCTGCATGCACGAACATTACCGCGACTTCAATCTCATCAACATGAACGGCAGGATGTACGACCCCGTGATGTCTTCTTTTCTCTCGCCTGACAACTATGTGCAGGAACCTGTCAGCCTGCAGAGCCTCAACCGCTATGCCTACTGCCTCTACAACCCGTTGAGATATATAGACCCGAGCGGTTATAGGATTACAGATCCTCCCCATACTAATATCGTGATAAATTATGTAACAAGCGAGGGTGATGTCTCTAACGACTTGAAAAGGTTGTTGAATTTTTACGGCATAACAGATGTAACGCATGCTACATCAGACGGATACTCTGGCGGAACCATAAGATGGTCTGAAGGAAATTATGAGTACACATACAGTTATGGAAGCGATATTAATGAAGGAACATTAAGCTGCCAATATGTAGGCGATTACAACATAAACTACAATTACCCATCTTTCAACACCAGTGAAAGTTCATATTCCATACCACAACCGAACTTGCCTGGCAACGGCGGTGGTTGTGCCGCTGGTATCGCTACTGCCACAGGAACGGGAGCATCTATAGGAGCGGAGATGTTTTATAGCAAGACATATAAGACATGGATGGGAAAAAACTGGAAGATGTATAAGCAGACTTGGAACGGTAACCAACATACTGGAGGAAAACTGAGCTATGGTAAAAGAAATAGTACGATGTTTAAGAAAATCGGCATTATCTTTTTTGGGATATCCTGGTACATAAATTATGATAATTATAAACATAATGATATATCGAAATATGAATTACTTATAGAGGATGCGTCACTTGTTTATTCCACCTTTGGAAATGCTTATGGTATAGCATGGGGTGTTGGTTGGGAATTAGGAAGAATTATTACATTCACAGAAGCATATCAAGAGTTTAAATTCAATCTTCACTACAATATGTATGAAAATAAGTTTGGAGCACCTTCCGAAAGTAATGAATATCTATGGTATGACTTTTATAAAAATTACCAGCCATGAAGAAGATTATGAAATTCTTAGATGTGATTTATTATAATTTTTATTTGTATTATAATAATCAAAAGGTACACTATATTGATCCAGAAATGATGTCTTGTGTGACTGTATCAAATACATTGTATTTGATGTCGATGGGTATAATGATACTTTTAGACATTGATAGTTATTTTTCCGTATGTATATCTCTTTTTATCATGAATGATGGTTTTTATTTTTATTATATCAGAAACAATAGATATTTGGCCATACTTAAGAAAAAGCCTATGATAAAAAGCAAAAGATTTTCAAAATTTATAACAATTGCCTTTTTCGTCCTTGGACTTTTATTGCTGTTTGGTTCGTTCTTTGTCGCTATTATAAGAAAAGAAGGTAAGATATTTTAGTAATCTGGTTTAATATTATATAATCATTGCATAAAAAACAAACCATGAAGAAGATTATGAAATTCTTTGATGTGATTTATTATAATTTATATTTGTTTTTTAAAAAAACTGGAGAAATAGAAGAATCAGCCGCTTTGTTTGCCATGGTATTCTGTTTTGAATTTATGATTAGTGGTATACTATTATCAGTATGTAAAATATTAAATGTGAATATAAAATACAGTATTTTATATGTTATTTTTGTATTATATTTAATAATATGGTTTTTGTTAGAACTACGTTATCTTAGAAAGGATAAATATATGAGTATAGTCAGAAAAAAACCTATCATAAAAAGTAAAAAGGTTTCGAAAATAATAACAATTGTCTTTATTATACTCAGTTTAATTCCATTGTTTGTATTATTGCCAATAGTCTGTTCCTTTAGATAGAGCACTTTCTGAAAGTAATGAATATCTATGGAATGAATTTTATAAAAATTATCAGCCATGAAGAAGATTATGAAAGTACTAGATGTAATATATTATAATTTATACATATTTGCTCACAATAGTCCTAGACCAAGAGAAATGACTGCTACAGGGACTTTATTGCTTTGTTTTGTATTTATAGTTCTTGGCCTGTATTATTCGACATGTAAACTATTCGATGTAAAACTAAATTTATTTATGTCGTATTTACCTTTGTTGGTGGTTTTAACAATTTTTATTTTGTTGATCTATCGTTATATAAGAAGAGATAAGTATAAATATATAATTTTAAAAAAACCAATTATAAGGAGTGAACGATTTTCTAAAATAATTACAATAGCTTTTGTTGTTTTTAGCGTAATGATGTTTTTGGTATTACTACTAATTATAGAGATCTCATAAATAAAATAACATTAACAGAAGCATACAAGAGTTTAAATTCAATCTTCACTACAATATGTATGAAAATAAATTTGGAGCACCTTCCGAAAGTAATGAATATCTATGGTATGACTTTTATAAAAATTACCAACCATGAAGAAAATCGTGAAATTCTTAGATGTGATATATTATAATTTATATTTGTTTTTTAAAAAGACAGGTGAAATAGAGGAATCCGCAGCTTTGTTTGCTATGGTGTTTTGTTTCGAATTTATGATTAGCGGAATACTATTATCAGTATGTGAAATATTAAATGTGAATCTAAAATCCAATATTTTATATATTGGATTTGTATTAGTTTTAATAATATGGTTTTTGTTAGAACTACGTTATCTTAGAAAGGATAAATATATGAGTATAGTCAGAAAAAAACCTATCATAAAGAGTAAAAGATTCTCAAAAATAATAACTATTGTCTTTATCATACTTAGTATATTACCATTGTTTGTATTATTACCAATAGTCAGTTTATTTAGATAGATTCCTTCCGAAAGTAATGAATATCTATGGAATGAATTTTATAAAAATTATCGGCCATGAAGATGATTATGAATTTTTTAGATGTGATATATTATAATTTATATTTGTTTTTTTATGATAAAACCAAACATAGCCATCCACAAATATCGGCATGTGGTGTTATTCTATTTTGTTTTATATTTATTATTTGTGGAGTTATATCGATATATGATGTATTAATAAAGGATTTACATTTTAATAGTTCATACAACCTATTGATATTGATATTGATATGGCTGTTATTATGCCAACGTTATGTAAAAAAGGATAAATATATGAGTATAGTCAGAAAAAAACCTATCATAAAAAGTAAAAAGGTTTCGAAAATAATAACAATTGTCTTTATTATACTCAGTTTAATTCCATTGTTTGTATTATTGCCAATAGTCTGTTCCTTTAGATAGAGCACCTTCCGAAAGTAATGAATATCTATGGAATGAATTTTATAAAAATTACCAGCCATGAAAAAGATTATGAAATTCTTTGATGTGATTTATTATTATTCGCTATCTTTGTGACTCATAACGACACCTCCGCCATGAGCTACGTTTTGAAAGACCATATAGGAAGTTTGTATGCCACCGTTACCGATGGCGAGGTGGAATATTACAGCTTTGATGCCTGGGGACGCGAGAGAAATCATAATACGCTCCAATACGACAACATAAACACCGCCTTCGACAGAGGCTTCTGCATGCACGAACACTACCGCGACTTCAATCTCATAAACATGAACGGCAGATTATACGACCCTCTCGTCGGGCGTATGCTCTCACCCGACATTGTGATACAAGACCCGGAATACTCCCAATCCTACAACCGCTACTCCTACTGCTTCAACAACCCGCTGAGATTTACCGACCCGAGCGGGTATGTGGTGAGAGGAAGAAATGATGTTCTTAATCCGCAGTATTTTATCTGGTTGAAATCTTCCAACTCAAAAAACGGAAATTCTTTCAATACCGATATTGTTGAGGGATCGCCATCTCCAATTTATGATGAAGATGGGAACTTCCTTGGCACTGATGACGAAGGATTGCAGGGTGATGCCATTGTAATGAACGTAAATGATTTTGTACAGGGAATGTCTCATGAGGATGCTTTGGCATTATCTACATCTCTGAATGAAAAAAATTTAGAGATGGCACAACTAAAGATGAAGACGCACTACTCTAATCTAAAAAATCGTCCGGATTGGGACGGATATTTGACTGATTTAGAAGCAAGGGAATGGTGGAGAAATGGAAATGGTGAAGCGTTGTATGTTAATCAATCCTTAATGGACTTATCTCCATTATCCATAATTGATTTTAATGGGCAAAATCGTATAACACATAATTTTTTCTTTGACATGGAATCTGACAAAGATGTTGGAAGAGTTTATGGAACACTTACACTTCATATGATTGATCATGATATAGGAGAAGTAAAGTTAGGAAATTCTAATAGCGCATATATAGATACCTATGATTTTAATTCAGGAGGAAGTATGATGAGAAATATAGCAACAAGAGTAGCAAAAATAATAGTTGGTAATGGTACTCCATTTAAAATTTACGGATGGGGTGACAATCCTAAAATACATACACCATGGTAAAAATAACAAAATGTTATAGTCCTAAGATATTGTTTTTCTTAATGCTGATAGTAGGATTATTTATGCTGTTTCTATCATTAAGAATGCCGAAATATTCGGAAACGAAAGAATATGAAGTGCTCAACGAGAAATATTATAACGGAGAAATCAGCGAAGAAAAATATTACGAAGAACTATATGATAATATAAATCCAATAATGGATATTGGAAACGGATTAATTGTGTCTTCAGCATTTATCTTGTTGTTCTTGTATGTTAAAAGAATAAATCGTTGGCACGACTTCTTAAAATTAAAAGCGATGAAGAAAGTCGGCATAGTCTGCTTGTCCAATATCATGTTGTTGTTAGAAATAGCAGGAAGTTTTTTATATTATGGTATTAGATTGTCGAGAGGATATTATCCTCCTTTTTCAGATAGTATAGGGATTCCTATTTCCATCACTATGAATATGTGCGTATTAGGCATAATACCATTGAATGTATTCTTATTTTTAGCATTAAGAAAGTCAGATCTTAAAACATCTTTGCTGCTAAAACATGCAAAATACAAAGGTTACATTATATGGGAATGTCTGTTTTGTTTATTCCTGTCATTGCAAATAATAAGACTTGTTACATCTGTTATTGATGGCGATCATTCTTCGATAGTAATAAGTATGGTGTTTATCTATATATTGTTGTCATTACGTGCCGGTAAAATACATCACTATCGTATCTCTGGCAATTTATGAAAATCCTCTTAATATAAATCTTCAATCATGGGAACAATGCGGTTCTGCCCACGATTAAGGATAAAAAGTTAATAAATAGAACCTGCCTTATATTTATTTACATGAAAGTCTGTTTTAAGAATATTACTATGAAAACAATTAGAATATTGTTCCAAAAGCTTGCTTTGGTTGTCTATGTCGCAATATGTATGGCAAGTTGCTCTAATAAATCAGAGTACAGATGCATTTTAGTGACAAGAAACTATACAGATAGAGATATTTATATCGATTATACGCTAAATGATAATTCTACACAAATTGTTAAATCCGATGAGCTGTATGGTATAGATTTAGGATATGTAGATCGGGAAGATGGAGAAGACTATCCGTCTGTTTTTGATATTTCTCAAAAGTTACAACACATAAAAATATACAGAAAAATCAGTGATAGTGTCCAATACCTACCAAAACATTGTTATGATGAGGCTGATGATTTGCCAATAATTTTTGATTATTTTATGGGAATATATGAAGCCAAATATTTCTTAGGAGTCACAGATGAGATGTTCTCTGAATAATCAGGAGTCTTTCTTAGAATTTTGGAATTTTGCTTCTAAAGTTCTATAGTTCCAGAATTCTAAAATTCGTCATCTGTAGAGACGTACCAATTACACCATTGAAAATTAACAATATGTAATTGATACGTCTTTTTTTGAATCTGAAAATCTGAGAACCTGAGAATCTGAGAAAAGTTTTGAGCCTTGAACTTTGAACCTTGAACGTTGAGCTTTGAGCCATGAGCTAAAGTTCAATAGCCTTAGTTCAATAGCCTTAGTTCAATAGTCTTAGTTCAAAAGCCAAAAGTTTTCTCAGTTTCTCAGATTTTAAAAAAAATCTGTTGTCCGCTGTCTGTTGTCTGTTGTCTTTTTTCTATCTTTGTAGAAATTATAAAAACATAATATCATGATACAAACAAGCACAAACCTAAAGCACATTAAGAATTTCATCTCTGAAGATCAACTTCTTGTATACAAAAACAAAATCAAAGAAACTTTCACAACCATATATGAGAAACGAGGAGCAGGTAACGATTTCTTAGGATGGACAACACTTCCCTCCGAAATGACAAAAGAATTCATAAAAGATATTAAGGATCAAGCTGAATTGTTACGTAAGAAATCTCAAGTCTTTGTAGTAGTAGGCATCGGCGGTTCTTACCTCGGAGCGAGAGCAGTCATCGAGGCTATATCTCATCAGTTCGGTTCCTTGCTCAACAGAGCCGACGACACACAGATAGTCTATGCCGGTCATAATATGAGTGAAGAATATATGGTCGAACTCTTGGAACTCCTCGACCAAAAAGATTACTCAATGGCAGTAATATCCAAATCCGGAACCACGACAGAACCAGCCGTAGCCTTCAGAATCCTGAAGAATCATCTTGAAAATAAATACGGTAAAGAAGAAGCGAGAACTCGTATCGTCGCTATCACCGACAAGGCAAAAGGCGCACTCAAGACCTTGGCCAACGAAGAAGGTTACAAAACATACATCGTCCCTGATAACGTGGGCGGCCGTTATTCGGTATTGACACCTGTCGGTCTTCTTCCTATAGCTGTGGCAGGCATCGACATCGAAGAACTCGTCAACGGTGCACTCGCAATGGAGACCTACTGCAAGGAAAACCAGAACTGCGATAACGTAGTGGCACAGTATGCCATGGCTCGCCAGGCTTTATATCACGACGGAAAGACAAATGAGATTTTAGTAAGCTACGAGCCTCGTCTGCATTATATCGCAGAATGGTGGAAGCAGCTCTACGGCGAGAGCGAAGGCAAAGAGGGTAAGGGCATCTTCCCTGCTTCCGACACCTTCACCACCGACTTGCACTCCATGGGTCAATATATTCAGGAAGGACTACGCAACTTGTTCGAGACGATTATATCTGTGGAGAAACCTACTAAAGAAATCAGAATACCTCTCGCCGACAACGACCTCGACCAGCTGAATTATATCGCGGGCAAACGACTCTCTGAGGTGAATCGTACCGCGGAGACAGCTACAATCCTCGCTCACGTCGACGGCGGAGTGCCTAACATCATAATACAGATTCCGGAGATCTCGGCTTCTACAATAGGCGAACTTATCTATTTCTTCGAAATGGGATGCGCCTTGAGCGGCTATATGTTGGAAGTTAATCCTTTCGACCAACCAGGCGTTGAGGCTTACAAGAAAAACATGTTCGCTCTCCTCGGCAAAAAAGGATTCGAGGAAAGAGCTGAAGATCTCAGAAAAAGAATTGAATAACATCTCTTAATAAAAATTAATTTGGAAAGGAATTATAATGACATCGAGATAATGGCGCCGGTAGGCTCTTACGAGGCCTTATCGGCTGCCATTCAAGCCGGAGCAGGTTCGGTGTATTTCGGCATCGGACGCCTTAATATGCGCTCCAAATCAGCAAAGAACTTCACATTAGACGACCTCAACAAAATCGCTACGATATGTAACGAGAATAATGTTAAAAGCTACGTCACAATTAACACTGTCGTTTTCGATGAAGAACTTGATGAGATGCGGCAACTCGTCGACGCCGTTAAAGCTAACGGGATATCAGCTATCATCGCCTCCGACCAAAGCGTGATCCAATACGCCCGCCAGATCGGTGTAGAGGTTCACATGTCGACACAATGTAACATCACGAATATCGAGGCGATAAAATATTATTCCCAATTTGCGGATGTGATGGTGACAGCACGTGAAGTCTCTGTAAATCAAGTTAAGAATATCACAAGGAAAATCGAGGAACAGAATATCAGAGGTCCTAAGGGCGAACTCATCAGAATTGAGGTGTTCTGCCACGGCGCATTATGTATGGCTGTCTCCGGCAAATGTTATCTCAGCTTAGATAACTTCAACACTTCCGCAAACAGAGGTGCCTGCGTACAACCTTGCCGCAGAGGTTATACCGTACAAGATCGCGACAAGGAGATAACGCTCGCCATCGAAAACGAATATATCATGTCGCCAAAAGACTTATGCACACTTCCGTTCTTGGACAAGGTTCTTGATGCCGGCGTGAAAATCCTTAAGATTGAAGGACGCGGACGTTCGCCAGAATATACAAAAGTGACGGTTGGTGTTTATAGCGAAGCGGTAAAAGCCATTCAAAACGGCGAGTTCACAGAAGAGAAAATAGCTCAATGGACTGAACGTCTGCGCAGCGTCTATAACCGTGACTTCTGGGACGGCTATTATCTCGGAAGAAAAATGGGCGAATGGACACAGCGTTACGGATCTCAAGCTACCAAGACAAAGATCTTCGTCGGAACAGTTACCAATTTCTTCGCCAAGATCAACGTCGCGGAAATCAGAATGGAGACTCAAGACCTTAAGGTTGGCGACGACATCATGATTATCGGTCCTACGACTGGCGTCTATGAAGATAAGGTGTCAGAGATCCGCGTCGACCTCAAACCTGTCGAATCCACAGAAAAAGGCGAACTCTGCTCTATACCTGTAAAAGATGTGATACGCCGTGGCGATAAAGTATATAAGGTCATAGATGCCGAATCTTAATATTCATTAACATAATGCAGAAATTCAATTTACATACACACAGCATCTTCTCCGACGGTAAATCAACACCGGAGGAAGTCGTTGTCGAGGCCATCAACCAAGGAATGGAAGTGCTTGGATTCTCAGACCATTCACCAGTTCCTTTCGAGAATACCTTTGCGATAAAGAATGGTGAGGTCGATAATTATATCTCGACAATAAAGTCATTGAAAGAAAAATACAAGGACGAGATCGAGATATATTGTTCGATGGAGATGGACTTCATACCAGGTATCGTTAATAATTTTAAAGAAACAAAAGAAACTCTCGGCTTGGATTATCTTATCGGATCTGTTCATCTTGTAGGAAATGACATCGACAGATTATGGTTTATTGACGGATCCAAATACGAGACTTACGATGAGGGACTTTTCAGTTATTTTGACGGAGATATTAAGAAAGGTGTGAGGGCGTTTTTCCATCAATATAATGAAATGATAGAGACCGAGGAATTCGACATTGTAGGTCATTTTGACAAGATCAAGATGCACAATCGCGGACGATATTTCAGCGAAGAAGACAAATGGTATCGCGACTATCTGATGGAGACACTCACCTTGATTAAAGAGAAGTCGTTGATTGTTGAGGTTAATACCCGAGGCATTTATAAGAAACGCAGCGATGATTTTTATCCTTCGACATGGATACTTCCTGTTATGAAGGAGATGGATATTCCTGTTGTCATCAGTTCAGATTCGCATAAAGCCGAAGAGTTGACCTTATGTTTCAATGAAGCGGAAGAGGCGTTGCGAACTGCCGGATATAAGGAGACCGTATGTTTTAGAAGTGGAGAATTTAGGTATGTGAGTTTGTAAAAATGATATTGTTTCAATTTATTTAATGATATTATAAACGAATGCATATATTCTTTCTTACGAAAAAATAATGTATTACATAATATTAAGGAGATTTCGGCGTTTTGATAATGTTTCGTGACGCCGAAATTTTTTTCATAATCTTTATATTGTTTTTCCCCGCCTTTCGAGTAGAGGTGGGGTTTTTTATTAATTGAAAATTGAAAGTTGAAAATTGAAAATTAATGTAGAGACGTACCAATTACACCGATGAAAATAAACAATATGTAATTGTTGCGTCTCAATTGAATTGAAAGTTGAAAGTTGAAAATTGAAAATAAACAATATGTAATTGGTGTGTTTTAATAAACTGTCAATCAGTTGATCTACATTCTATATATAAAAAAGAGACCGTCCCTGAGCAGGACGGTCTCGAGAACCAAAAACCAAAATTTATGAAACCTTACGAATAATGTTATATGGATTTACATCATTCGCACTGCAAAGATAATACTTTTTTCTTTAGTACTTAATAAAAATTAAGTTAAATCTTAATTTTTTTTATAAAAGTTTAAAAACAGTTAAAATAATATTATAAGTGACTGTTCTGTAATAAGATTCCTAAAAGATAGAACATAAAAAAAATATTGACAAAAATATCCGTACTATAAATTCATTTTTTTATCTTTGGAAGTCGAAAACAAAAATGATTACAGTGAGAAAAAGAATAAAAGCTCGATTAATATTGATGGCGCAAAAAATCAATAAATGGCGTCATTCTCACATGTCCGAAAAACAGTTCATGCTACTACTCAGCGTACCTACTGGTTTTTTGGCAGGATTGTCCGCTATAGTTATCAAGAAATTAGCTCATTATATCAGAGATTATTTCTATAACATAGCGACGCACGACGACCATTATGGTTTGTTGTTTTTCATACTTCCTGCGATAGGAATCCTGCTTACCATCATTTTCTGCCGATATTTTCTTAAACGTGATGTAGGGCATGGAATACCTGGGATCTTATACGCCATACAAAAAAACAAAGGAGCTGTCAAGCCATACAATACATTCGCGTCTATCATCACAAGTTCACTGACAGTAGGTTTCGGAGGTTCTGTCGGACTTGAAGGTCCGTCGGTCTCGACAGGTTCAGCTATAGGTTCCAATATCGGACAATTGCTACGACTTAACCAGAAAAACATAGTGGTGCTAATAGGCATGGGATGCGCCGCCGCCTTAGCCTCTATCTTCCAGGCACCTATCACCGGCATTATCTTCGCCATTGAAGTGTTTATGATAGACATCTCGATGGCATCGCTGATACCAATCATAGTATCGTCATTTGTGGCGATATTGACTTCCTATCATTTCTTAGGTAGAGTTTTCGAATACACTATCACGACAAGTACTGCATTCATGCCTTCAAACTCAATTTTCTATATCGGATTAGGTCTTTTCGTCGGATTGATGTCGGCTTATTTCATGTATGTGTATTTCAAAGTCGACAAGAAATTCAAAAAGGTGAAATCGCCTTGGATCAGATTCGGGATGGGAGTAAGCGGATTAGGAATATTAATCTTCATTTTTCCCGCATTGTATGGAGAAGGTTATGAAGCCATAAACGCCGCACTCAACAACGACCAGTCGATTCTGTTTGAAAACAGTATTTTTGAATGTTTCCAAGATAATATTTGGATAATCTTGGTTATGATGTTATTGATAATATTATTGAAAGCTTTCGCCACATCATTTACCTTTGCGGCTGGCGGCGTGGGAGGAACGTTTGCACCAGCTCTGTTTATCGGCGCATTCTCCGGAATGTTTTTCGCCACATTAATAAACACATTAGGATTGGGACATCTAAACATCACAAACTTCGCTCTCGTAGGAATGGGTGGCGTTATCGCAGGTATGCTCCATGCTCCACTAACAGGGATATTCCTCATCGCAGAGATAACTAACGGATATTCACTTATGGTACCTCTGATGATCGTGTCGGCTCTCTCTTACGCAATCAACAGAGCTTTCTTTAAAGACTCTATTTACACAAAACCTGTAAGAGACAAGGGTGTACGTGTCTCTCACAACAAAGACATCAGTATTCTTAACATGATAACCGTTAACAGACTTATTGAGACCAATTTCAAGACTATACGTCCAGAACAAACATTGAGAGATCTGCTCCCGATAATATCCACCTCAACAAGAAACATATATCCCGTCGTTGATGAGAAAGGCAACTTCAAAGGCCATGTCCTCTTCGACTCCATTCGCAAAATTATCTTCGACCCTGAACAATATGACACTTTGATAGAAGATATTATGCTTCTGCCCGACTATCTCGTGACAACGGAAGATAGCGCAGAAGAAGTGGTAAAGAAATTCGAACGTTCCGGCAATTATAACATCGCCGTCGTCGACGGGAAAAAATATCTCGGTTATATATCGCGAGCCCTGATATTCACCACTTATCAAGCGACACTGAAAGAAATCTCCGACGATTAATAATCTGAAAAACTGAAAACTTAAAAAATCTCAGACTCTCAGATTATCAAGTTCAAAAATATAAACTATGGATTTAAATATAAAAAAGATTAAAGAACTTTATAAAGACAAGAAGTACACATCAACCATAGACGTTGGTTTGTTTATAGTACTTATCTTCAGCTTTCACTTTCTGTATCTCGGATGGCAGGCACTGAATTACTTTCCAATTCAAGATCTTATAAACAGACTTTTCGACTCCGCATCTGAGCTTCTATTCAACCAAAGCTGCTGGGTTCTCGAACATATTTTTAGAATTGACATAATAACACACGAACATATCATTGGCGTAATTAATTGCAATGAAACATATTCCTACGTTAATGTGGCTCCAGAATGTACAAGTTTGAAACAATGGCTTCACTGGGTGTTTCTGATGTTATTATTTCCGGGTCCGTGGAAACATAAACTATGGTACATTCCGTTAGGTCTTGTTATCATCGAATGGGTTAACGTTATCAGGGTTGTAGGCATCACACTTTGCATGATTCCTTTCCCGGGTCATTTCGATTTTTTCCACGACTACGTCTTCAAGACAATGTTCTACCTCTTCATATTTATAATGTGGGTTATCTGGGTGGAGAAATTTTTACATAAAAAAGAAAAAATTAAAAATTAAATACTATGGATTCAAAAAGCATTATTTTCGTCCTCGATGCCGGCGGCACAGGATTCAAATTCTCGGCAGTACAAGACTATAAAGAAATAATTGAAGCGTTCACTATCAAGACCGCTTCCGAAACATTAGAGGAACAACTCAACAAGATTATTGAAGGATTCCGTCGCACAGAGGAGTTGTGTGGCAGCAAACCTGATGCGATAAGTTTCTGTTTTCCTGGTCCCGCCGACTATCCTAACGGCATCATCTGCGACTTGGTCAACCTGCCGTTATTCAGAGGCGGTGTCGCATTGAAGGCTATGTTGGAGAACGAGTTCAAGGTTCCGGTATATATCAATAACGACGGCGACCTTTTCGCTTACGGTGAGGCTTTAGGCGGCGTGCTTCCAGAAATCAACGCCATGCTCGAAAAAAACAGCAACCCCAAAAGATATAAGAATTTGGTTGGATTAACTCTCGGAACCGGATTCGGTGGCGGCGTAGTACTCAACGGAAGTCTCCTCGAAGGCGACAATTCAGCAGGCGCAGAAGTGTGGTGCATGAGAAATATCCTCTATCCTGAAACGTGCGCCGAAGACTCCATCAGTATCAGAGGTGTACATCGTGTATATGCTCGTGAGGCTGGGATAGAGTTTGACGATGCTCCACAACCTTTCGACATATACGAGATAGCAATGGGAAATAAAGAAGGTAATAAGGAGGCTGCTCTCAAAGCCTGGGACGAGTTCGCAATAGTATTAGCCGACATCATCGCTAACATAGCAACGGTAGTAGACGGCATCATCGTACTCGGCGGCGGATTGTCAGGAGCTTCAAAGATATTCCTGCCAAAGGTTGTAGAACTTCTCAACACGGACTATCCAGGATTGGACGGAAAGAAAGGTCCTAGAATGGAAATATCAGCCTATAACTTAGAAGATGAAGAAGGACGCGAGGCATTCACCACAACATCAGGAAAGATGATTAAGGTACCATTCAGCGACCAAGAGGTATGGTATGATCCTTCAAAGAAAATCGGCATTACAGCAACAAAATTAGGAACGTCATCAGCTGTATGTATAGGGGCTTACGCCTATGCGATGAACAGATAAAAAAATCCCGACGAGTTGTATAATTACGTCAAAAACAGAATTACCGATGACGGGAAGTATTACATTCTTTTAGATGAGATTCAGTTGGTTGAGGATTTTGTTCCTGTGTTGAATGGTTTTTTGCATTTGTCAAATGTGGATGTTTATGTTACGGGTAGCAATTCAAAGTTTCTCTCGAGCGACATAATAACAGAATTCAGAGGCAGAGGCGATGAGATAAGAGTATATCCTTTCAGTTTTTCTGAGGTTTGTAGTATCTCAGATATAGACAAGGAAAAATTATGGACATTGTATTGTCGTTACGGAGGGATGCCATTGATTTGGAGCATGGACTTTGACGATGAAAGAGAGTCGTATCTTAGAAACTTGTTTGAGCAGGTTTATCTTTCCGACATAATAAATCAATATAAGCTGAAAGGTCGTGAGGAGATTGGAGTTCTGACAAATGTCTTGGCGTCGTCTATTGGCTCTCTCACCAATCCTCAGCGTTTGGCAAATACATTTCAATCGTCAAATAATATGAAGCTTTCGCAGTTCACCATCTCGTCATATATCGACTATCTCGTTGATTCCTTTTTAATTGAACGAGCTCACAGATTCGATGTCAAGGGTCGTAAGTATATAGGAACTCCAATGAAATATTATTTCGTTGATGTTGGCTTGCGTAATGCCCGACTCAATTTCCGTCAGCAGGAAGAGAATCACATTATGGGAAATATTATCTATAACGAGCTTTTAAGAAGAAGATATAGCGTTGATGTTGGTGTTGTTATCGTAAATGAAAAGAAAGACGACAAATATGTGAAGAAACAATTAGAGGTGGATTTCATAGCTAATAAGGGTGATAAGCGTTATTACATACAATCGGCATATGAAATATCCGATGAAGAAAAAATGAAGCAAGAATTACAATCTTTTCGCAATATAGATGATTCTTTCAGAAAGATTGTCATTCAGCGGACAGCGACAAAACCTTGGTTCAATGAGCAAGGTGTACTTTACATAAGTGTCATAGATTTTCTTTTAAATACGGACAGTCTTGAATTGTAATAATGCTAACATCATCTATCACGAGACAGAACCGGTGGTGCTGGGCAGTGGGGTGATAGGGTGAGGGAAAGATAATATTGCTTTTTATATAAATACTAATCAATTTTGGTTACATGAATTATGTTTATAATCATATGATATAACAACTCAATAGCATCTTTTAT
This sequence comes from Lentimicrobiaceae bacterium, assembly GCA_015061365.1. GTDB lineage: Bacteria > Bacteroidota > Bacteroidia > Bacteroidales > F082 > Limimorpha. The sequence continues at coordinate 74,949 of SUWS01000002.1, read as the reverse complement.
ATCATCTAAGTCGCATAATTCAACAGGTGTATGCATATACCTACAAGGTATTCCTAAACTTATTGTTCTTATACCATTTTGTGTTTGTTGTAAAACTGCAGCATTGGTGCCTCCTACAGAAGTTGGTCGTGCAGAAATTTGATATTTTATATTATTCTCTTTTGCGATTTTTTCAGCTAATAATGTAATAGATTTAGTATTGTCAATACTTTTATGAATTACAACGCCATTACCTAATGAAATATCTCCAAATTTTGTTTTAGGACAGTCAGGGACATCAGTTGCAAAGTCAACATCTATACTAATTGCTATATCTGGATTTAATTTGTGACAACATACCATCGCTCCTCGATGACCAACTTCCTCTTGAACAGAAGCGACACCGCATACTTGAGCATTACAAATTTTATTTATTGATAATTTTTTCAAGACCTGACTTATTATATATACTCCAACTTTATCATCTAAAGCTTTAGATGAGATTCTTTTATCTGATAAGTACATCATGTTAGATTTCCAAGCTACAACATCTCCAATGGAAATCTTTTTCTTTACCTCATCGGGGGATAATCCTGTATCAATCCATAAAGAATGTAATTCAATATTTTTGTTTCTATCTTCTGGCGCAGTCAAATGTATAGGTTTCTTACCAATAATTCCGAATAGTTCTTCGCCCGATAATGTTTGTATAATTACCTGTGAACCAGGAATACATTGTATATCCACTCCTCCATTCTTACGAATATATATAAATCCATTATCATCAATATATATAACCTGAAATCCTATTTCATCAATATGAGCCTCTATCAGAATTTTCGGAAATAAATTGTCTTCTGGTACATAGCCGATATTAGCATAGCAATTCCCCATAATATCGGTATAAGCGGAATCAACATAAGGTGTAATATAATCTATAAATAGCTTGCCAGTTTTGTCTTCAAATCCAGAAACACTATGAGTGTTCAAAATTTTATTTAAAAAATTTACGTCCATATTGATTCTTTTTACATTAAACTGAAAATTTCATTAGAACTTTATCATCTGATTTTAAGATATTTTGATGATTATGTCTTAAACCTTATTAAGTTGTTTTTTACATCAGAATCGTTCTTGTCTATTTCGTTTGATATTAGTCTATATGCCAATAACATTGCTTCATTTGTAGATATGGTATTGGTATATTCGAAATAGTTGTTAAGAACTGGATTGATAATATCTTCGTATTTTTTTAGGTTTGTATAACTATCTATAGAGGTTATATTAGTCTCACTTGATTGATAAAATTCTAAAGCTTTTTTTACATAATGCAGCAGAGAAGTACCAACATCAGAATTCTTTCCATAAATAGATTCAGCAGTTTGAATTATCTTTTTACTTAGAAAACATATATTATTATTTATGATTGAGAAATCAAATAATTTGGTGCTTGTATCTACTGATGAGTCTTTTAAATGTTCCATTAATATTTCAAGGTTAACATTATAATTATGAATTAACCTATTGATTTCCCTCATTTTAAGATAATGCTCTTCAGCTTCGCCTTTATCTTCTTTATTAAAGACAACTAAAAAAGAATCAAGATTAGAATCATCAAATTTAATCATCATTTTTTTTAGATATCGTTTTGTCGGATATGATTGAAAATCATTTTCTATTAAAATAATTTGCAGTGATAAAATATCACATTGTATTCTATAAAGATCATTGAGTAATAACTTGAATATAGATTCATAAACTTGGTTTTTCATACTTAAAGACATTCTTGTATTTCTTTCAGTTTTCCATTGTAAGATTGCAGTAACAACAGCTAACACGATCGCTAAAAATGATAGACCTATTGCCAAATACTCCCAGAAATCTGCTTCACGCCAAAAACTAAAAGCTGTGTTGGAAGCTGTTTTTTGTGTAAACTCTTGTATCATCCTGAGATGCTCCTCATCCAAAAGAGTATCTTTAACTATATGTAAAGTGTCTGTATATTGCATTAGTTTAATAATGTGTTTTAACATTTAAATTTTTTTCCATACAACAGAAAATTCACGTTCAAATTCTCTATATATAGATAGGCATTCATCAAGTATATCGGTCCTACTTGTAATAAAAGCAGGATTAGATTTTATCATATTAAAAATATCCAAGAATGTTAATTTTCCTGCGGATAATGTGATCAGAGCATTTTCTAAATTACTGTTTTTTACATATTCACCTGACCGTTTAATCCTATAAAATGCTACTCCATCAGAACTTAGATGAGTGGTTCTTAAAGGAATAGCAGAAAATATATTGTCGATAGGTATTTCGCTAAAAGAATAGAAGCCGCCTCTTACTAAAGGTTCTATATAATTTCTATAATGTGCCTTACTTTTTAGCAGATTTGACCATGGTGTGTCTATAGAGAATTTTGTTGATAGATAGAATATATTTTTTAACTGTTCAAGTGATATATCATCTAATAATGAAGCGTATTCATTTTTTATTTCATTGTTAAATCTATTACGTAATTGCCAAATCTTATACTGATTCAGTTGTTCGGTTTCTGCAAATACAAAAGAACAATTAGCTCCTCTTATGCTTCTCTTATCTATTATCTTCAAACCATACTCTTCTGGATTATTATACATTGGAGAACCTGGTGTTGGAGTAAAGACCGATGAACTAACTTCAACGTGACCAGGTGCGGTACGCATTAGTTTTTTAGCGAAGTTTAATGTCCGGTTAAAAGTTGATTCTGTCTCAAATGCTCCACCTATTATGAAGTTGGCATAGATATATGGAATACCTGCATCTACTATCTTTTGTGTAACAAACTCTAATTGCTTTATAGTTACCCCTTTTTTGTATGCATCTAAAATTTCTTGGCATCCAGACTCGCCTCCTAATTGTATTTTAACTAATCCTGCTTTTTTTAATAATGGCAGAATATCAATGTTTTTAGACAATATATCAGCTCTTGCTTCACAGTACCATTTAATACTACCATTATATTTATTGATCAATCTATTACAAAACTCCTCCGTTCGTTTCCTATTTAAAATGAATGTGTCATCCACTATATTAATATACTTAACTCCGTAAGTATCTACTAAATAATCAATTTCCTCTAAACAAGAATCTACGTTGCGTACACGTAAGTTAGTATGTTCTTTTCCGCCTTCGTAACAGAATGCGCATTGTCCCATACAACCTCTTCCTGTTATTAATTGTGAGAATGTTACTTTGTTTGGATCTAAGCAATATTTTTCTCTTTTAGGATAACCGAATTCATCAATATTTGGATCTTGTTTTTGAGGTTTTGTTGTTATTAATCCATTAGTGGAATTATAAATCAGACCATCAATACAATTTAACACATCTTCATTAAGTGTATCTGATTGTAATAGTTTAAGAAATGGAACTTCACCTTCCCCGATAACACCGCAAGTAACATTGGGAATTAATTGCATAGTTCCATGTGGGTCACCTGTTACCTGAGGCCCACCTATAATGATGTTAATATTGGGACAACATTGATATAATTTGGGCATTAATGCTCTTAATGACCAAATATTATCACTATCTACATAAAATCCTATAATACGACAAGATGTATTTCGTATTAATTCAGGAAGTAACATTGAGACTTCATCAAATGAATTGTAATACTTAACCTTTACAAGGCAACCAAATCTATCTGCATATTCGGCTAAATAATATAATCCTAATTGTCCTATGCTATACGATGAAAGCATGTCAAAATATGGATTTGCAGATAATTGAACAAGTAATGCATCTACTTTCTTGTTTTCTTGTGAGTTGTTTGAATTTAGCATAAAGTCAATATATTCAATTTCCTTGATAAATGAGTAGGCTGACCAAAAAGTATTTTTAGTCAGCCTACAGTGTTTAAAGAATATTAGTTACTACCGTAACCACATATTCCACAACCAGATGCGCATTCAACATCAGCTTGAAGTTGAGCGATCTTTGCCTCATTTGAGTTTACCAATGCGGCAGCTTCCATAAGCAATTCATTGTTTAACATAATGAAATGTATTAATAAATTATGCCTCCACTTTATGGCTATCGGCTTCTCCATTTTGTTTTTTATGTGCACAAAATTTCTTCTCAAAGTCACTACAGAGCTGTTGACACTTGATAGCGGCCTTTAGGTTCAATAAATCGTGTGCACTTAAGTTATCTTTATTTTGCATCAGTTTCTTAATTTGGAACTGGCTTACTACTTTAGCTTCAGCAAGCATTATTTGACAGGCTCGTTTATCCCTCCGACTAACATCTCCTCTTTCATTGAAATTGCGAGCAGAACAGGTCCTGCAAAGTTTCAATATATCACACTTTATACATTCCTCATCAACAAATTTTGATGAATCAGAGAAATCAAGCTTGTTCAGATAATCCAGTATATCGGTTTTACCGTTTACATTAGGCAGAAAATGATGACAAGGAAACAATCGACCTTCTACATCATAAGCTACAAGATCTTCTGCGACACCGCATGTTTTGCCATATTTTTCGTTTGGCTCATTGTTAAGCAAATGAACATATGAGCTTTCCTTGAAGATGTACATTGGTCTTATCTCAGGGTGTGCCAAATAATAATCTGATAGTTTATACAATTGATTTTCATATATTTGACCGTCTCCGTCCCGCCAATCTTCACCTTGGGCTGGTTTTGCATCTATGCTATAATTCTGTTCATGAAAATATATGAGATCATCTGCAAAATTCGCAAGAGATTTTCTCGAAATAGTCATACTTAACAGATAATTTGGCAATGTGTCTATTACCCACTTTATAGGTAAATCGGAGAGCTGACAGCCTCTATTACCTACTTGTACATCATCTTTGCCATCGACAGACATAATAAGATTGATTCTTTCTTTATGAGACTTAAACCATTCTTTTTTCTCATCATCAAGCAGTGTTCCATTGGTTGTTATGTAAATATCAACTTTCACATCTGTAATAGTCTCCCATATCCAAGCACATAATTCTTTAATCAGATTAAATTGAAGCAATGGCTCACCACCAAATAGGTCAAATCTTACACCATCCTTATTATTAGACTCTCTGGCTAACTGAACTTCCCTTGAAACCACAGACTTGGCTGTTTCTAAAGTCATTCTTTGTGAAGTTTTATACTTTTGATAACAATAGATGCAATTGAGGTTGCATTTATATGTTAACATCACAAAACACATTTTCTGCATGATTACTATATTAAAATTAAACTATAATTTATTAACCTATAAAATTAGTTACTTTACCACAACGTTTACACTTAGCATCTATACTTGTAACTTTTTGCTCTGAATCATATCTACTAGAAATTATATCCATTCCGCCATAGTTACACTGAGGGCATTTAATCTTAGCTGTAGTATGAACATCTATCCGGACCTCAGTATAATCATTTCCTAAACCGAATAATAAACCTATAACCAATAATGAACCAATAAATGTCGCTACACCCATCCAAAATCCACCAATAATCCAACCTGCTATAACTGCTCCAATCATAATAAAAGCTACAACACCATCCATCCACACATACTTTTCGCGTAAGGCTCTTAATGATATTACAATTATTACAACTATTACAATAGCGATAATTATTCCTATTATTCCTAAGTCCATGATTATTTCTCCTTAATTTTACCCAAATAGATTTCTTAATTTGTCGAATAAAGACCCGAAAAAACCTCTGTTAATCCTTGTGAATTAATATCAGGAGATCTACGTACGTTCAACGTTGATTTTGCAGTACATACATATTGGGTGGTAGCAGGTGTATTTTCTGTATTTGTTTTGACAGTTTCTTCTGCTATAGGTGTATACTTATTATGAGAAGATGAATAACTATTGTTATCATAATTACAATATATTATTATACCTAATGCTAATAGTATTGTTATTATCAGAGAATATGCACTATGAAATATAATCCCCAATATGTATATTGGGATGTTTAATACTATCATCATTAATCCTGTTACTAACAAACCTCCAAAATACATAACAAGAGCTGCGACAATAGCATATATAATAAATTCCACAAAACCATCATCAATCCATGTATAGATGGCTCCTATTATAATTGCTATACATGCAATAAAAAATCCTCCAATTGATATATTGTTAGCTAGAGCACTGCAATTGTCTCTTAACCATTGCCCTATATCACTTATAAAGCCATTGAATCTTTGCCACCCAGATTCTCTGCTATATGTTGCTGATGGTACAAAGCTAGAAACAGGACGAGACTGGCGAAAATTCGGATTTTTTAGACGCCCATATTGATCAAATTCAGCCATATTATTCTTCCTTATTTGAGTATGGTACAATAATACTTGTAGTTACCTGCAATGGATAAGAGAATATCTCTGCCATTTCTCCTCCGACTTTTGTGTTATTCGTATTGCATACCAATGTATATTGTGTCAAATGAGGTAATAACCTTTGGGTATAATTTTCATTATCTCTATTGAGCAAATCAATGGCTAGTTTTACAGCAATAGTTGTAACAAAATTTATATCTACTGATATACCTGGTTCAAAAGATACTTTTTCAAGCTCTGCTTCAGTTGTGTAAAATCTTCTATTTTGAGTCACTCGTGCAGACATATGTCCTGTAACTTCCATGAAATCTTTATATGTTGGCATACCTGTAGGCAAACAATAAAATATTTCACCAGCAAATGCTCTTTCCCAACATCCAATAGACATAAATGGCATACCCACATGTTGTGCAATGCTATTAGCATACAAATCACCTTCTCGATTATCAGCTCCACCAATAACAATAGTATTTACATCACAAAATTTCATCAAATCATCTAATGGAACTTCTTGAATTCTCATATTATACGTAACAACTTCTGCATAAGGATTTATTTGCAGGATTCTATCTTTTACTGCATCTGTTTTATATCTACCAACATCAAATATTCCACACTGATGTCTGCAAATATTATGATATCCTAAAATATCGCTATCTATCAGCATAAAGCGACCAACACCAGCACGAGCCAATTCTAAAGCAAATAAACTACCCACGGAACCACATCCAATAAATACAGCACCTTTAGTTAGCATTATATCAGACTCAAGAATACCAGTATTCCGTGAAAATACATCTAATTTTAAAGAATAAGTTTCTTGTATCAATGGAGTTGGATTTATGTATTTATTTATAAAATGCCATTTTATATGATGAAAGTATATGCGATTATCTTCCCAATATCCTAATAGTAAGTCTTCTTCCCTTGATTTAAATATATATTCCACCCATTCTTGTATTGAATCAATTAAAAAACTTTCGTATTTTAATAATCGTATTAATTCTGGGATGAATTTTTCTTTGATGCTTAATGAAATGTCATTGTTAATAGCTATTCCATCTCCATCAAAAGGAATTGGTTTTGATGGTTGTATTGTTAATGTTTTTTTATGTTCATTGCTTAATCCCATTTTTTCTTTAATTATTGAAAGGGGATCTTTTTCTGGCGTTTTCTCTTCAATATATCTTAGAGGATTTAATGGTAATATGAATCCTAACAATGAACACTTTCCATTATTTATATGAAGAGTATCTGTAGGAATGACATTAAAAATATTTGTTTCGGGAACATAATAGCCATTGAGTGGACCGATGTATTTTTCTTCATAAATTTGTGAAGGGAAAATAATTTTGCCTTCTGGCTTTGTTTTTAAATACAAGTTTGCAGATTCTATAATGTGTGAATTCATATTTGACAAGTATTATAGTTTGTAAACTAATTCCATTTTACTTAAATCTATATCGGAAATGTTATTATGATAAATTAGTATAGAAAGACTACTCAATTTGCATTATTAATGAGTTTGCGAATTATTTTAGAAAAGTCATCTATTGCATCTGCAATTGTATATTTGCTAGATCCTGTTTCTGGAGATTCACAAATAGAATCCACAATATGCTCACTACCGCTGTTATTGTTGTTGGGTGATACAGAGGTAGCTGGACTCATATTATAAGAGTGCTCACCTAAAATTGGAAGATTTGACGCATCTTCATAATGAAGTTTTAATAGATCTTCTGGAATTATACCGTCATCGACACTCCATTCAATAGGTGTATAAGTACAATCTGGATTAACATGATACATTGTTAATCGCAATTTAGGGTCACAATTTACCAATGCAGATATAGCTCCGTAATTTCCATTGTTTACGGCGAACTTGATATTGGTTCCATTATCTGTCATTGAGAATGTATCCATACTTCCTGGATGGCGGTGCCATAATCCTAATACATGAAGGTTGCCTACATATTGTTTTGCAATAACGTTAGATAGGTAATTGACAAAATCAGCATCATATTCGAAATATGCACGTTGATTTATTGTTCTAATGCCTGGGGGAATTGTTTCTACAACTATGGCAATCCCATTATTTAGCAAATATCCTATAAAGATACCGCCAGTTTCTACAGGATTCTTATCTATTGTCTCTGTAACAATTGCATTAAATGCTCTTTTGGTAAAAACTACGTGTGAAATCATAACACAACTTATATTCCAACAGGATTATTAAACAATTCTTTAGATAAATCACCAGTCAATACCAACTCAAGAGCAGTTAACCATTTAACTGCCCAAGTTAAAGTTTGAACAGCTGTAGTTTCGTATTGAGTACCATAACTCATATCTTGTGCGCGTGTTGTACAAAGATATGTACCATCTGTAGGACAATATAAAAGATGATGAGGTCTCCATCCCAATGCATTGATCACTGTATCAATATCAGGATTTAAAAGAACTACACGCACCGAACCTCCCATTTGTGGCGCTGGGTGGTCATTATTGTAAATTGCAGCAACTTCCCAAGCCCAACCATTAGGCAAAACATTTGGACGCAAAGTTCCTCTCCAATAATATCGTCCGTCATTCATTTTATACAATTTAAATTGAGGAAAGAACTCATTCATTCCTTCAATTTCACCTCGGAGTCTTTGAGGCTCTCTTTCATACCATTGATAGTTTGCCAATTTACCAGGTTGAATTTCAAGTTTCTTTTGTTCACCATTTTGTCCCATAACATCTCCTGAAGAAGCAATTTCTACAGGTTTACCGTCTTTAAGATCTTTAGCGAGACTTGCTCGTATTCGTGCAGCCGCATCATTTTCTGCTGCCAATTTGCCAGGTTGGATTTCAAGTTTCTTTTGTTCACCATTTTGTCCCATGACATCTCCTGAAGAAGCAATTTCTACAGGTTTACCATCTTTAAGATCTTTAGCGAGACTTGCTCTGATTTTTGCAGCAGCATCATTTTCTGCTGCTAAACATCCGTTTGGAATTATTAATTTCATATTATTTTATTTTAGTAGAGTTTGTTTAATTTATTTTGGGCTATGATAGAGAAATCAAATAATATTTAATAAAAAATTAATGCATTTCCCGAGTACATCTCTTCCCAAGAGAATATTTTGAAGTTATATTATTGAAAATCAGGTCTTTAAGATTAGTTAAAAAGTGTCAGAAAAAAAATTTTATATATAATGTATTTTATATCAATATTTTTATTTACTTTGCAAGTAGTTATAAATCTCTTGGGAAGAGATGTTACAGATAAGAGCTTATAAAAGATTAAGAATCATTCTGTTAGCCTTATCTATCTCTACATTATCCAATGAAGACAAATAGATTCTCGTTGTTAATTCTGAGTCATGGCCTAACCCATCGCTGATGACTGATAACGGGATATTCTTTTGTTTTGCAATACTTGCCCATGTGTGCCGGGCAACATACATCGTTAATGGCAACGATAAGCCTAACATTGCTCCAATCTTCTTTAGACACCTATTAATATTATGCGCAGAATAAATATATTGCTTGCGTTGCTCTTCTACTTCATCAGTATTAATAATAGGTAATAGAAATGTAGATTGCTCGTTTTTATATTTATTGACAATTTCCTGCATACAGGCTTCCCATTTTATATGTAGCAGCTGTCCTGTCTTGTGCCGTCGGTAGGTCAATATTCCATTGCTTAAATCTTTTCTACGAAGATATGACATGTCGACAAATGACATTCCTCTCGTGTAAAATGAAAACAGAAACATATCTTTCGCAAAATCTAATTTCCATTCCGATGATAAATCCAGACTTTTAATCTGCTTCATTATCTGAACCGAGACTGCTCTTTTCCGTGTTTTGTCAATGCCGGTATAGACATATTTGAACGGATATTTCTGAAGAGTGAGACCTTTGTTTACGGCTCTGTTGTATACAGCACGCAACGTTCGCATATAAAAAGAAGACGTGTTTTTTGAAATTCCTTTTGCTTTAAGATATGCTTCATATTCAATCATCATCTCATGATTAAATTTATTGAAGGTCAAGTCTTTACCTTTTCTAAACTTTCTGAAGCTATCCAATGACGATTTGTAGGTCTCAGATGTCCTGATTTTTCCTAATGCTTTTAAATTTACATAGACATCTTCCATAAACACAAAGAATGTGCTTTTCTTTTTTCTATTTTCTGACATATTCATACATTTATTTTTATTACGTTGAATTTTCAGAAAATACCTTTTTTAATAATATTAGCGCAAATTCATGCCAATTAGTGGACAAAAAAAACTCCCGTGAATTTCTTCGCGGGAGTCTTCGTATTTAGTGGAGATTTTATCAATCTTCGTCTTTCTTGCTTTCTTCGTAAGCTTTCAAGAGTTTTGTTTGAACGTCAGTTGGAACTTGTGCGTATTCTGCATATTCCATTGTGAATGTACCACGGCCTGATGTCAAAGAACTCAATGAAGTTGAATATCTGTCCATTTCTGCCAATGGGACTCTTGCGCGGATGATTTGGTAGTTGCGGTCAGCATCCATACCCATGATGATAGCACGACGGCTTTGGAGGTCGGTGTTAACAGCGCCCATCATATCTTCTGGCATACGAACTGTCAAGTCGTAGATAGGTTCCATGATCTTAGGACCAGCGTTTTTAAATGCTGCTGAGAATGCCATACGACCTGCGATCTTAAATGCCATTTCGTTTGAGTCAACTGGGTGCATCTTACCATCATAGATGTAGCAGATGATGTCGCGAGCGTATGAACCTGTAAGAGGACCTTCTTCCAAACGTTCGTTGATACCTTTCAAGATAGCTGGCATGAAACGAGCATCGATAGAACCACCGACGATACAGTTGCAGAAGATGAGTTTACCGCCCCATGGGAGATCGTATTCATCTTTACCACGAACTTGGAGGTCTGATGGATCTGTGTAACCTTCATAATAAGGAGCTAATCTCATGTGGACTTCACCGAACTGACCTGAACCACCTGATTGTTTCTTGTGACGGTAGTCAGCGTTAGCTGTCTTGGTGATAGTTTCGCGATAAGGAACCTTAGGAGCTGCAAATTCAACAGCGATTTTATGTACGTTATCGAGATACCATTTGATTGTATTGAGGTGATATTCACCTTGACATTGAAGGATATTTTGTCTTAACTCACGTGACATTGAAGTGATGACTGTTGGGTCGATCTTATGGAAGTCAGCGAGGATACCGCCGAGTTTTTCGTCTTCTTGTGAGTTAACGGCTTTGATAGCTGTAGAGAAAATTGGAGCTGGGAATGGAACGCCTTCGAATGCTGTGTCAGAGATCTTAGCATCTACCAAGCTGTCGTTGACGCGAACGTCTTTCAATTTGATTGTAGAGATGATATCACCAGCGCAGGCTTTTTCAACTCTCTCACGTGTCTTACCGTTTGAAACCAAAAGTTGAGAAATACGTTCTTTGTTGCCTGTACGTGGGTTAACCATATCTTGTGATTCAGCGATTGTACCACCGTAGATACGAGCCATAGCGACGTCACCAACGTTTTGTTCGTTAGAGATCTTGAAGAAGAACATTGCTGGAGCTTCTTCTGTGCTGTTATGGAATTCTGTACCGTTTACAGCTTTTGTAGTATGTACGTGAGCTGGTGAAGGACAAGCGTTGATAAGGAATTCTAAGAGACGTGTAACACCGGCACCTGATTTAGCTGCACCACACAATACTGGGAACATATCACGGTTGATGATACCGAGGTGGAGACCTTTTTCCATGTCTTCTTCTGAAAGTGTACCTTCTTCGAAGAATTTCTCCATAAGAGCATCGTCACCTTCAGCTGCGTGTTCGATGAGTTCGTTGTGTAATTCCTCAGCTTTGTCTGCTAAGTTAGCAGGAATGTCTTGTACTTCAGGAGCACCGTTACCATTCTTGAAGACTAACATCTTCATTGTAATAAGGTCGATGACTGAGTTGAAACCTTCACCTGTTGCTACTGGGAATTGAACTGGAGTAACTTTATCGCCGAAATATTCTTTCAATTGACGTACTGTGTCATCGAAATTAGCGTTGCTGTGATCCAATTGGTTCATGAAGAACACTACAGGTTTGTTTGTTTTTGTAGCGTATTTCCATGCATTTTCTGTTGTTGCTTCAACACCTGCTTGAGCGTTGACTGTGAAAACAGCCATATCAGCAGCTGTCAAACAAGCAACGATGTCGCCTGAGAAGTCGCTAAAACCTGGAGTATCTAAAATATTTATTTTCTTGTCGTTATAGATTGTGTATAACAAACTGGCGTTTACAGATATACCGCGTTCTGTTTCTATTGGACGATAGTCAGATACTGTGTTTTTACCTTCTGTAGTGCCTTTTCTGTTGATGAGCTTACCTTCGAAAACCATGTTTTCAGCAAGCGTTGTCTTACCGGATTTAGCAGCTCCTATGAGAGCGACGTTCCGAATGTCTTCTGTCTGGAATATCTTCATGTTTATTTTAAAATTAATTCTTTGTTAAATCGTAAGGACGTGAATTATCGCGCCCTAAGTATACTCTTCCAATTTGGAGTGCAAAGATACATATTTCAATTAAATAATGCAATACATTTTTTAGTAAAATATGAGAAGTTTGAATTTATAAACTGAGAACCTGATAAACTACGAGTCTGAGTAATAATCCCGAGCTGAAGAAATCCTCAATTTCTCAAGTTTTCAGATTCTCAGATTTTCAGATTTTCAATTTCTCAAATTCTTCTTAAACATCTCCCAACGTTCCTCATCCATCTTTGCTCCTATGACCTGAATAATGCTTTCAGCCAAGTGGTTTCCTATAATTCCGCAACTTTCCAAATCATAATCATTGATAAGTCCATAGAGAAATCCTGCGGCATACATATCACCGGCTCCCGTCGTATCCACAACGTCAATCTTATTACATCCAATTTGAACGACTTCATTTCCTCTTTTTATGAGCGAGCCATTCTTACCGACTTTAACGACTGCTATTTCCACTTTTTCCGCTATATAATGTAACGATTCTTCCGCGCTCATCAATGTCAAAGCCTTAGCTTCTTCTTCATTTGCAAATATAATATCGATTTGCGGAAGCAGCTCATTCAAGAAATCACGATTCTCTTCAACAACATTAAAACTTGCGAGGTCAAGAACCACCTTACAGCCACAAGCCTTTGCTGTAGAGATGGTTTTTACGAATACAGGTTTATTTGCGATGAGATAACCTTCAACATAACAATAGTCCCACTGTTTAAATATATCGGATGTAATTACCCTTTCATTAAGTTCGAGAGATGCGCCGAGGTTTGTAGCGAAGGTACGTTCTCCATCCGCCGAAATAATTGTGCGAGCCGTACCCGAAGCAGTGTCTGTATGAAAAAGATACGATTTCACTCCTACGGAGCTCATTGAATTCTCAAAGAACTTTCCAATTTCATCTTTCCCAATAAAAGAAATGAATCCGCTTTCGATACCCATTTTCGACAAAGCATGAATCGTATTTGCAGCAGATCCGCCAGGAGCCATCGAACTTTCATAATTCTCTAATCTCTTTTCAATTATTGCAGTCGATTTCTCATCAACAAGATGCATCGAACCCTTGCGGATATCTAACTCTTTAAGTATGTCATCATTATCGATACGAGTCAATATATCAACCAATGCACTTCCTATTCCTATTACGTTTTTCATATATAACTTATTTGAATGCCAACTTTATCCACATAATTTTAACTTAATGGCTTTAGTTATCCAAACAACGATCTGCCAAATACGATCATCATCTCACAACCTTAAACCTTAAGCATTAAACTTTAATCCGATCAGACAAAAAAAGAAAATGATTGCGTGAGCTGCAACCATCTTCTTCAATTAATAACATGAAACATAAAAAAATTACACTTTGTAATCTCTCTCTTTGCGCCCCCTTCAGGACTTGAACCTGAGACCCCCTGATTAACAGTCAGATGCTCTAACCAACTGAGCTAAGGAGGCGTTTGCTACGTTTTATCTCCGTATTGCGATTGCAAAGGTACATCTTTTTTCTTTACACGCAAACATTTTTTTAATTTTTTTTAAATTATTTTTATTTTTATTTTAAACAATTGATTATCAATTTATCTTAACCCACGAGAATACGCTTCCATCTTCAAAACAGCCTTTACTTTTCTAAATGGGATGATATTTCTGAACGGAAAAAGCAGTTTTACGACGACGCCAAGCCACCATTTGTAGTGAATACTGAGTTTACAGTAAGCTTTTCTGAACTTAAAATTATGCTCTAAAAAAGGCTGTATATTGGAATGTTCTGTTATGGAACGAGAGCCGTCGCACACATATTTCAGTTTTTTTTCGCCGAGATAATATTGGTTCATTGTGTAAATTAAGCCGTAGTACGGATGTGTTCTATTACGAAGAGCTTCGGGATCACAAGCCATGAAATCGTATTCGCAGGAGTTTTCTTTTATTCTATTAATAGAGAAAGCAACAACTTCTTGATTCACCTTATCATTAACAACCCAAAAATCAATCTGACTTTCATTGTCATACTCTTCTATCATTTGCCTAAAATCATCTTTCGACCCTATTCTATTCCCAAATGATTTCTGCTGTTTAACATATATCGGATATGCTGATTCTACAAAACGATCTTTATCTATTATATTGAAATAATATTTTCTTTGAGAAATCCTGATGTTTCTTCTTGACGAAAATGGCAATTCAGATATATCTTCTAATTTATCCTTTATAATAAACCAAAACGATGTTTCTTCCTTTGTATCAAAATCGTAAGTATTACGAATCATCCAACCTTTATCTTTCAGAATAGATTTAGCTTCTTCTTTGGAAAGTAGATTTTCCCTGCTCTCTTCTAAAAATATCCAAGCATTTTTATACAAACGCCACAAACACTTTCTCTCTAAACCTTTCATCCTTTCACCCTTTCACTCATTTCACCCTTACTAACTTTCCTACGGTACACTATCTTTTTACAAACACCAAAAATAAGATTTCCAGCGGTTAAAAATAATGAAGCAACGACATTATTATCTAATTCTCTAAACATCAGATAATGCCATTTTATTAATTTAAAATAAGATTGATGGCTTAAAGAATCAGAATGCCTGCGATATTTTGCCAAATTTTCATCAAGCAAATAACAATCTGTTTTTTTTGAAACATTTATCCAAAGAGCATATTCTTCATTTATCCTTATGTCGATTGTTTGTATTACTCCTACAGATACAGCATCATACATTATTGTCAAACAACCCGGCCAGCAATAGGCGAGCATCTTATTTCTAGTAATTATTTTCGGACCTGTTAGTAAAACTCCTGTTTCGTCAGAATCTTCGTCAATCTCAGAATAGTTAGTATATGAAAAATGACAATTGTTCTCAGTCATAAACTTGATTTGTTTTTCAAGTTTTTCAGGATGCCATACATCATCACTATCCAAGAATGCTATCCATTTTCCTTTTGCATTTCTCAACGCTAAATTACGAGAGAACGCAGATCCTTTATTGGATTCGTTTTCGAATAGTTGGATTCTATTATCTTTCTCTTGAAACGATTTGACAATCCTTACGGTTTCGTCTGTTGATCCGTCATCAACAATTATCAATTCCCAATTCCGATAAGTCTGCGACAATACAGAATTTATCGTCTCAGCAATAAATCTTCCGCTATTAAATGCTGGAGTTATCACCGAAACTAAATCTTTAGAGTTTGCCGAAAATATTTGGGAATTCATAACTATAACTTCCAATTCTCAATTTCCAACTTTCAATTTCACCTAAATATTGTCTTGAAAATTATCTTAATATCTCCCCAGAAAGTTCTATTGTAATAGTATTCTAAATTAATTTTAACTTTATCGGGATATATCATTTCGTCGTTATATTTTTTAGAGTCATCTACTTTTGCCAACAATTCTTCTTCATTGATATATTTTAGGGAAGCAGGTCCCGTTATTCCAGGACGGAGTTCGAGGATTTTTCTATCATCACCTGTAAGTTTATCAGCATAACCTGCAACATCTGGACGAGGTCCAACGAGACTCATCTCTCCTTTTAACACATTGACGAGTTCAACTATTTCATCAAGTTTCGTTTTTCTCAAAAACCTGCCAAAAGGCAGAATTCTCTTATCATTAGCTGTTGTGACAAAAACATTATTATCATCGACATCATCTTTCATCGTTCTTATTTTGTAAATCCAAAACGGCTTTCCATATTGACCGATTCTTTCTTGTAAAAAAAGGAATTTGCCTTTAGGCATGACAATCTTATGAATAATAAAAATTATAAACATAAAAGGAAATAGAATTGCCATTCCAATTAATGCCATTATTTTATCAAACAGATATTTTATGAAAAGAGAACCCTTACTCATTTAAAAATCTTTATTTTAAATTGGACAAGGTCTGTTGACTATTTTCAGTTGTCTGTTGACAAAAGTTCCCATGGAACAACAAGAAGTAGAAAAACACGAAGAACATAATTCCCATCTGGCGTTCAAGCACCGACTCAAACAATGAGTTAAAAGCGATGATCAGCAATAATGAGAAAAATACTATGTCGAAGTTTTTATTCTTAATCCAAAGAAAGATAGGATATATGAAGAAAGAAAGCAGCAGAATCAGTCCTATAACACCGACAGCTATTATAGTGTCGGAGAATTGGTTGTGGGCGTTGCAATCACTATTTATTGCAACATTTATATTTATATATGTTGCCAAATTTTCTCTGACAGAATTATAATCACAATTATATTTTTCAGCCAATTCTTCTGCATATTTAAATGTTGAATTATTAAGACTGCCTCCTGATTTCTTATTAATACTGTCAAGGCATGTTCTTCTTTCCTGATCAAAACAGTCAGAAGTTTTTACTGGTTTTATTTTCTGTATTATATCCTCTTTTTTTCTTAAATAACTATTTAATGTTTCTTCACTTCTGTCGCCAGCACCTACTCCAAACCAGAATTTGTCTATCAGCAAATCTTTATATCCTATGGTTATACCGATTCTTCTGTCTTGTCTTTCAATATTATCAAGATTTGTAATGGTTTCTGTAATTCTTTTGATGCTTTTATTAAAAACGATGGAACAAGTAATCACTATGCACAGAATTATCACACCGACACTTACTCCTAATTTCGTTTCTTTTTTAACGAAAGTAAGCCAAAACCATGTAGTGACAAATATTATTGTGACACACAGCAGACCTGCTCTTGAACTTGAGAGAGCAATAAAAAGTATCAATGTGATTACAGTAATAATGTTGAACAACTTTAATCCTATTTTATTTTCATTAAATAATTCATAAAAGCAGAAACTTATTCCTAAGCAAGAATATATAGATGTGTAAGAATGATGAATATATCCAGTACCTTTTTTTAACAAATCTGGTTCATAAAAACGACTTACTTTCGCTCCTTCAAATATCACATCATACCCAGCCCAAAATAGATTTATCACGAACAATGTCAATATTCCTATGACAAAACAATACATTACGGTTCTGACTCTGTCTTTTGTCAGATATGATAAATTTGAGGTCATGAAGAATAATGGAAAAAGCAAGAACGACAGCTTCTTTCCTATCTGCACTCTTGCTTCGGCAGTATTTTCTGAATATAAAAAACTTATCGCATAAATTATCCAAAATGCGATGAAGATAAAATATGCGAATTTGTTTCTGTATTGTAATTCATTTGTCTTAAAGCCTTCTTCAAAGATTCCTTTTAAGATTGTACATACAAAAAGTCCTATCATAGCGTATGTCGCAATTCGCCATGACATAGGAACGAAAAAAGCGAATAATACTAAAAAAATATATTCGCTTAGTTGAAATGGTTTCAAACCTTTAAATGACAATAACATCTCTTAAAAATCGTAATATTTTCTGTCTAATGTCGTTCTGATTCCAAAACTGATAATAAAGTCGTTTATATCATCAAGTCCTTCAATCCTCTGATTTCTATGTGTGACCTCAGCAAAGACATTGAGATTATATGAAGGATTAACCAACCATGAGACAACAAAATTATTCATCATCAATGTATTCAGTTCTCCAGTCAGCATATAATGTCCGTAATATGGTTTTTCATATCCTTCAATCTGGTAATAATCGTAATAGTTATGATAAATGTCATGACCGTAATATTGGAACTCACCATCTTCTGTTGTAATGTCATCTCCCCATTGACCGAAGTTCATCTTATATTGGAAATAGAAACGCTTGTAGTTGTATTGCGCTCTCGCTACTATTTCATAGAAGTTAGCTCCCCAAGGATGTGCGAGCGGCTGGTTGAGATGCGCATAATTATCTTCTCCGTCATAATGTGAATACATATAAGGTCTCACCATATTAAATTCTCCCTGAAGGAAAAGATTCTTCACATTGAAACAATCGAAGCTTTTCACACCGAACTGATAAGATTGTTTATTAGCCCAATAGCCATTGCCTCCAATAAATTCCTTCACTGTCATTTCGTCTAAAACAAATTGCGCATAGAAGGTAGTATGTTTTCCAGCGATGAAACTCGCTGTTGCTCCAAGCAGTGCGTTATCAGGAGAGTCGCCGACATAATAGTCTGTCGTTCTCAAGAAGATAATTGGATTTATATATTGAAAATCCAGACCTCTTCTCACGCCATTCTCATCCTGACCTTTACAAACCATAGCGTCGAAAAGTCCTAAGTTAAGACGTTTGGTAACGGCCCAATCTAAATAATGTATCACAACATTTTTTCTCGCGAAAGTATCGTCATCAAGGACTCTGTTTTTATCCGACATCTGCGAATAAAGACATGTATATTGAATATTCCAAACATCGGCAGTGAGTTTTACGTAAGGATAGGCGAAAGCATTATCCGACAATATCAAAGAACGATAGCCGTCGCCGATGAAGTTCTTACCGTAGCCGAGAGTTCCATTAAGCCAATACATAGGACGTAATGAAATATATGCAGAAGCGTTGGCATAATCGAAGCCTGTTTCTTTAAATGTTCTGGCGTGACCTTGTCCAGGAACAACTCTATTTACATTCGCAAAATCTGTAATATAATCTGGAAATACGGCTTGATTCTCCCTTAGGTTAGTATAGAAAGCGAAGTTATCTCCAATAGTTCCTTTCACTTCAGCACCGCGAGTATTTACCCAAGTGCTTTTGCTTCCGTCTTTACCGACTTGAAAATCAACGATAGGATTGATACCGATATAAAAATCATCGGTCCTTGCGCCGATAAAATCTGTGTTAAAAACGGAATTCCAGACTATGTTTTTCCATTTCTTATTATAATTCTTAACTATAAACTGCGATTTATTAAGGCTGTCCAAATCAAGAATATCTTTAAACTGATATTCCGACCATGACTTCATTGCGGTATGAAAACGATAGTCGGAACTGTATGCTGCCGTCTGTATCTCCATCTCATAATCATCGTTGAGAGGGATAAGAAGTTCTTGTGCGTAAGAATATGTTGCGGCAAGCAGACATATTAATAGTGTGTAAATAATTTTCTTCATAGTTTAATTTTCTTTCTTATCTAAGCAAGAGTAAACTGAATTATTGCTGATGAATTCAGGGACGATGTTTTTCATCTGAGCCACGATTTTGAAATCATCGCAGGTTGGTATCAGGTTGATGAGAGTGTCTATTTTTTCGTTCACTTCCTCTTCCGTATAGCGGCGCACCTTTGCTCTCATAATCTTAGCATGTTCTGTCGGTATTGTATTTTCTTTGGTAGAGAGCAATTCTTCATATAGTTTTTCGCCAGGTCTCAACCCTGTTATCTCAATTTCAATATTTTGTTTATGTGATAATTTAATCATTTTCTTAGCAAGATCGTAAATCTTAACAGGTTCACCCATGTCGAAAACGAAAATATCTTCTCTTTCACCCATAACACCTGCTTCAAGAACGAGACTACAAGCTTCAGGGATTGTCATAAAATAGCGGATGATATTTCTGTCAGTAACTGTAAGAGGACCACCGTTCGCCAACTGCTTTTTAAACAATGGGATAACCGAACCATTAGAACCCAGCACATTACCGAAGCGTGTTGTAACAAATGCTGTCTTTTCCGCTTTACGGCTTTGTGTATAAATCTCAGCGATACGTTTTGTTGCGCCCATTACGTTTGTCGGGTTAACAGCTTTATCTGTAGAAACCATAACGAACTTTTCTACACCGAATTCTATTGCCAAATCAGCTACGTTCTTAGTTCCCAAAACATTGACAAACACAGCTTCGTAAGGAAACTCTTCCATAAGAGGAACATGTTTGTATGCAGCCGCATGATATACAATCTGAGGCTGATGTTTAGAGAACACCTCTCTCATCTTGATGGAGTCCTTCACATTTCCAATCACAAATTCCATCGGGACATTGAACGAACGATAAGGCTCATTATTTCTAAGTTCAAACTGAATGTCATATAATGGCGACTCTGCCTGATCTACAAGAATCAGCTTCTTAGGTTTATAATGAAGAACCTGACGGCAAATCTCGCTACCTATCGAACCAGCTGCACCTGTCACCATAATGACTTTACCTTTGAGACCTTCTGTGACATTTTCCTTTCCAAGAACTATAGGTTCTCTTCCTAACAAATCTTCTATTTTAATTTCTTCAATCTGATCCGCCGTAAGGTTATTATCTATCCAATTGTTAAGGAAAGGAACCGATTTCACATCAACGCCCAAATCGACTATCTCATTAATGATTATTCTTCTTTTTTTATAATCGAGGCTCGGAATAGCGAAGATAAACATCTTTATATCATACTTATCAATAAATTCCTTATTAATAACCTTATACGGTTTGTACACAGGCACTCCATTTATCATTTTACCTACTTTATTGTTGGAATCATCAACAAAAGCAATTATGTTATAATAGCATGAAGTATCTTGTTCGACGGCTTTCTTTGTTACAATACCAGCATCTCCAGCACCGTAGATAATTGTGTTTATCGGTTCTTGCTTATGACTAATATTCTCGTTATAGATACGTCTGATAATCAAACGAGAAAATGTCATCGAGATAAATGTAAGCATCGCTACGAATATCGTTTCGGTATACGACACAAACCAGTAGTTAATTGGGATAGCTGTATATCTTACACATATATATTTAGCCATAAACACCATGATAAACATTCCCAAGCACACAAACCCTATCTTCTTTATATCGCCGAATCCGCTGTAACGGACAAGTCCTTTGTATGAGTCGAAGATAAACGAGTTTATAAGGAATGCCAAAAACAAAGTCACCAGATGAGGTATTTCGGCAACGATGTTCAAGTCGCTCAAATGATATATATACTTCACTAATATATATATCCAAAACGACACGAAAAATAACATACTGTCAAATAGCAGTACTAACCATTTTGAAAATGAGCGCGACGCATATCTACCCCTGAATAATGCCAACGCTAAATTCTTAAATAATCTTCTCATATTACTTTGTTTTGGAGGATAACAGACAACAGTCAACTGTCTTTATCCGCATTTATCGTAGTTTTATTTTTGCCAATCTTTTATATGTTGCTCTTCTTCTTTTTTGCATATCAGAAGAGTATTATCGCTTTCCGCGACGATATAATTATCCAGACCTTGTATAACGACTTTACGTTCTGATGGAGTGTGAACTACGCAATTCTTACAGTCTACCATATTCACATTCTGACCGACAACGGCGTTATTGTTTTCATCTTGTTCGAGATGAGTATAGAGACTACCCCAAGTACCGAGGTCGCTCCATCCGAAGTTAGCGGGATAAACGAACACATCCTTAGATTTTTCCATTACGGCATAATCGATGGAGATGTTAGGACAAGTCGGGAAATATTGGTTTATGATTTCCTGTTCTTGTTCCGTGTAGAAATAAGGTTCAATCTTATCGAAAACTGATGCCAAATCCGGGACTAAAGAAGCTATTGTATTGACAACCATCTTAGCACTCCAAATGAAGATACCAGCATTCCAATAATAACCGCCATCTGCGAGATATGATTTTGCTGTTTCTAAATTCGGTTTCTCTTTAAATGCTTCAACTTTATGGATATCAGATACACGTTCGTGTGCCTCTACGTGAGTTTCTGTTGACTGTTGACATCCGCAGGATTTAATGTATCCATAACCAGTTTCTGGTCTTGTAGGCATCATACCCAATGTCAAGATAGCATCACGGTTTTCTGTAAACTCCAAAGAATCTTTTATTACTTCTCTGAATCTATTAACATCAAGGACGATATGGTCTGCCGGAGAGAAAACGAGATTTGCTTCTGGATATTTTGCATAAATCTTACGACTCACATATTCGATACAAGGAGCGGTATTTCTCATGCAAGGCTCCAACAAAATCTGAGTTTCCGGAACACCAGGAAGTTGTTCTCTGACTATAGATTTATATTTTTCTGAAGTAACAATCCATACATTTTCAATAGGAATGACAGTATCAAAACGTTCAACTGTAAGTTGTATAAGAGATTTACCGATACCGAGAACATCGATAAACTGTTTAGGTTTTTCAGGCGTGCTCATAGGCCAAAAACGAGAGCCGACGCCGCCAGCCATAATAATAAGGTGATTTTTGTTCATTTTTTTTAAGTTTAGAGTGTAGAGTTTAGGGTGTAGAGTAGTTTTAAAGTTCATAGTTAATAGTTAATAGTTCATAGTAGTTGGAAAGTTTATAGTTTAGTTTAAAGTTTATTTGCTCGACGTTCACACTGTATCCTATTGATTCCATGAACTTCTATAAACTTTTAAACTTCCAACTCTCAACTTGTAGACTACTATCAACTATGAACTATAAACCAATAAACAACTATTTAAACGATTTTCTTAATCCAGATAATAATCTTGCGATTTCTTCTATCAATACATCAACATTTAATCTCTCTTCAGTAGAAATATATCCCAAATCCTCAGCTATTTCAAATTGACTTGACACCTCCATCAATGACGCAAAAGATATTTCGATAAAATGCAGTTTCTCTTTCAACGAAAAACGATTCACACCTTCTGCTATATTCGATGTGATTGATATACTAGATCTACGTAGTTGATCACACAATGCATATCTTTCTGTAGTAGGGAATTTATCTAATAATTTATATGTATGACGAACTAGCTCTTTTGATTTTTGATAAGCAATTAATTTTCTATATCCAAAAAGTTCCATAATATTTGGTTAGTAAGGTTTTAAGTTCATAGTTAATAGTTCATAGTAGTTGGAAAGTTTATAGTTTTGAAGTTGATAAGATAGTACTATGATAAACTTTAAAACTTATTAACTTTCAACTTGCGAACTACTATTAACTATAAACTATCAACTATTAACTTTAATTATTCAAATGTTCATAGTTTAAAGTTCATAGTTTATAGTTTTGAAGTTGATAAGTTGGTACTATATAAACTTTAAAACTTAACAACTCTCAACTTGTAAACTACTATCAACTATAAACTATCAACTATGAACTATAAACTATCAACTAAAATATTCTTTCCATCCTTTGCCATTTCTCATCGGAGCGAGCGTCGGCACGACATCCTTGAAACTGCGCCACATAAGCTTCCCATTCAGCCTGACGAGGAAGAGTAGCAAGTCGAGCCATATCACGTTCCCAGTCGAAATCATCGACGGTGTCGCATATCATAAAAAGCAGATTGTCTTTAATAAAAATCTGCATATCCAAGATTCCCACCTCATGTTGACCTTCTATTATCTCAGGCCAAACATGAGAATGAACCTCTACATATTTCTCTATCAATTCTGTGTCATTGACGAGCGTTAGGGTTTGGCAATAACGTTTCATATTTTTAAAGTTTATAGTGTATAGTTGATAGTTTATAGTAGTTGTAAAGTTTATAGTTGATAAGTTGCTGCTAAGATAAACTTTTAAACTTAACAACTTTCAACTTGCGAACTTCTATTAACTATAAACTATTAACTATGAACTTTTCCTAAAATCCTGATCTTCTTATCTTTAATTTAATAACCTCATTATGTTTTTCACAGAAAGCGTCTGTATCTTTCACAACGCAAGCCAAGTAACCGCCGCCGCCAGCACCTGGCATCTTCCATGCAAGTACATCGTCCATAACAGAATATTTGTCAATATATTCTTGTACACAACCTTGAATCATAGCAGGGAACATAGCCACTTGTGCGTTGAAAGAATCCTTATATGCCTTTGCAAATAATTCTAAATCAGTATTCATTATAGCATACCAACAATCATCGGCAGCTTTTGCAAGAGTTTCAACTTTTGTCTTTGTAATATCCATCCCTTCAATCACAGAGCAACCAGGACGACGAGGTTCCATCGGAATCATGCAAAGATGATTCTCTAACCAACATAACACATCCTCATCTTCACAAGTCTCGATTCTGTCGGGCCAAAAGTGATTGTCATAATAATGACGACACAGACCAGGGACACAGATACCTATTGCATCTTGAGCTCCGCTAATGATACCGTCTTCTCTCTCAGGATGATTTTCAAAGCAGAAAACCAAACGAGCCAAAGTCTCAGGATCCATATTCGGAAGTTGGTAAGGCCATATACGTTTGATTATATTACGAGTTGAAGTACTCAATCCACAACGTTCACGAATTTCGAAAGAAGGTTCAAGACTTATTGTCAAAGCCCATCCCGGAGCATGACAACTGACGTATGGCTGATCGATCCATGTACCAGCTAAATCTAATCTTGTTGGAAGTTTACAAGGACTCTTTTTCAATTCGGTGCTACTACGAGCTTCAAGACCTTCGTGCGGGTCGCGTTCAAGAACTATATATTCTATGCCTCTTTCTTCGCAGACTTTACGTTTTGAGTCAGAGCCACCATCGCTATTCACGACAAGAATATCAGGTTTTACAATATCCAAAGTAGGAATAAAATCCAAGATACCGCGTCCAGAATTAATAAAAGCATCTTTCACGTATTTGATGCTCTTCACCATAAAGAGACGCTCCTGTTCAGAATAAACAGTCTTATGATTTTTATAATGTAATATGGTCTTGTCAGAACCTATACCTACATACAACTCACCATATTGAGCTGCTTGACGGAAAAACTCGACATGACCGCTATGAAGAAGGTCATAGCAACCTGAGACGAATACTTTTTTCATATAAAGTTTATAGTTTAAAGTTCATAGTTTATAGTAGTTATAAAGTTTATAGTTTAAAGTTCATAGTTTATAGTGGTTGTAAAGTTTATGGTTTAAAGTTGATAAGTTAGTACTATGATAAACTTTAAAACTTATTAACTTTCAACTTGCAAACTACTATTAACTATAAACTATCAACTATTAACTTTAATTATTCAAATGTTCATAGTTTAAAGTTCATAGTTTATAGTTTTGAAGTTGATAAGTTGGTACTATATAAACTTTAAGACTTATTAACTTTCAACTTGCAAACTACTATTAACTATAAACTATCAACTATTAACTTTAATTATTCAAATACCACTTATACATTCTGTGAATACCTTCATCTATTTCTATCTTATGATGCCAACCTAAATTATGCAGTTTAGTAACATCTGTAAGCTTTCTCATTGTACCGTCAGGTTTTGTAGAATCCCAGCGAAGTTCGCCTTTAAAATCAATTTCTTTTACAATCATCTCAGCAGCTTGACGAATCGAGACTTCCTTACCGGTACCTACATTGATATGACAATTACGAATCTCTTTTTGTGAAGCATCGTAAGTGTCTTTGAAATCAACGTTGAGCAAAACATGGACACTGGCATCAGCCATCTCCTCACTCCATAAGAATTCACGCATCGGAGTTCCTGTTCCCCATAATGTTACAGCCTCAGGAAATATACCATACTTGGCAAGAACCTTTAAAATTTCTTCATCAGAATTATTTCCGTCTATTCCTTCGACAGGACGAAGATTCAAGTCTTTTCTAACCGATTCCCAATCATTCTCGTTAAGACATTTTGCGAGATGAATCTTACGAATCATAGCAGGAAGAACGTGACTCTTCTCAAGATGAAAATTATCGTTAGGACCATAAAGATTAGTAGGCATCACTGCGATGTAGTTAGTTCCATATTGAATATTAAAACTCTCGCACATCTTGAGACCAGCAATCTTAGCGATAGCGTATGGTTCATTCGTATATTCTAAAGTATCTGTCAACAAACAATCCTCTTTCATCGGCTGAGGAGCCTCACGAGGATAGATGCAAGTACTACCTAAAAATAACAATTTCTTAACATTATGGCGAAAACTTTCACCTATGACATTTTGTTGTATCTGTAAGTTATTATATATGAAGTCTGCACGATAAATATTATTTGCCATGATACCGCCGACATGAGCAGCAGCAAGAACAACCGCTTCAGGTTTCTCCTCATCGAAGAACTTTTTAACAGCAGCAGCATCAAGAAGGTCGAGCTCCTGATGAGTACGACCAACCAAATTAGTATAACCTCTCGACATAAGATTATTCCAGATGGCAGAACCGACTAAGCCTTTATGACCTGCGATATATATTTTTGTGTTTATATTCATATCTGAGCTTTAAGATGTATCTTCTTCACGAACTTCATATCATGTTCGATCATGATGCGAACTAATTCCTCAAACGACGTTTTACGAGGATTCCATCCGAGAAGCTGTTTCGCTTTTGTCGGATCACCGAGGAGCTGCTCAACTTCGGCAGGACGGAAGAAACGAGGATCAACAGCAACGAGTTCTTTTCCTGTTGCAATATCAATACCTCTTTCATCAACACCTTCACCTTCCCATCTCAAGTTAATACCCACTTCTTTGAATGCAAGAGTAGTGAATTCTCTAACTGTATGATATTCACCTGTTGCGATAACGAAATCTTCTGGTGTCTCATGTTGTAAGATTAGCCACATACATTCCACATAATCTTTAGCATAACCCCAGTCGCGAAGAGCATTTAAGTTACCGAGATACAATTTATCTTGAAAACCTTGAGCGATACGAGCAGCTGCCAAGGTAATCTTACGAGTTACGAAAGTCTCACCTCTACGCTCAGATTCATGATTGAAGAGGATGCCGTTAACAGCGAACATACCGTAACTTTCACGATAATTCTTTGTTATCCAGAATCCATATTGTTTAGCTACGCCGTAAGGAGAACGAGGATAGAAAGGAGTAGTCTCTTTCTGAGGAACCTCTTGTACCAAACCATAAAGCTCTGAAGTAGAAGCCTGATATATTCTTGTCTTCTTTTCCATACCGAGAATACGTACAGCCTCAAGAAGTCTCAAGACACCGATAGCATCAGCATCTGCCGTATATTCCGGAACATCGAAACTCACTTTAACGTGACTTTGAGCTGCCAAGTTATAAATCTCATCCGGATTTGTCTTACGGAGAATATTAATCAAAGAACTTGAATCAGTCATATCACCATAGTGAAGATTGACTAAACGCTTGTTGTGCATATCACGCACCCATTCATCTAAATAAAGATGCTCTATACGACCAGTATTGAAGGAAGAAGAACGACGAATAACACCGTGTACTTCATAACCCTTCTCTAATAAAAACTCAGCCAAGAAAGAACCATCCTGACCAGTAATACCTGTAATTAATGCTACTTTTTTCATATTAAACTCTCAACTATATTTTTAACAATATATCTCACATCATCATCACTTACACAAGGTCCTGATGGAAGACATAATCCTTTTTTGAATAATTCTTCACTTACGCCATTGATGTAAGCAGGATTATTTTTATAAACTGGTTGTTTATGCATTGGTTTCCAAAGAGGACGAGCTTCTATGCCAGCTTTATCTAATGCTATACGCATAGCCTCGACATTATTATTAGGCTGACAATCTGTCGTTAATGTAGAAGCTATGTGAGTCACGCTACCAGCTCCGCCCACAGCACCTTGAATAGTCTGAGCGTACGCGTTTTCCTCGCCTTTAACCTTAACACAAGGTTCTATGATTATAGTGTTAAGCCAATAGTTACTATCATAATCTGTAGAAGGATTCTCTTGCAACTTAATTCCTTCAATATCTTTCAGTAGTTCTTTATAAAGCTGACAAACATGCTGATGATGTTTGATATGCACGTCAGCCACAGTCATCTGTCCACGACCTATACCAGCACAGATATTAGACATACGATAGTTGTAGCCAATCTTTTCGTGTTGATAATAAGGATAATTCTCGCGAGCCTGAGTAGCATAGAACATCATCTCCTGTTTAGCTGCATCATTTTCACATACCAGAGCACCGCCTCCGGAAGTCGTAATCATCTTATTACCATTGAAAGAAAGAATACCAAACTTACCGAAAGTTCCGAGAACCTGACCTTTATATTTGGAACCAAATCCTTCAGCTGCGTCTTCTATTACAGGAATTTCGTATCTGTTTGCTATTCCCATTATCTCCTCGATTTTGTATGGCATACCATAAAGAGCGACCGGAATTATCGCTTTAGGTTTCTTGCCAGTCTTAGCGATGCGGTCTTTTATTGCTTCCTCGAGAAGCTGAGGATCCATGTTCCATGTCTCGTGTTCTGAATCGACGAAGACTGGCGTTGCACCGAGATAAGTTATTGGATTTGAAGAAGCACAGAATGTAAACGATTGCACAATTACCTCATCACCTTGACCTACTCCACATGCGAGTAATGCGAGATGAACGGCAGCAGTGCCAGCCGATAAAGCGACTACTTTTTTATTTTTACCAACGAAAGCTTCGAGGTCAGCTTCAAATCCGTTGACATTAGGACCGAGAGGCACAACCCAATTGGTATCAAAAGCCTCTTGTATGAATTTCTGCTCGTTGCCACTCATGTGAGCGAGACAGAGATAAATGCGATTTTGTGACATAGTTGTTATATCTTTAATCAATCAAATAATTCAATTCTTTATGATTTTCCAGTATCCATTTTTTTTATCACCAACATATCTGACTATCTGCTTGCTATTCAGAATCTGTATATCTCTCTTAATAGTTGCAAGAGAAACTTCTAATCTCTGGCTTAACAATTGTCTTGTAATATGAGGTTCGGATCTCATTAATTCAATTATCATTTTTTGCCTTTTATTTATGGGCTCATTTATGGGCTCATTTATGGGCTCATTTATGGGCTCATTTATGGGAGAAACAGTTATAGGTCTTCTAAATGTTACTATAACAAAACCACCATTAATGTTCCATTCCGGTTCTGGCAAATTACATTCTTTACATTTTTCTATTATTCTGCCTATCCCAGATCCCCAATTTTCTAAGAATGTGGTTTTGAATAACACCTCTGCAATTATTGGATTGTACGGATATGAAAGATGTGGCTCTCTAATAGTCTTTATTGTTAGCTGCTTCGGGAATTCACCAGGATTCTCAATTTCAACACGATCATCATATATCGATATGCCTATCGTAAGATTGTATTTTTCATACTGTCGATGACATATAGCATTTATAAGTGCTTCTCTAAGAGCTTCAGCCGGTATTTCCAATTGTTCTTTTCTTTCAAATCCTACTATCTTACCATTTTGTGAAAGATGCTTGAAAAAAAACGACATACCAGCATCTAACAAATCAAAAATGTTTCCCTCTACCCTGACATTGTCGATAAACTCATTCTTGTTTGTCCCGACAAAACGAGCCATGCGCAACTTGAATTGTGGATATTCGTTGATATTGGTTGTAAATAGAGCCGCAGCAGCGTTGTTAGGAGCACCATCTGTCAGAAGATGTAATTTGTCTAATATGATTTCTATATTTTCAGTAAGTGTCGTCTCTAACATTCTGCCGCGCTCAACTCCCAAACGAATTGCACCTCTTAGACGATTCTCATTTAAATCTGTTAAATTTACACCCTCGGCTTTTTGTCGTTCCCACGAGTAGAAGTTGGGTTTAGCGGCCTTCAGACGTTCCTCGAACATTTCTCGAGGCATAACCTTAGTCGTACTTTCTATTCTGTAATAAGGACGGCCGTTATAAGTATATGGTCGCTTTCCCCAGGCAAAAGGCTCGAATCTCAGTACGATAATCTTATTTTTTAGATTATCAGGTATGCTTATATACTCAATACGGACATCCACAGCTGGTTCTATATTAGATAGAGCATTTGCGATTTCTTGCTTAGTGTTATCACTGACTTCTTGTCCGACAATTCTCAATGACTTTGGTGTTACACCGAAAATCAGCATACCACCTTCTGAATTTAAGAACGCACAAGCCGAATGCATGGCATCTTTCAGTTCTCCTGTGCTTTTCTTCAGTTCTAAAGTCAGAGACTCGTTATTTGAGATCAACTCTATTATTTCATTGAAATTCACAATATTTTGGTTTAAGTTATTAGTTGTCAGCGTTTGTTATGTTAATTAAATTCTTTTCAAAATTTCCTCAGGACAAAATCCCAGTTTGATGACAGTGCATAACCCTCTTCCCATATCTTTTACAGATGCACCCAAGAGCCATACCTCATCATCTATAATAAGATAACGGTCATGGATAGCCTTAGAAAATTGAGTTACGACAATACGTCTGCATTGCTGTTCATGTTTCTGAAGGTCGAGTTGTAGTTTGTAGTTGAATCGGGTATATATATCACAATTCACGCCATCGGCACGTTTATCCAAGATCATCAGAGTGCGTTCATCAACGAATGAATCTATGAGAATTATTCTCTTTGTCGCAGAACGAACGAGATTAGAGACGAAAGTATAAGCGTCCCATACACAGCCCGTAGAAAAGAGTTGCTCTGTAACAGGTTGTTCTTTCTGGATAAGGAAATCTATTTTTTGTTCGTGATCATCAACGCGTGATTCAAGAGAATAGAAACGGTTGTCGATATGTTCTTGTAAAGATATAAGATGCTGATTGACAGAAAAGCCTCTGAGCATATATTCTTTCAACACGCGAGTAGCCCAACGCCTAAACGCAACACCTTGACGGCTATTGACTCTATAACCAACTGAAATAATCATATCCAAAGAATAGATACTGATAGGTTTGTCAGAATTAGGAATTTGCATTTTTTGCAAATTGCTATTTTTATCCAATTCACCATCTTTGAATATTCGAGATATATGTCTTGAGATAACGGATATGTCTTTGCTAAACAACTCAGCCATCTGAGCTTGCGTCAGCCAAACGGTTTCGTTTTCTATTCGCACCTCCAAGCGGATGCTTTCATCAGGCTGATAAAGAACTATCTCTCCTTTTTCGCCTGTCGGTAATAATGTGCTTTTATTTTTAGGTTCCATTTGTTTTTGACTATGGGCACCGAGCCATGAGCTCTGAACTGGTTTATCTTTAAATTAAATTCTTTTCAAAATTTCTTCAGGACTAAATCCCAGTTTGATGACAGTGCATAACCCTCTTCCCATATCTTTCATAGAAGCACCCATGAGCCATACCTCATCATCTATAATGAGATAGCGGTCATGGATAGCCTTAGAAAATTGAGTTACGACAATACGTCTGCATTGCTGTTCATGTTTCTGAAGGTCGAGTTGTAGTTTGTAGTTGAATCGGGTATATATATCACAATTCACGCCATCGGCACGTTTATCCAAGATCATCAGAGTGCGTTCATCAACGAAGGAATCTATGAGAATTATTCTCTTTGTCGCAGAACGAACGAGATTAGAGACGAAAGTATAAGCGTCCCATACACAGCCCGTAGAAAAAAGTTGCTCTGTAACAGGTTGTTCTTTCTGGATAAGGAAATCTATTTTTTGTTCGTGGTTTTGTATTTGTTGTTGCAGAAGAAACAATTCCTCTCGCTGGCATTCAATCTGCTTTGAAAGATGATATTCCACTTGTTGAAGAGTAGGGTGAACCGCATATCCCCTAAGAAGATATTGCTTCAGAACATTATTAGCCCATCTTCTAAAAGTTGTAGCATTTATACTGTTGACGCGGTAGCCTACAGAAAGAATAGCATCTAAATTATAGAATTTTGTGGCATATTTCTTACCATCTGTTGCAGTATATTCCAAAATGGAATACACTGAATTTTCATCCAATTCACCATCTTTAAATATGTTTTTCAGATGTTTAGAGATAGCAGGTTGCTTCACTCCAAATAAATCCGCAATTTGCTGTTGCGTCAGCCAAACTGTTTCATCTTCTATTCGCACCTCCAAGCGGATGCTTTCATCAGGCTGATAAAGAACTATCTCACCTTTTTCGTTTGATGGTGATGATGTGATTTCGTTAGAGGGTTTCATATTTTTGGGTATTAAGGTATTTCTTTTAGCGGTTATTTCGTATTGTATAGGCTTTATTTGAGAAATAATTGACTTAAATTATCTCTTCACCGTACCTGATTCTCTTTCCTAAAACTGTAGCAAATATCATCTGAATATCTTTAATAAAACTATAGTTGTTGTAATAATAACAATTTATACGAACTTTATCTGGATATATGATATTATCATTATACCATACAGCTATTTCTTGATTACTCATTGAGGAAAAATCCGGAAGATTACCGAATGATTTTATGGCACTATTGTTACCATTTTTGATTTCCTTAATAAATTGTGCAATCATTTCATCTTCCAAACGATACTTTAACGTTGCAGGACCAGTAATGCCAGGACGTAGTTTTAATACATCACGATCTTCTCCTTTTAATTTATCTGCATAACCTGGGACGTCTGGTCTTGGTCCAACGAAACTCATGTTGCCTACAAATACATCCCATAAACCCGGAAGTTCATCTATTTTATAATGTCGTAGTTTTGCACCTAATGGAGTTATACGAGAATCTCCAGCGACAGATACAGTTGAACCGTTATGAGAAACCGTCATAGAACGGAATTTGTGACAATTAAATAATTTCCCGTCCTTCCCTACTCGTTTTTGTACAAAAAATGCCGGACCACCAGGCATTTTAATTTTTATAAGTATAGCTGTTATTAGCATAATAGGCCATAGAAAAATCAGGCCTATTAATGATACTATACGATCGAAGATGTATTTGAGAAACATTTGAATTTATTGATTATTTAGTTTTTCTCTTAAAATTGTTGATGAAATTCCATCAGTGTGATCCAAATAGACAACGGTACAGCCTACTTCAGCAAATTCCTTTTCATATTGATTCCATGTCTCAGTCCCTTTCCAATCGGAACCGACAAAGACTGCATCTGCGTTCAATTCTTTGACAGGACGTATTTTTTCCATATCAGATTGAGCGACTACTTTATCAACATATTTTATTGCCTCAACTATTTCCATACGATCTTTCTCACATATGATAGGATATTTATTTTTTCTCTTATAACACAACTCATCAGTTGTAACACCTACTATTAGCATTTCGCACTGTTCTTTTGCTTTACGTAGAATATTTAAATGACCAATATGAAACATATCATAAACCCCAGTCGTATATCCTATCTTATATTTTTTATCCATTTTTATATCCTATTTAAGTATTCTTTATAATCTTTTTCGGTGTCGTATATCATTGCATGGACAGCGGCTTTTTGTTGTTCTTCAGATGGAAGCTTCATATAATTACCATACCTATATGTCAAATATTCTTTAATATACTTAGAGCCAAGCAATATCGTATCTTCAAATGGTATATCTACAGGTTCGGTGAAGAACTTTGGTTCAAACAATCCTGCACGGAACTTGGCAGGTGTAATCCAATAGCAATACATAAATTTATCATTTTGATTCTCATATTTATAAATTCTTTGATAACACTTTCTTGCGATAAAATTACAAGGAAGTATCTTGAGAGTATTAAGTATTATCTTTTGAGAGGTCGTTTTAGGTTTCCAATCATGTAATGATAATCCATAGAGCGTTACAAATTTACTTTCAAGATAGACTATCTTTTGCATAAGCTTATTGGTTGGAACTTTATGAAGCATCATGATGTCAACATATATGCCATGATGCATATTTTTTCTGTCTTTCAGACTTTCTTCTATGAAAGTTGTACCATTCATTCTTACCTTTGCATATTCAAGATACTTATCGGTAGTACGCCATTCTTGAATTACAAAATCAGGATGTGCCTCTTTTTCCATGGCATGTTTAAATTTTGCATACTCCGTAGGAGTCATAAATATGTCGAGATCATCATCCCAGGGAATAAAACCACCGTGTCTTACAGCTCCCAAGGCTGTACCGCCCATGATAAAATAGACAATGCCATTCTTTCTACATACATTATCAATAAATTTCATGATATCCAAAATTTTCATCTGAACATCACGAACAGATTGTTGCTGGTTCATAGTTGTTAAATTTCAAAATGATACATTGACAGATACGATTAGTAGTTTCATATTTTTTTTGCTATAAAATAAAACTTATTAAGGAACCATTTAAAAACTGGTACTTTTTGTATAACAATAACAGTATTTCGGATAATTCTAAATAGTACAATTTTAGAATAAATTTTCCAAGCTTTGTCCATCCAACGATGAGGATGTGTACTTATAATAAAACTATAACCTTCTGTCGTAATTAGCTCTATGAGATTTCTAAAATTTCCAATTTTAACATTTTTGATATAGGGATGCAGGTCATTCGTTTCAGGTTCTGTTATAACGTTCCATCTATAACTGGCATCACTTATATACTTATATTCACTAATGGCATATTGGCTATAATCAACTACTACATCAACCCATTGAGGATATCTATTTCTTATTTCTTTATGCCTAAAGAAATCGCGATTGGAGGTATATCCAACACGATTCTTTATGGGATTTCCGTGTTGGCATATTGTGCCATAAAGGAATCCTTCTTTCATAAATAGGTTACTGTTTTTTATGAAATCTTTTTCAGCAGCCTCATAGTTTCCAGAATGTGCATCCAATACATCATAATGATATGATA
Source organism: Lentimicrobiaceae bacterium (assembly GCA_015061365.1). Taxonomy (GTDB): domain Bacteria; phylum Bacteroidota; class Bacteroidia; order Bacteroidales; family F082; genus Limimorpha. Next base: position 39,763 of record SUWS01000002.1, on the reverse strand, counting down.
TTTCATGGCCCCATTCTTGCATCTCTCTCAGTAACCTTACATTGTTACCGTCTTCTAACAAATATGCTTGAACGTAGTATGAACCACATATTCCATGCTTATGCTCTATTTTTGCTAACCTATATGCTTTGGGGACAGAAGTTTCAACATCATGTTTTAAAACAATAAAACGTGTTTCTTTGGGAAGCCTTAATGATTGTTCAGCAGTACACAATAATATACCACTTTTACTAAGCTTACAACAAAATAAATCCCAATTTCTAAAGTAAAACATAATAATTAGCTTCTTGCAAATGTTTTGAAAACCCAACCGCGAAGTCTGTTTGGCATCATAACCTGTACGGCAAAACGAATTAATACATTATAAATATATCGAGCAAATCCTATTACCCCATTTTTGAACATATAAAATTGCAGGCTTGCTTCGCTCTTGAAATATCTCCACCCGCCGCGTCGCTGATACATCCCTTTACCAGTGCGTACATCAACCAGGTTGTCTTGAATATTATAGAATCTATATCCTGCTAAAGCCAAACGAATCCATAGATAATAATCCTCCTCACAATACCAGTCTATATAACCACCTACCTTCTGTATGTGTGACTTACGCATCATTACAGTGACCAGGTTCATGGGACAACGTGACCTCATATATTCTTTTATCTCGTCATCGTGTTCTGGAACTATACGAGTACCCACAATATTGCTTGTCTCGCCTATAAATTCATTTATCAGTCCACCTATCACAGTGACTTCTGGATGTTGTTCAAATGCAGCTATTTGTCTTTCAAACCGGTCATATACAGATATATCGTCGCTATCCATAATAGCAATTAATTCATTCTTAGCAGCATCTAATCCAGTTTGTCTGGCAATGGCATGTCCCATATTTTCAGGTAACCATATTACATTTAAGATTGATATTTCATCTTTTAATGTATTGACAGCATTGTGTAAAGATTCTCCAATAGGCCCATCAACAACCAAGACTATATCATTCGGTTTCTTGGATTGATTATATATACTACGTACTGCTACTAAAAAATCGTCCGCATTATCATTCTTATAAACGGACATGCAAACAGAAAAACTGAAATCAGTCATTTATATACGATATTTACGATTTGAATGTTAAACTTCTGAATAGATTTAATAATATATTTTTTATAGTTGCAAATATCATACATAAATAGTATGATAAATTATATTGTATCGGAGATGACATCCATATTTTCGAATATTCAAGCATTAAATCTATTCCTGTTCTTAAGATATCAAGAACTTTTCTTTTTTGTGTAATGGCACTATTTTTCCTATTCCTTCTGTAGTACACGGCATTCTTTGAAGTAAAACTTACCTTATTAATTTTATCGGATATTAAAAACATAAATAGAGAATCTTCCCCATTTTTGAATCTAACATCATATCGACGATTTTGAATGAAGTTTATAGGAATTAGTTTCATGCATGGCCCAGAAAAGAATTTACGTACTTTAGAAATTAAAGTGGTTTTATTGTGTTTTACACAATAGTCGTATGCCTCAGTTATTCTGTATGGTATTTGTGTAGCACTATCACTATCATTAAACGCAAAAGGATAACAGAGTGAAATAGTACTGGGTGTTACGTTATCATATAACTCTTGAAGAAATTTAGGTGATACAAAATCATCATCATCAATAAATGTAACATATTCACCTTTCGCATTATCTAAACCAATATTTCGTGCGTTGGAAACACCCCCTTGCATTGTATGAATAAAAATTATATTTATTCCATGCATTTTAGTGTCTATATAATTTTGTATTTCACTTTTATATGGGTCGTTACATCCATTAAGAACTAGTATGATCTCAAAATCTTTTTTTGAGAATGTTTGTACCAATAATGAATTCAAACATTCCCACAAATAATTACCAGGCTTATATGTGGGAATTATTACTGAAATCTTCATTTTATTTAACTTTTCTGATGAACCTTGCAGGATTTCCTGCCCAAATTTCGTTTGCAGGAACACTTCTAGAAACAACAGAACCAGCACCAATGACTGATCCATCTCCCACTGTTACTCCTTTTAGAATAATACAATGTCCACCAATAAATACTTTTTTGCCTATAACTATGGGTCTCGTTTTAATATCTGTATCACCTTGCAACCTAACATCTGGATCTATTGAATGAAAATCAGTATCATATATTTTAGTTCCTCCCCCTATATTTGTGTAGTCTCCAATTCTAACCAAACTTTCAGATACAATTGTGGAATTTGAAATTCCACAATTGTTTCCAATTTCTATCTTTCCACCATATCGAGTATAGAAGATAGTTCTACCATCTCCACCAATAGGGTCAGAATTAAATGAACTATTAATATTTACATTATCACCTATGTATATGCATTCCTTTGTTTTACATCTTGCTTTTTTAATATATAAAATACCTCTGAGATGTAAAGACCTCCCAATTTTAACATTATTCAATATGATGGAGGGCATATTCAATATACGATAGTATAAATATATAATTTTGTATAAAAATTTTCTAATCATATTTATAGAGCCTTATTTTTAAATCTCCTTATTATTGATTTTATTTTTTTTATTTTTCTGCCTAATATTCTCAAGTAGCAATCATAAATTTTCTGCTCTTCCTCTTTTTCAGCAGTTCTTGTATTTACGGGTCTTCTACGAGCACATTCTATTTCTTGATCAAAAATATTATAGAGAAATGATTTTAATTCTTCACAATTAGTACGAGCTTCGGTTAATTTTGGTTCAGATTTTATAGAATCGTATAATTCTGGATCATTGTCTATTTCAATAACTCTTTTAACAGCATTTTCGAATGATGAAAATTCATGAACATTAATAAAAGATTTCGTATTAAATTCTTTGCCTATCATAGGATTTCCATAGTATATGGGTATTGTATCAGCAACAAATGCATCTACAATCTTTTCTGTTGTATAGCTGGGATATGCACAATTTTCAAAGACTATGCTAAACTTATGTTGTCTGTCGAATTCTAATTTATTATTGACAGCCCCTCCAATGTTATTTTTATATCTACCTCCAGAATCTACCTTCTTGTATTTAGAAAGCAACTTAAACATTTCTTCTCGTTCAGGCATACCTTGATCGTTAGAAACAACAAATCCACAAAAAGCACTTTTATCTTTTATTCGTTTATATGAATTATCCAATAGTGTTCGATACCTCTGTCCATATTGAAACAATTCGTATAAAGGTACTCTTATATATCTATCTCCAAATGTTAAATTATCAAATGCTATTGCATAATCACACAAATTAAAATCTGGAACGATACACTCTCCTGTATAAAAGATTTTCACGCAATCATATTTGAGATATTCTCGTCCAAAATTTGAATAAAATAAGTAATCTGGAGAAACGTCGTCAATAATTACGTTATAACGTTCTGATAGCAGTGTTGAGAATTCATTATTTCTAATGTCAAAATCTGAGGCAAAATCAACAAAAGCTATCTTTATATTCTTTTTCATACTATCTATATAGTTACAAAATAAATAAGATATAATTATCAGAATAATTTTTCTCTTAATAATGCATATATTACATGAATTATAGAATTATCTAACAAGATGACTTAGCCAATAATATAATTTTGGACATTTTTCATTTAAAATACGGCATACATATACGAAAGGATATTTTAATGGAATATTTCTTCTAATGTATATAAGATAATCCTTTCTTGAATGAATAGGGGATAAAAAGTATTCTTTTCTTTCAGAAGAAGACATCCTTTTTATTTTATTTTCCACTTCTGATGCAGAATAATGATCATCATCACATCTACCACAGAAATTGGCAGTTAGTAATACTGGTATTCCTTTATTTTTAGCTTTAATAGAATAGTCATAATCAGCACTTCCATGACAATATCCCTCATAAAAAATACCTATTTTTTCAACTACATTTTTTGAAACTAATAAAATATTAGCATGTGTCATATCACACAATTGTGGCTTGTTATTAGGATGAAGTCTTGTACACAAACCTAAAAATTTATTTTTCCACAAACATCCTCCATAAGTCATTTTGTCATGGTCTGTTCTAGATGATGTGATCCCAGAGTATATTCCTAATTCATTATAATTATCTATACAATATTTGTGTGTATTTAACAATTCACTAAAAAGATTATCAAGTAGATCAACATCATCATTCAACAATAAATAAAAATCCCATTCATTATGTTTTTTAAGGGCTTCATTCCATGCTAATCGCATCCCGCCAGCCCAATATAGATCTCCCGTGCCTTGGAGAATTGTTATATTCTTATCAGAATAGTTATTTCTAATTTCTTCTCCAGTTCCATCCGTGCAACCATCATCGGTTAAGTAAATATATAATTCTATCCTACTTTCTACATCTTTATTGTATAGATCTAGTGCATGATATAGTGATCTTAAACAATTTAACGTTTTGAATTTACGATTAAAACAAGTCAAAAGAACTGCTATTTTCATATATGTTGTTGTAATATATTTGTGTAATTATACTTATTCTGCATAAGATGACATTATAATATATTGGTAAACTTACACTATAATCTTTACCATTAAAATTTTCTTTTGTATGTATTAGTAACATAGAGAACTTCTATAAATTCCCCATTTAAATTAACTTTAACAATGAAAATCAAACTTTTGCGTGCTTTCTGCTTATTATCGAAATCTTTTCGTCCTTCATTCAATCACATAACTCGCTATGCTCTTTCAAGAAAAATAAAAATCTTCTGATAAAAATTCACCAACCACCTACAAAGTAATTTATAGAAATCCCCTATAAAGATCTTCCATACTCATCTTTATTAGTAGAGTGCGAATATATCCAAGTGTATTTTAGTATGATTGTCATTTTATCTATAATCAATGTAACATTCTTATTGTCTCATTTATTATATAGTTGCTATATTCTCTCTTGATAAGTTACTTGTAATTCCCCAAATCATCATCATTATGCAAAAATATAAAAGCGATGCTTCAATTACGGGTTCAACGAATACTGAAAGGAATATCGCAATATTAACGGATATGATAATTATCGCGAAATGAGATAAGTATTTTTTTAAAGATAATCGTATAATTTTTTTTATGTATATAAATGTAGCAAATAAAAACGGTATCAATGGAAGTATTCCGCCAACACGAGCAATATCCATCCACAAATTATGTACGTAATTGTACTCATGAGATGTCCACCCAAATGGATGAATAAACATATCAGCAATAGCACCTTGCCAATTATCCAAGCGGCCTCCTAATTCACTTGAATCTGATGTTGATGAACTACTTTCCCTATACACATATGCATCAATTATATCTTGATTAACCATTTCTGTCTTAACTATGATAAAAACTACTGCGGCAATTATCAATAATCCACTAAACACTTTGTATGGATTCATCTTACTATGTATCAATAACGACATGACTATGCAAGTTGCAAAAACAACGATGCCTGTACGATTAACCAAATGTATAACACACAGCATCGACAATATAGTAATAACAATAAAGCAGATCTTTAAGCTTAAATTTTGTTTCTTTATAAAAATACTACTAATACAACCTATACCAATAGATGACATCATTCCATACATAGTGGCACCAATTCCTCTCATTGAAAAAGACATCTCAGAATCATTGTTTAATAATATGCGACTTTCATTAACAAGACCAACTAATGCCACATCTCTAAAAGTCAATATGTACAAATATACCAAATATAGCACAATACTGCAAATTAGAAATATCTGCCGTGATATATCTTGCCGTATAAAATCCATTAGAAATTTTCCAAAACGATAAAACACAGTAGGTGCAATCATATATGAAAGTAACACAAAATAACTGTTGCTTTTGCCATTAATATATACCATAAGTGTATAAAATAATGAGAAAAAAAGTAATGATATAGTTATGTTATCCCAATATTTTTTATAAGGTAAAACAAACCAGCAGATACAAGAAAAAACAAATAATGTGTATATATTATTCTCCCATAGGGAAGTAAAGATTACACAAAAATAAGCAAATAGCAATAGTTTGTATCTCGATTTGTTATTATGAATTTTATTAACCATTATTCAGTTTTAAATAGTTTACCAAATAATTATATAGATTGTCTATATAGCATTATAAATGATTGTATATTGATAATAATTGTAATACATTGTTATTAGCATTATGACGTTCTTTTGCTTGAACTCTCATTGCACCAATCATATCCATATCTACATTATCAAACACACTACATATTTTATTTGCTAACATCTCAATTTCTTCAAATCTATATAATCCATTTTCATTATTTTGCATCATATCAGGTATGCCTCCAACATAACTAGCAATACACGGAACGCCCAATATTTGAGCTTCTCCCAATGAATTAGGAGAGTTCTCTATTGATGACGGACATATAAAAAGATTGCAATGTAGGTATTCTTGTTTCATTTGTTTTGCATTAAGATGACCTAAGAAAATAATCTTATGTTCCATATGGTATTTTCTTATCAAATCCTTTATAATTTTACCATATCCAGTAAAATGTAATATTCCCCATAATCCTTTATTGTATGTTATATCACGACCTGCTATGCGGATAGTTGTATCAGGATAATAATGTTGTACAAAAGGTAAAGCATTTATAACTTGATGTAGTCCTTTTACAGGATAGCCTGCTTGACTGAGGAATATAGAATGTTTTGTACATTTTTCATATTCCCAATAATCATTGTCATAAAATTCTTTTCTAAGGATTTCATTACAACAGTGATATGTTGCATCTGGATTTATTGCTCGTACGTATGCCATATCCCATGAAGTTCTACCTATAATATGATTCACCTTACGAAGAATATCTATTTCTAGTTTAGCAGTTCGATAGAATCTGCGTTGCTCTTTGTATATTCCTCCTTTAAAAATATCGTGAAATGTAATGTTTCTATAGATTTCTTTCCATGTCAATCCTGCGCAATAGTATGGAGCTATACCATATTTTAATCCTTGTATCGACACGACAATCTTCTCATTCCCACATGCATTAACATATGCTAAACCATGGGTAAATTCGGTTCCATGTATATGTACAACATCTGGTTGAACCTCTTTTTTTATCTGCTTCCAATACAATTCGTATGTTTTGTTATATACTATATTCCCTTTTCCTAAAGGGATTACATAATAGGTTATATTCTTACCCTTTATTCTTGTTAGCGATTTTACTAGGTTTGATACTGTAGCAACAGACAGACAGACACCACTCTGTTCAACCAATATATCAGACAACCCTAACATCCAACCACCTGTTGTTTTTAATTCACAATTCCCAGTCATACGTGACATTGCTTCTGGAAATAATAAATTAGTTATCCAAAGTATTTTCATTTATTTGTTTTTAATACATAATACAATTATTCCTATAATCGTCATTATTAAAAATGATATAGACTGTCCCCATGCTGCACCTATAAACTTATACTTATCGATCAAGACGTAGAACATAGCAATTGACAGTAATGCACCAGAAACACGAACATATAATTCTTGTTTCACGAAACCATAGCCTATCAACAACTTTACTACCATATAATAACAAGCCATTGCAATGTTATGTACTGCTAGTATCTGCGCGAATGGTGCTGATTCTATATACCTATTGGCAGTTAAAATTCCTATAACTTGAGGAGCAAGAATGATAAAAGCAAGATTCACAATAGCCGTAAATCCTATTATAATTCCAATTGTCCCCACCAATTTCTTCTTTCGACCTTGAGCTATAGATTGATAAATATCGGGTTCAAATGTGTTAGAGATTGTTGTATAAAAAATTGTAAGATAACCGGCCATTTGCAGTCCTACACTATATAGGCCAAATGTATAAGTATCTCCTATGCGTTCCAAAAAGACTCTATCTACTCCTGTCAAAAAATACCAGAAGATAGCAGAGATGACCAAAGGTGTACAGAATTTTATAGCACTGCTTAAAATATCTTTATCTATTTTCAGTTCAGATACTGAATAGAATAAAGCATATGTAGAAACAATAATAGTAGCTATCAATGTTCCACATAATTTACCCGTTGCACCATGTTTATAGTAAACAACAAATATCAAAGAGAAAAAAGCTGTCAACAAACACTGTATAATGGAAAACCACGCATATTTTTTAGCTTGTCTGGTAATACGAAGCTTTATCAAATAAAATGAAGCGATATTGCCGATATAAACCTGTACGAATGTCAATATTGCATAAGGAAAAAACGGAAAGCTATTTTCTGTAGACCTGTGCAAAAAATAAAAAAAGCCAACAAACAAGAATAACGAAACAAAACCAATCATCATTGAACTTAGCAAGACGGTATTTCCCAAACTCTCTCGTTTATCTTCAGGGGTAAAATAATAATGGCGCGAGTAAAAAGAATATAATGAAAAATTTAGTAATGGAAGTAACAATAAATTAAAAGAAGAATAGTAACCAATTATGGCATAATCTTCGTGAGAAAGATTCATTGCATAAATGGGATTCAACAAAATCCCCACCAATGCTACAATAATGCTGGATGTAAAATATAATCCTAAGTTCTTTATATATGGAAGATACTTCTTAATTATATTCATATTCTTAATCTATTCTATACAATTATCTCAACCAGCTAAACTCACGCTTATGATACTCCAACTCTCTATTAGTATCCCACACTCGCGTATATCCCTCACGCAAAAACTTAGCGGGGACACCACCGACAGTTGAATATTTTGCCAATGATGAAAAATCTTTATTAACAAGAGAGTTTGATGCGACTATTGTATAATCTGGAAGAACCACCCCTGGACTTAATGTACTGCGATTCCCAACCCAGCAATAGGAACCAATAGTTATCGGCTTTGAAATAGGATAAAAGCCAGGTTCATCAACCTTCTCTGAAAAATGAAAATTAGAATCAAACAATTGAGTCTCGTGGGCAATTCGAATATAATCTCCCAAAGATGCTTTATTATGAACACGGACACGACATCTTGGACCAAACAAGACGTCATTACCACATTCCATTGTGCCTTTTATGTCAATAATACACCCTCGGCGAAACTCCAATTTACCATTAACGAATAAAGTTCCATAAGATACATTGAGATGAGTCTTTTCACATTGATATTCAAAATCAAGCGTATGCATACCAATATGCACTTTACAATTACGAGCTACCATATCATCGGAAAGGATTATTTTTCCACCATTTGAAATAGTCGCATAAGCATGTTTATAGAATATAATGGGGAGTAATTTTGCTTGATGGATTGGTAAATATTTAAAATTAAAATAAATGGTATAAAGAACTCTTTTTGTTTTAAATGCTATGAAAATAGCTCTTACTTTATTTAATAACTTTTTCATACTGCATTAGTCTTGTATTCTTCTTTTACTATATCAATATTTGCAGGGATAAGCTTTCGAACATGGACCATCTGTAAATGGAGTGTCTATACCTCTCTGCAAGTTCTCCACTAACTGTATAAAGCGAACAGCAGCATTTTTAGGATTCCACATCTCAGACATAGTCTTATACGCATTAATCGAAAGATGCTTTCGCAAATCCTCATCGTCCAACAAGGACTTTACTTTCTCATACAAGGAATCTAAATTTTCAGACTCGAATATCAGCCCATTTTCACCATCCTTTACTAAGAAAGGTGTGGCCCCGATACGATTAGAAGCAACAACAGCACATCCATTACTCATCGATTCATTCAACACAGCCCCCCAACCTTCATTCTTGTCACTAGTGAATAAGAAAATATGATGCCTCCGCATTGCAGCAAGAATCTCTTGATTAGGATAGTTTCCACAGAATGTAACCACATCCTCAACATTTAATTCTCGTACCAATGCTTTAGTAGACTCTAGTTCTTCGCCACCACCGTACATATTGAGTACAAACCTATACCCTTCAGACTTCAACCTAGCTGCTAGTTGAACCGGTAACTCTGGGTGTTTCCACTTCAGAAATCTACTACACCACATAATATGTGGTGTGATTTCTGAAGTGGAAACACTCAACTCAGGTGCTTCAACTTCATTTTTTTCTTGAACAGCGGTAAAGTATCCCCATTTATACACTTTTTCCTTATATGCTCCTATAGCATACACATCATTGGCAGTATATGCGCTGGCAGCAAGCATATAAAGAGGTTTATTTTTAAACCGTATGTGGTTCCTATAAAAATTCGCCCAAGCCTTTGGTCCAGATAGATACCAAGGTTTTGATTTAAACCATCGTTCGTTATATCTAAATGTTAATTTACATTCTTTAACTCTATTCAATATATACTTGTCTGATGCTTGTCCTATAATTACAACATCAGAAATATTCATTAATTCTTCTACTCTCTCTAAACTTTCTTTATTCTCATAGGCTCGAATTATGTAAGGCCTATCTATTTCTTGATACCCCCCCTCTTTAAGCCAGTTAGGCAGTGGTTCAAAAGCTACATATGTATAATTACAACCTAATAATTTGTAAAATTCATCCGCTAATGGAATTTGATGATGATTAACCAAATTCGTTAAAAAAGTGAGTTTCATATAACTTATACTAAATTAACAACAGTAAGTCCGACATACCCTGTTCCTGCTACTGATATTTTCATGATATATTCTTTAATTCAATGTACAATGGACAATAGTGCCCACATTTTAAAGTTTATAGTTCAAAGTTAATAGTTTATAGTAGTTTTAAAGTTGAGAGTTTTGAGTTGTAAGTTTATTATTTTATGTTTAAAATCTTTCAATTTTCAGTTTTCAATTTTCAATTTCAACTATCCAGTTCTCAAGGTTTCTCTTTTCTCGTGAGACCTTGGCTCCTATCTTGATGACCTGGCGGCTGCCTGCTTCAAACGGCAGTGAATATTCCTTGTCGTTGATCTGCCTCAGGGCGTCCTCCGCGCTTCCGTCTAATTTTATCTCTATGACATAGACGTATTTGTCCGTCGCGATGAGAAGGTCGATGCGTCCACGGGAGGTCTTGTACTCCGCCTGAACGTAAAGTCCCATCAGTTTCGTGAGGATGAACATGACGTTCTGATAATGGTTCTCCAAGTCTTTTATTATCTCGTAAGGAGTGTCTGCCATCATACTCTGAAGGCGGCGCATGAAATCATCCACCTTGCCTGCTCTCACCTCCCTGACGAACTTGCCGATGAATGCCGGCGAGTCGGTCTCTGAAATGGGTGAATACATCGGAATGAGAAATCTTATGAAACTCTCCTCCACTTCCTCATTAGGAAAATCCAACGTATATAAACCCAACTCTTCGTCATAGTTGCTGATGGTGAGATATCCGCTTTGGTACAGAACTGGTATGGGATTGTCCACTCTTATCTGAATACTGTCGAGTGCATCTGCGGTCGTCTCATATCCCGACAAGTTCTGAAGATCGAAGTCGAAACGTTTCAGGAGTTCAACTAAATACGTCGGTGTTCCCGTGCTGAACCAATAATTCCTGTATACCTTTTTCAGCAGGGTATTCAGTATGCTGAATGGATTGTACATACCGACAGAATCTTCACTGAAATGATAGCCGTCGTAACGTCTCTTCAGTTCTATATAAGCTTCTTCTTTTGTCTGATTGTTTTTCTCCGCCAACCGGGCGACTTCTCCATCGAATACCTCATGCAGTTCTTCTTCTGTTATGCCACAGATGTCGCTATACTCAGCGTCCATTGAGATGTCATTCAGATTATTCAAATCACTGAAAACGCTTACCTTGCTGAACTTGGTGACACCTGTGAGAAGCACGAACCTCAGATATCCGTCGGCACTCTTCAATGTCCCGTAAAACGCCTTGAGCATATTGCGGAACTGTATCTGAAGTTCTTCGTTGCCTATGGCTTGAAGCATAGGCTTGTCGTATTCGTCGATGAGAACAACCACGTTACGTCCGGTCTTCTCTTTGGCGGATTTGATTACATTAAGAAAACGTCTTGAAAGACTTTCATTATTGCTTTCATCTGAGCCGTATAACTTTTCCCACTCGCGGAGATAGGTATCTAATATATTGCTCAACTCTTCAGCTTTAGCATATCTTTCCGCATTAAGATCTATATGCAGCACGGGATATTCAATCCAGTCTTTCTCCAGCTTCTCTATCGCCAAGCCTTCAAAGAGATGTCTCTTTCCTTTGAAATACGCTTCTATCGTCGACATCAACAAACTCTTGCCGAAACGTCTTGGTCGGCTGAGGAAGAAATATGTTCCCCTCGAGGCAAGCCGATGGATATGAGCTGTCTTATCTATATAGATCCAACCCTCTTCCCGCAGCTTCTCGAATTGTTGTATGCCGATAGGGTATTTCATTTTTTAAAGTTTAAAGTTCAAAGTTAATAGTTTATAGTAGTTTTAAAGTTGAGAGTTTTGAGTTGTAAGTTTATTATTCTGTGTTTAAAGTATTTTCAGTTTTCAATTTTCAATTTCAACTATCCAGTTCTCAAGGTTTCTCTTTTCTCGTGAGACGTTGGCTCCTATCTTGATGACCTGACGGCTACCTGCTTCAAATGACAGTGAATATTCCTTGTCGTTGATCTGCTTCAGGGCGTCCTCCGCACTTCCGTCTAATTTTATCTCTATGACATAGACGTATTTGTCAGTCGCGATGAGCAAATCAATACGTCCGTATGAGGTCTTGTACTCAGCCTGTACGTAAAATCCCATCAGTTTCGTGAGGATGAACATCACGTTCTGATAGTGGTTCTCCAAGTCTTTTATTATCTCGTAAGGCGTGTCTGCCATAAGCGACTGCAAGCGTCTCATGAAATCATCGACCTTACCTGCGCGCACCTCCCTCACAAACTTCCCTATAAATGCAGGCGAGTCGGTCTCTGATACTGAGGTGTACATCGGGACAAGGAAATTGATGAATCCTTCTTCAACCTCTTCGTTTGGAAAGTCTAATGTATATAATCTAAATTCCTTGTCATATCCTTTGATGGTCAGATAACCGCTTTGATATAGAACAGGTATCGGGTTGTCAACATTGAGTTGTATGCTGTCTAAAGTCGTTGCCGAGGCTTCGTAACCAGATAGATTCTCGAGATTAAAATCGAAGCGTTTGAGCAACTCCACCAAATATGTCGGTGTCCCTGTGCTGAACCAATAGCTGCCGTAATTTGAGTTTTTAAGGCAGAGCAGTATGCTGAACGGATTGTATATTCCTACTGAGTTCTCACTGAAATGATAACCGTCGTAACGTTTCTTCAATTCCTTGTATGCTTCCTCCTTTGTCTGCTCGTTATTTTCCGCCAACAACGCCACTTCATTGTCAAAGACGTTGTGCAGTTCTTCTTCAGTGATACCGCAGATATCGCAATATTGTTTCTCCATCGAGATGTCCTCGATATTGTTAAGGTCGCTGAAGATGCTGAGCTTGCTGAACTTGGTGACACCTGTGAGAAGCACGAACCTCAGATATCCGTCGGTGCTCTTCAATGTGCCGTAGAACGCCTTGAGCATGTTGCGGAACTGTATCTGGAGATCTTCGTTGCCTATGGCTTGAAGCATAGGCTTGTCGTATTCGTCTATGAGAACAACCACGTTACGTCCGGTTTTCTCTTTGGCGGATTTGATAAGTTGCTTGAATCTTCCCTCAATACTTTTATCGACAGCTACACTGTTATATATTTGTTCATACTCGCTGAGCTGAGCATTAAGAATCTCGTCCAGGTCTTTAGCCTGATCAAATTTCTTGGCATTGAGATCAAAATGCAACACGGGATATTCAATCCAATCTTTTTCCAGCTTCTCTATCGCCAAGCCTTCAAAGAGATGTCTCTTGCCCTTGAAATACGCTTCTATCGTCGACATCAACAAACTCTTGCCGAAACGTCTTGGTCGGCTGAGGAAGAAATATGTTCCCCTCGAGGCAAGCCGATGGATATGAGCTGTCTTATCTATATAGATCCAGTTCTCTTCCCGTAGCTTCTCGAATTGTTGTATGCCGATAGGGTATTTCATTTTTTAAAGTTTAGAGTTCAAAGTTAATAGTTTATAGTAGTTTGAAAGTTGGGAGTTTTGAGTTGTAAGTTTATTATTTTATGTTTAAATTTTTTCAGTTTTCAACTTTCAGTTTTCAGTTTTCAATTTTCCATTTGAATGGTACATCTCCTCGTAATACTTCTCATATTCGCCAGATGTGATATTATCCATCCATTCTTGGTTGTCTAAGTACCAGCGAACTGTCTTTTCGATTCCTTCTTCAAATTGAAGTGAGAGTTTCTCCCAAACAAGGTCTTCAGAATATCAACTAACAATTTAAAATAATTTGTGTGGCGTAATTGTATGCTTGTGTTTCATTATGTTCCACATCTGCCATATATTTTTCCATGTGTTGTAATAATCTCTTTTCCACACTGTTATCTATTTCAACAATATTTTTATTATCTGTAATTAATTCATCAATTGTTGTGTACATATCAATTATTTTAAATTACCTTTAAATGCATCAAATGTTTTTGGGAATGACGTCTTATACCCTTTTAATACCTTATCAATATAATCGTATTTGTAAAAGATACCCTCGGAAACTAATAATATAATATTGGCATATATATTTGATGATCTACTTCCTGTTGCATCTAATATTAAAAGTGTATTTATTTTATTTTCATTAAGTTCATCTATTGTACTCAATTCTGTTATCCATACAAATTTCGGCATTTCAATTTGTAGTAGTGCCGCTTTTTCGTCGTTTGATAACGATTTTGATTTGGTGATATACTCCCTATAAGAACGACATGAAGTAAGAAATGTTTTAATAATATTATTATTGCCACCAGGTATTATCATATCAACAATTGATTTAGATAATTCGATGGCAGAATCAGCTTCCATATACACTTTATTGTACAGTGGAGCTATAAACTGAGTTACTTCCATGGTATCCCACTCATTAGAAGTGTAATATGAGCACGGTTTAGTTAATATCGTAAGTTGATAGTTGGGATAATTATCATCATTAAACACAATTTCACCGTGAGCAACTGCAAGATTCCAATTGTATAATTTCTTATTATTAATTTCTGTATTGAAGGAATAATTGGTAACATCCTGCTTATTCACATCTTTTCTACCAATACATACCACAGCATGTCCTAATTTGCTATTGGTTAATGCCAATGCTAACGGTATTCCACTTTCAATATAACAAGCTATCAATTCGAAAAACTTATTTTTATTGCTATAATTATTCTTCAGATATATCTTTGGACCAAATCCAAATTCACGTAATGCTACAGATATTTGATTATAAGTCAGACCTTTGGAAGGTAACATTCTTTCATATGAAAAAGGTTCAATGGCTCTTCTGATTTCAGAATGATTTATCGGTTTATACAAATTATATTTATTGCCGTAATATTCAAGCAATGACCATAATGTAGTTTCGGCGCATGTCATTGTTTCACTATCCTGTGATGCATGAGGGAACCCTTCTGCTTTTAACTTAACGCCAAAACATGATGTCTCCAAATTGACTCTACATATTTTTATATCCTTGCAATAATTTACTTTTGCTTCTGGTTTTATTATGTTTTTACCAATACATTTCAGTAGAGGTCTGACAATTAAATACCCTAGGTAGTTCTTTTGAATATTATCTACATCATTAAAATCAATATTATAATTGAAATCCGTATCAAAAAATGATATTTTCAAACAATATCTACTATAATTTTTTCTTTTAGTTGAGTAGTAATTGTAATAACTATCTCTATAGACTGAGTCTACATAATTACTTTCAACAATAAGATGTAAATCACTACGGAATGTACAGAAAAAGTATTTTAAATTTTCTTTAACCTTATCAATCTCAGCAGAAGACCAATCCCCAAATAACAATTGTTCTACTAACTCGTTCAGTTCACTAGAGTCATTTTGCAACAATTGTATCGGATAATATTTTGTCTTCATATTTATTGTTATTTTAGGTTCCTCTGATTTTCAACTATCTTCCTTTATACATCTCCCCATAATACTTCTCATACTCGCCAGATGTGATGTTATCCATCCATTCTTAGTTATTGAGAAATTTATGTTTCTTTTAGAATTCTCTCCTTAATATCATCCCCGACCTCTCTTTCAACATATACGGCATCGGATCTTGTGCTGCATCGTCAAAATACATGATGCTTTTCAGTGCCTTGCTGTTTAGTAGTGTAACATCTGAAATTTTCTCTTGGAGTTTTTGTAATAGCAGATATAAACGCTAAGGCTTTGGGGTCTAAACTACGGAATTGCAATACCATAGATAATATACGCGATATTCCGTAATATGAAAGTATATAATTCCAATCTTCCATCAAACCATATTCAAGAACTCGCTGAACTATAAAAGATGCGTGCCTTTCCATGTCTATATCATTTGGATCTACATCCCAAAAAAGATTGGAAGAGAAGTTTTTCATTTATATAGTTTATAGTTCAAAGTTTATAGTTTAGAGTAGTTTTAAAGTTGAGAGTTTTGAGTTGTAAGTTTATCGTAATCCAGCCTTAAACCTTAAAGTGGAGGTTGTATAGATTTTCAAATTATTTCTTTACTTTCAATATACTCTATGTTCTTTATCGCTTTCTCTGTGTGACAGGAGAGTTGGTCGAATAAAAGATGTGATTTCAACTGTATGATGGCGGCTTCAACGCTTAGCGAACCTTGTTCGTATAACGAGATAGTAGTATATAATTGGTCATTTGCCACCGGTCCCATGACGTAATCATATTGATGTAAGTCAAAACCTTTTCTGTTGCTCACAACGAAATCTAACCATTCCTTAGAAGGTCCTTCATATTGTAAAACCTTGTATGCCGTATCATTCAGAAGTTCCTTGTCAAACTCATAGACGCTTACGACGGCTTTTCTCGCTCCATCTCTCTTCTGTTTCAATCTCGCCCAACGCTCAGCTTGTTCGTAACTTGTGGTCAGATAAAAACCTTGTCCGAAGTCGGTAGTCCTGCGTCCTCTGTGTACGAGTGGCTTCTTTACGATAGTTGTTGAACCATGAAATAGTCTCATTTTCTCCTTCGTTTAAGGTAAATATCTATCTCTTCCAATATGTATTGTTCTCCTTGCGTATGAAGGACTTCATAATTTTCTTTCAAATATGACGTAAGTGCTTTCTTCTCAAACAAGGTAAAGACTTCTATAGAATCCTTTGACTTTGCAGCCGCATAACGTTCAACACAAAAAATGACGAACAACAACTCTTTTTGCGAGAAAAATTCTTTTTCCTTCTTCTTACTTTTCTCTAACTCATCGTACAAGGACTCTCCTGAGAAATACCACCATTTTTCTTTCGGGTCGTACAGCCTATGATATAAATCGGAATTATAGAGATAATACGTAGCGTCAGATTGAGAAATATTCTTTTTCCTCGCTATTATATCAACTAACTCAGCAATCTTATGAGGCACTATGGATTGTTCGATGGTCATTTTTTAAAGTTTAGAGTTCAAAGTTTATAGTTTAGAGTAGTTGAAAGTGGAGAGTTTAAAGTTGTAAGTTTATTATTCTGTGTTCAAAGTCTTTCAATTTTCAATTTTCAACTTTCAAATTTCCATTTGAATGGTACATCTCCTCGTAATACTTCTCATACTCGCCAGATGTGATGTTATCCATCCATTCCTGGTTGTCTAAGTACCAGCGAACTGTCTTTTCGATTCCTTCTTCAAATTGAAGCGATGGCTCCCAGCCGAGTTCCTTCTGTAACTTAGTAGAGTCGATGGCGTAACGTGCGTCGTGTCCTAATCTGTCGGTGACGTATGTTATCAAATCTAATGAATGTCCTTCAGGATTACCGAGTATTCTATCAACGGTTTTAATCATAACCTTTATCAAGTCGATGTTTTTCCATTCGTTGAAACCACCGATGTTATATGTCTCTGCTATCTTTCCTTCATGGAAAATCAAATCTATAGCGTGAGCATGGTCTTCAACATATAACCAGTCACGGACGTTCTTGCCCTTACCATAAACTGGCAACGGCTTGCGATGACGTATATTATTAATAAATAAAGGTATTAACTTTTCTGGGAACTGATAAGGTCCGTAGTTGTTAGAGCAATTTGTTACGATAGTCGGCATTCCGTATGTGTCGTGATAAGCTCTCACGAAATGGTCGGAACTTGCCTTTGACGCCGAATATGGTGAGTGAGGATTGTATTTTGTCGTCTCATAGAAAAACTCGTCGCCGTATGCGAGTGAGTTGTGAGCTGTGAGTTGTGAGCTGTGAGCACTTGCTATGGTCTGATGTGGAGCTGGTATTCCTTCTGGGTGATTCATTTCAAGAGCACCATAGACTTCATCGGTAGAGATGTGATAGAATCTACAGTCAACAGACCTTGGGTATGTAATTTTATATGGTTCAGGTTGGCTCTCCCAATAAAGTTTCGCTGCTTGAAGTAAACTTAAAGTTCCCATGACGTTTGTCTTTGCAAAAGTGAATGGGTCTTTGATACTTCTATCAACATGTGACTCTGCTGCGAGGTGAATGATGCCATCAACTTCTTCATCTTGCATAAGCTGATAGAAATTCTCGAAATCGCAGATGTCCATCTTCACGAACTTGTAATTTGGCTTGTCCTCTATGTCTTTAAGGTTAGCTAAATTACCAGCGTAAGTGAGTTTGTCTATGTTAATTATATTATATTCTGGATATTTATTTACGAATAAACGAACGACATGATTTCCTATGAAACCTGCACCGCCGGTGATTACGATATTTCTTTTTGACATGACTTATCTGGTTTAAGGTTTAAGGCTTAAGGTTTAAAGTTTAAGGTTAGGAACTAAAAATATTATGTAATACTTTTTTCTATAGAATACGTTAGCTTAGAAAGTTTCTTGGAAATAAGTTCAATCTGTCTTTCTTTCTCATTAAACTGTTCTTCAGTTATATAACCAAGATCTCTTGCAATTTCAATATGACAAAACGTCTCCATCAAAGAACCAAAGGCAATCTCTAGAAAATGTATTTGTTCTCTCTTTGAACGTCTTCCCATTCCTTCAGCAATATTTGCAGGAACTGAAATCGAAGATCTTCTAAGTTGATCACATAATGCATATTTCTCTTCCTTTGGAAACAAATTCATCAAAATATAAACTTCTTTCACTAACGCCCTCGCCTCGTTATACACAATTAATTTCCTAAAAGAAAACATGACATTAAACCTTAAGCATTAAACCTTAAACCCCACTAAAATTTACTTTTCTATCATTCTTAACAAATACTGCCCATATTGGTTTTTCGCCATTGGTTGTGCCAATTCCTGTATTTTCTCTTTTGTAATCCAGCCTTGTGTATATGCTATTTCTTCAAGACAAGCGACTTTAAGTCCTGTACGTTTTTCCAACACTTCAATGTAGGTTGATGCTTCGGCGAGGGAGTCGTGTGTTCCGGTGTCAAGCCAAGCGAATCCACGGTCGAAGACTTGAACTTTGAGTTCTCCGCTGTTAAGAAAAGCCTGATTTACCGATGTTATCTCAAGTTCGCCTCTTGCAGAAGGTTTTACGTTTTTAGCTATCTCAACAACTTTGTTTGGATAGAAATAAAGTCCGACTACAGCATAGTTAGACTTTGGATTCTTAGGTTTCTCTTCTATTGATACACAATTGCCGTTTTTGTCAAATTCGGCTACGCCATAACGTTCCGGATCGTTGACCCAATAGCCGAATACCGTAGCTTTGTTATTCTGTTCAGCATCAACTACAGCATTTTTCAACAAGGAAGATATTCCCGCACCTTGGAAGATATTATCACCCAAGACAAGACAAGCGCAATCGTTACCGATGAACTCTTCTCCGATGATAAAAGCCTGAGCAAGACCATCCGGCGAAGGTTGCTCTGCATAACTGAAGTTCACGCCGTAATCAGATCCGTCGCCGAGAAGTCGTTGGAATCCCGGCAAGTCCTGCGGTGTAGAGATTATTAATATATCGCGTATCCCCGCCATCATCAAAACAGAGATAGGATAATATACCATAGGTTTATCGAAAATAGGAAGCAGCTGCTTACTGACACCTTTTGTTATCGGGTAAAGGCGAGTTCCCGAACCGCCTGCTAAAACGATACCTTTCATTTTTTTAAAGTTTATAGTAGTTTGAAAGTTTATAGTTAATAGTTTATAGTTTATGGTAGTTTTAAGTTGAGAGTTGGATGTTTTAAGGGGACTTCTATAAATTGCTTTTCGAAAGATTTATGAATTTATCTTTGAGAAGATTTTTGTTTTTCTCGAAAGAGCATAGCGAGCTATGTGATTGAAAGAAAGACGAAAAGATTCCAAAGAGAAACATAAATCCCGAAAAAGTTTATCTTGTATTAAACAAAAATATTTGATACGTGGAATTTATAGATGTCCCCTTAAAGTTTATTCTGGAGTGACGTCATATTATGGCGTCTTCAATGTATGTTAAATTTTAATTCCACATTTTAATATTTCGTCAAACAAAGGTGACGGTTGTTGTCTATTGACAAGAACTGGTTCAATGTACGAACTGACCTTTCGGGTTGCACGCCACAATTTAGCCATAACAGATAATACATCTTCTGTAATATTGTCGACAACAACTGCAATATCAATATCGCTTTGTTCAGTTGCACAATCTTTGCTGTAAGAACCATACATATACACATCAACAACAGTCATCTGGTCACAAATAACCTCCTTATATTGACGCGCTAATTTTAAAGCTTGTCTTTTATCCATACGAATATCTTCTTTGTCGTTTCTACAATATAACGACAACGTTCTGCTGTTAATGTTTTAAATAACTCATCTTTATACGACGGATATCGTGCCTCGATATTGAGAGGCATCATCATATCTATGAAGTCCAACTGCTCCTCAGTCATCAATTTTTCCAAACCACACCCTTCATTTAACCTTATCAAATTATGAATATATAGTTTATAGTTAATAGTTAATAGTTTATAGTAGTTTTAAAGTTTATAGTTTAGAGTAGTCTGAAAGTGGAGAGTTTTGAGTTGTAAGTTTGTTAGGTTATCTTCATTCCATATAGCTACAGCTTCGCCGCCTCACTCACACGCTTGTTTATAACCTATTGATATTAAATTCAATATATTTCTGTGAGCAAGTACCAAAATTCTACTACATCCAATTTACAAATATAGGAATATTATTCTTAGAAAAATTATTTATTCTAAAAATAATTTCACCATCACCCACACATCAATCTCTCTTAAAAATATCTCGCGTATACACCTTCTCTTTTACGTCATCCAAACAGCAATCGTATCTGTTAGCAATAATGGCACGACTTTCTTTCTTGAACTTTTCCAAATCGTTAACGACTAAACTTCCAAAGAACATACTTCCATCTTCTAATGACGGCTCGTAGATTATCACCGTCGCTCCTTTCGCCTTCACTCTCTTCATCACACCTTGTATGGAGCTTTGCCTGAAGTTGTCGGAATTGGATTTCATCGTCAATCGGTAAACGCCAATTGTAGGAAGTTCTGAGCTTTGAGCCTTGAGTCTTGAGCTATATGTATTATTATCACTATATGCATACCAGCCGGCTTTCTTCAGCACCTGGTCTGCGATGAAGTCTTTGCGTGTTCTGTTGCTTTCAACTATCGCCGACATCATATTTTGCGGGACGTCTTCATAATTAGCCAAGAGTTGTTTTGTATCTTTTGGGAGACAATATCCGCCGTAACCGAAACTCGGGTTGTTGTAATGATTTCCGATGCGCGGATCTAAACATACTCCTTCTATGATCTGCTGCGTGTCAAGTCCCTTCAATTCTGAATATGTATCTAATTCATTGAAATAGCTCACACGTAATGCAAGATATGTATTCGCGAACAATTTCACCGCTTCCGCTTCGGTGCTTCCCATGAACAAGACGGGAACGTCTTCTTTTATTGCACCTTGTTTGATAAGCTCTGCAAACTGATGTGCCGCTTTACTTAGTCGCTCATCGTTCTGGTCATAGCCTACTATGATTCTGCTCGGATACAAGTTATCGTATAACGCCTTACTCTCTCTTAAAAACTCTGGGGAGAAGATGATATTCCTGCTTCCGGTCTTCTTACGGATCGTCTCTGTATAACCGACAGGAATAGTACTTTTAATCACCATTATAGCATTGGGATTATACTTCATCACCTTATCAATCACGTCTTCCACAGCGGAAGTGTCGAAGAAATTCTTCACGCTATCATAGTTCGTTGGCGCTGCTATCACCACAAATTCCGCATCCTTATATCCAGTCTCTGCATCTATCGTGGCACGCAGATTCAATTCTTTATTCTTAAGATATTCTTCTATATAATCGTCTTGAATAGGCGAAATCTTATTGTTCACCATATCAACACGTTCCTGCACAATGTCAACAGCTGTGACTTCATTGTGCTGAGCCAATAACGTCGCGATAGATAATCCGACGTAACCGGTTCCTGCTATTGTTATTTTCATAATTTACAAAGTCAACAGACAACTGACAACAGACAACTGTCCTTGGGTATACTTTATATTGTCAGTTCTTCTGATTGTTTTTAAGAAATTCTATTAATTTATAAATTTGACCTGATATTATTAACAACTTTGATTGTAATTCTTTACGTTTTTCTGGAGTACAAAATTTCATATCTTCACAAAGATATAACATACTTTTAACCTCAGAACAACTTCCTCTTGACACGTTCAAATAACGAATATACGCTTTGTCAGATCCACTTTCTGAACCTTCCGCGATGTTATTCATTATTGATATTGACGCTCTCTGCAACTGATCACGAAAACTATAATCTTTACAGTTAGACATCAATTCATAAATTTCATTGACAAAAGACCTTGTCTCTTGCCATACTCTTAAATTTTCAAGGTTTCTTACTTTCATGATTAATTTGGTTAAAAGTTTGTAAATTATTTATTAAAATAACCATGGACAAAGTCCGTTGTCCGTTGTCTGTTGACTGTTGACAGAAATAGCAGTCTGCGACTGCTATTTCCAGCCAAACGGATGCTTGCTTAATTCCAATCCCGCTAATGGATGATAGTCGCCTTTGAGTCCGATGGGCTGAGCGTTTCTTATTTCATAGACCATCTCGATGCAGTTTCTCGCTTCTGATATTCTGAAACCTTCTCCATTAAGAATCTTCTTATAGCTCTCGGTATGTAACTCCGTAAATCCTTGACTGAATTCAAATTCGCTGCCGTCTATCATGATGGTTCTGTATGTTCTCTTCTCTCCTTGTACGGCATTCTCCGGCAATGTGTCGGCATTGATACTTAAGAAATATCGCACCCTCGCCTTCTCCAATTCCAAATAACCCGCGACTCTGTCGTGACTCGAGACGTGAACGACGCTCTTTGTCACCTTACCGAAGATCCATTGCAACATATCGTAGAAATGAATTCCGATGTTAGTTGCCACTCCGCCGCTTTTGTTGATGTCGCCTTTCCAGGAAGTATAATACCAATTGCCTCTCGCAGTGATATATGTCAAATCAACATCATAGATCTTATCTTTCGGACCTTCATCAATCTTCTTCTTCAACGCAACAATCGACTCGTGAAGACGCAGCTGTAAAATAGTGTATGCTTTTCTTCCTGTCGATTTCTCTACAGCTTCTAAAGCGTCGATATTCCAAGGGTTTAGGACTACAGGTTTCTCGCAGATTACGTCGCAACCTAATCTCAGTCCATAACGTGTGTGCGCGTCGTGAAGATAATTCGGCGTACATACCGACACGAAATCAATTTTCTGCCCTTTCTCGATGAGACGAGTGTTATGACGGTCGAATAATTCCTGTTCTGTAAAAAATGAAGCCTGCGGGAAATAGCTGTCCATTATCCCGACGCTATCGTTTTTATCGTAAGCGGAAACCAAGACGTTTCCTGTATCTTTTATCGCTTTAAGATGTCGTGGCGCGATATAACCGCCAACTCCTATTATTGAGAAATTCATTTTTTATACTTTGAACTTTGAGCTTTGAACTTTGAACATATAGATGCTCACTACCCATAACTCAATGCTAATTAATTTTCAAATTTCCATTTTCAATTTTCAATTAGTATCATCCATTTCCAAGCAGGAACAATATTAATTGTCTTTTCTTCTATGATGATAGTTTTTTCTTCTTCTTTATTTATAATCCAAAGATTATCACAATTAGTTACTTTAGATGCCTCTAACAATCCTTTAACTTCCCTTTTTAGAGTGTCATGTTCTGATATATCCCAACACACCTGTATCAATTGTATAACCACATCCATTCTTTGAATCACAAAATCACATTCATTATTGCCCTGGAAATATGTAATTTTATCTCCTACTTGCATATTTCTGTTAAGATGAAGAAAAACATTATTTTCTAAATATTTTCCTTCATCATTGCTTTGAGGCAACAAAACAGCAGAACGCAGCCCATTGTCAATACAGTAATACTTATTCAATGATTTCTGCTCCTTCGACAAAGAACGGTCATACTTTGGAATTCTTATAAAAAGAAATATGTTACAAACATAATTTGCCCATTGATATAAATCATCTTTTGAGATTTTTATACCTTGAGACTTTATATCGTTATACAGACTATTTATTGAAGTCGGTTTACTAAGGTTTTCCATTATTCTCTTAACAAAATACCTCAGTATGCTTATATTAGAAATTCTATAATGTTCAGCTATATCTTTTAACAGCATTGTGTCAAAATATCCATGAAGCAATTTAAGCTGTTCTGATTTTGACTTTGTAAGAACTATTTCAGGGAATGAACTTTCACTGTTATATTTAAGGAAAGCATTTTTTAAACGCGCTATATCCTGTTCAAGATATGATTGCACCTTTATGCCATTAAACCGGCAATACTCTCGAAATGATAAAGTATAAGCTCTGTATTCAACAG
Source organism: Lentimicrobiaceae bacterium (assembly GCA_015061365.1). Taxonomy (GTDB): domain Bacteria; phylum Bacteroidota; class Bacteroidia; order Bacteroidales; family F082; genus Limimorpha. The sequence goes on along the minus strand of SUWS01000002.1, from coordinate 14,802 downwards.
GATAACCTCTCAGAGAAGAATTCAACTCTGTTGATAACATTGTTGCGTTACTTCCACAGATGTAGATATTCTTACAATAATTCTTATATAGTCTTAATACGAAAAACTCCCAATCTTTTATAAGTTGAATCTCATCAAAAAACATATATACATCCTTTAGCGGAATGTCAGGAAACATCTCCATATATGACTCCACAACCTGATTCAACTCATCAGAATGCATATTGACAAGACGCTCATCATCAAACCCCAACCACAATATTCTCTCTGCACTAACTCCGCTTTTAACCAAATCATTAATAACAATCTCCATCATCGAAGATTTTCCACAACGTCGTACACCAGAAATAGTAACAATTTTTCGACTATCTATAGGCAATTTCTCTTCCCTATCAAATACATCGAAAAGTATCTCATTCTGTTTGATCGCAATTAATGTTTTTATGACATCTTTCCTTATCATATATGTTTTTTGCAAAGATATAAATCTTTCCTTTATTTTAGGAAAGATTTAAAAATATTTTCTTTTATTTCAGGAAATATGTTTATTTCAATCTGTTCCCGTATTCATCAACCCATCCTATCTGTCGCGCCGGAACTCCTGCCATCAAAGCGTTGTCGGGAACGTCTTTAGTCACGACGGCTCCTGCCGCTATCATGGCGTATCTTCCGATGGTATGTCCGCACACTATGGTACAGTTAGCGCCAAGTGACGCGCCTTCCTTAACCAATGTCTTCTTATAAGCTCCATGCACTGGATATTTCGCTCGCGGGACGGTAACGTTGGTAAACACGCAACTCGGTCCGCAAAAGACGTTATCTTCAAGTTCGACGCCCTCATAAATTGAGACATTGTTCTGAACCTTAACACCGTCACCAATCTTGACGTTGTTGCCGACATTGACATTCTGACCGAAAGAACAATTCCTGCCAATGACAGATCCTGACTGTATGTGACAGAAATGCCAGATTTTCGTACCCTCGCCAATAGTTACATTATCATCAACGTATGAAGATTCATGGACAAAATAATTCTTAGACAATGGCTGTTGGCTATTGGCTATTGGCAGTTTATCATTATCTATTGACATTAAGCCTTAAACTTTAAACCTTAAACAACGAGGAGTTGACATTATAAATTATCTTTTTCAATATCCTTGAAATAATTTACCGTTCCGACTTTAAGCTCGTATGTCGCCAAATCGTCGCAAACGATAATTCCTTTAGGATGCATCTGTAATGCGCTCACAGTCCACAAATGATTAACACTGCCTTCAATGACTTGAGCGAGTGCTCTTGCCTTGCCGTGACCATTAGCGAGAATCATCACTTCTTTGGCATCCATCACCGTTCCCACACCAACCGTCAAGGCTGTCTTAGGAACCTGATTTATGTCGTTGTTGAAGAATCTCGAATTAGCGATGATGGTATCTGTTGTCAATGACTTAACTCTTGTTCTTGAAGTCAAAGAAGAACCTGGCTCGTTGAAAGCGATGTGACCGTCAGGACCGATACCTCCCATAAAGAGATGTATGCCGCCATACGATTTTATCTTGTCTTCATAACGCTGACATTCAGTTTCAAGATTTTCGGCGTTACCATTCAAGATGTTGACGTTTTCTTTTTTGATATCGACGTGATTAAAGAAATTGTTCCACATAAAAGAATGATAGCTCTCCGGATGATCTTCCGCTATTCCTACATATTCGTCCATATTGAAAGTAACGACATTCCTGAAAGACACATTCCCTTCTTGATATAACTTTATCAAAGCCTTATAAGTTCCTATCGGCGTTGAACCTGTAGGCAAACCTAACACAAAAGGTCTGTCTTCTGTTGGATTAAATTCGTTGATTCTTTTCACGATATGATTAGCCGCCCATTGCGACATCTTATCATAATTAGGTTCGATGATAACTCTCATATTTTTACTTTAGCTGTTGGCTATTTGGCTATTGGCTATAGCTTACCGCTGATAGCTGATAACTGATAGCTAATTTAACATTGATAATATTTTTTCTATTCTTGATTTATAATCTTCTGTTTCTTTCCTTATCTGTTTAACGAAGCTGTTGTCGTCTATGTTTCCTATCACGGATATTTTTTCCTCTTCATTACGGAAAGTGGCGTTTCTTATCTTATTGTCATAATCTTTCTTACGAGATCTATACACCTCTTCGCATACATAATTCTGAATATTGACAGATTTTAACAAGAGATCCTTGAAAGTATCTTTACTTATATCTTTTGTTTGAAGTACGAAATATAATGAAAGGCAAGCATGATTCAGTTTATCTTCGGGATAACGACCCCATATTTCATCATAACGATTATGGATCTCCTCCCACGATTTCAGCAGACCTTTGTTAATGTCATCACGCAATTGGTCAACGTCTTCTTGTGTCATCATCTGTCCACCGAGATTAATCCACACTTTCCTTCTCAATCCGTCGAACTCTTTATACATCAGGTCGTAGTCGAAAGTATTATTGTTAATCATATATTTTGTTATGGCATCCATCGCATAGATGACAATCATATCCCGATAGGCGTGATAAGCATTATAAGTTTTTAATATCACAACCTTACGGTCGCTTTTCTCGATATTTTCGCCTAATATCTCTAGCTCATTTACAATCTCAGGTTTTGTCATCAGGTCACGGCCTAAGGCTCTAAGTTCGTGATATTCATATTTATCAGGATTATCATTCTGTGATCTCAGATAAGACTTCGCTGTCCACACCTCTAACATCTTACATGCAGCTATTATTTCTTCTATCGTATCGGGGGCGAGCGTCTCGAATTCTATGTTCTGTATTCTGCGTTTACGTGTGTCGCGTTTGAGATATTTCGAAGTATTTCGCGCTATGGCGTACATATTATACATCCACCAATAGGCTGGCATTATCTCGAGCTGATCTTTTGACACGTTATTATTCACCAAGCAGAAAGGCAGGCTGATATTCATCTCGCACGGATAATCTCCCTTAGAAAGCAGTGTGAAAGAAGCGAATCTTGAGGAATGTTTTATACTCGAGCATAATCCCGGCCAGAATCCGCGGCTCGCGACTAACTCACCGTCGGTAGCGCGACTGTTATGGTTGGATCCGAGTGTTGCGCCAGCAGCCATATTACTCTGTCCCATGATACAAGCCGAGATAAGAAACGAGTTGTTGTGATGTTGTTCGTGAGCCGGGAATATGAGATTGTTCAGAACTTCACAACAAGAAATAGTGGAGTTGTCGCCGAGGACGGAATTGATAAGTCTCGCTCCGTATTTCAGGTTACATTTGTCGCCGATAACGAAACGTGTCGCCACGGCGGAATAGAAAATGCGGCAACCGTAGCCTACGATACCATTGACTAAAATCACGCCCTCGCCTATCTGTGAAGGCTCCTCTTCCGAAGAATTTATCGTGATGTTCTTAAGTTTGCTCGCACCTTTTATATATGTATACGGGCCAATCTTGGCATCTTTCAAAATCCAGGAGTTCTTGATAACTGTCGATTCGCCAATCGTTCCGTAGTAGCCTCTTCTCGAATCGAAAGAGTTCTGCGTCATGTCGAAGAGACGTTTCTGCAGTTGTTTGTCGTCTACATATTTAGCCCAGAGATAAGCATCGGCTGTTATCATCCCGTCGAAAGGAAGTATCTTACGTCCGCCAGATTCGTTCATCACTTCAAGCCACACACGGACATCCTCGTCTTCATCTTCTTTAAGAATACCGTTTCCGAACTTGGAATGGTCGGTCGTCGAGATCTCATTAACATTGAAAAGTATACATCTGTCACATACAATATAATTGGCGAGATAATGCACGTTATGAATCGCCACATCATCGCCTATGTCGCAAGAGACGATACTGCTGTCGGTGATGCCTACAGGAACTCTGAGGTCGTGATATTCGAGCACCTCTCTTTTTATCCTGCCGATTCTTACCAATCCGAAGAAACTGTTACGTTTCACCATCTTAGGGTCAAACTCATCACTCACCAAAACATCATCCCAGTTAGTAGCGACGTTTTTATTGTTCACCAAACTCTCTATCTCATCGGCACGCAGATGACGCCATTTCTCCTCAGGAAACACCGACTGCTCATTTCTGAGATAATACTCATCCTTCCCTTTCGGAATATATTTCTGATTGATGAAATTCTTGTAAATCCTATCATACGGAAGGATTCTAACCTTATCGTCATTTGCCATTTTCTAATATTTAGATTAATTCTAAAGTTCTAAAATTCTAAAGTTCTAAAGTTCATTAATAGCTTCGCTCTCTGAGTCACATCACAACCTTCGACTGACAACAGACAACGGTCAACGGACAACAGTATTTTCGAATGACATTATGTCCTTAATGATAACCCGCAAATTTACTTAATATTTTCCATAAACTCAAACAATAAATTTTTATATTTTTGCAAAAAATTATCAAATGATACTTTGCATAGAAACTTCTACTGCCGTATGTTCGGTAGCACTTGTAGATAAAGGTGACGTCATTGCCGTGAGAGAGAGTCTCGACGGTCAGAATCATGCCGAGAAGATAACAGTTTTCATCGATGAGATGATGGAGGAAGCTCGTATAAGTTACAAAGAATTAGATGCTGTTGCCGTGAGCATGGGACCTGGATCGTACACCGGATTACGTATAGGCGTCAGCACAGCCAAAGGTTTCTGTTATGCATTAGACAGACCTCTTATTGCAGTCGATACATTAGCAGCGATGGCACACGGGTTTTTAAGACAACAAACCAATGGTAATGGTTCAGAGCTCGAAGTTCAGAGTTCAAAGTTCATCGCATGTCCGATGATCGACGCTCGACGTATGGAGGTTTATTCGGCATTCTTTAATGAGAAGTTGGAAAGGATCTCAGAGACGGAAGCCATCATCATCGACGAGAATTCATTTTCAGATTTAAAAGATAATCATCATCTGTATCTGTTCGGTGACGGTGCCGACAAACTCGCTTCACTTTTTAAAGATGACGAGAAGATAACCGTCGTCGAGAAATTCCATTGCTCAGCGACATATATGGCGACCATGGCAGAAGAATCTTTAGTAAAGAAAGACTTCGTCGACGTAGCGTATTTCGAGCCTTTCTATCTGAAGAACTTCGTCCCTGGAATACCGAAAGTTAAAGGGTTATAGCATAACATAGATGTAAAGGAGATTTTATCCAAACGGAAAAGTTACAGATTTCTCCTTTATTTATATTCGTAATGATAAGTACCGGAAGTCAGCACTCCGACTCCTATCGGTAATCCTTCATTTATTTCTTCAGAAACTCTTTTTATAGGAAGATCTTTCTCATATTCGTATGTATAAGTCTGTTCTCCGATAGGTAATTCATTGCTTCCTTCAATCAATTTTGTGGAGCATCTTGTCACGTTGTTTTCATTGGAGAACTTTTTATAAACACTTGTAGCGAAACTATCATACAAATTGCTGTAAGGATTTGTCTTATCGTCGTATTGATATGTCTCAATATATGTTGCATCAGTATCGCTGCCATAATAATAATCAGATGTCCATCTCGAGATGTTATCGCCATCCCATTCGAAAGTCATTGTCGTTGTTCTGAGAGTATCGTTTCTTGAAGGAGAATGTTTGGCATTATATTTCATGACTTCCATCATGCTTCGCCATGTGTTTTCGGGCAAGATAAATCTTAATGGATTGCATGAACTTATTGATTTATCAGCGACGTCTTCCCAGAACTTATATTCCGTCGCCTTAATCTCAGTGAATCTGTTGTCGGAATTATATGAGAAGTCGAATCTTGCGCCAAGTACATTATATAATACGGAGTCTGTATATCCGACAAGGTTTTGAATATAAATCTCGTCATAATATAATTCTATATAATCTAACAATTCATCTTTATAATAATATTTGGAATACGTACCAAAGCCGCTACCGTATACCATTGAGATACGTCCGTCACCATAGTAATAATAAGTCTCCACATTGGAAATATTGCCTTCGTCATTATATACATCGATACTCTTAAGTTGTTTCTTATCCCAATTCCACGACTCGAAGAGATGCTTGTTTCCGGCGGCATCTTCCCTATAAATCTTACTAATCTTATCTTTAGGATTATAATAACCGTCAACTTCTTCCTTATCGCAAGATGTGAAAGCGATGAACGTAAGCGTCGCTAAAATTAAATAGATCTTTTTCATGACATTAGATATTTCGTTAATGATATATTGATATGCGAATACTGTAAAAACTCTACACCTAACTTCTAATCTTCGATATAAACCTCTCCGCTTCGGAATAAGAAACGGTCTTATCTTTAAAATATTGTTCTGCTTTTATCTTTTCCTCTTCCGTTGCTCCGAGCTGATTCATGATATTGGCGAGGTGCATTTTCATGTGCCCCTGCTGTATTCCTTTTGTCGTCAGTGATTTTACTGCCGCATAGTTATTGGCAAGTCCCATTGTCGCCGCTATCATCATGAGTTCTTTGGCTGACGGGTTGCCGAGAAGTTCCAACGATTTTTTCGCCAAAGGATGTAACGATGTCAATCCGCCGACAGTTCCGAGGGCGAGAGGAACGTCTAAGGTGAAACGGAAGATGTCGTCTTTTATCTCTACATACGAGAGACTTGCATAATGTCCGTTTCTTGCCGCGTATGAATGACCTGCTGCTTCAGTAGCCCGGAAGTCGTTGCCTGTCGCGATCACCACAGCGTCGATGCCGTTGTATATTCCTTTGTTGTGAGTCGCCGCGCGATAAGGATCTATGATAGCGATGTCGACGGCTTTCTTGAATTTCTCGGCGAATGCTTTTCCATCGAGACGTTCATCGATGCCGTTCAATTCTGATGTAGGACATTCGACCCATACTTTGACGCGGCATTCGGGAGTGTAGTTCGATAAGATACACATCACTATCTCTACGATTCTGCTTTCTTCATCGAGATTATCTTGCTTCGAGAAAAAGTCTTGTAAGGTATGACCGAAGCTTTCCAATATCGAGTTGATGAAATTTGCACCCATCGAGTCGCAGGTGTTGAAAGTGACGAGAAACTGATAATAGTCGGGTATTTTATCTGTGAAGTCGATGAGTTCGATGTCTAATATACCGCCGCCGCGTTTCTTCATTTTCTCAGTTATGCTGTCGGTATTTTTTATGAACTCGTTTTTTATTTCGGGGAGGAGATTGATGAGTGTCTGTTTCTCACCTTTCCAACAGAAATGCACCTGACCTACTTTTTTTACATCTACAATCTCGGCATGAAATCCGCCTCTGTCGCCCCAAAATTTTGCCGCTGCCGACGCTGCCGCCACAACAGAACTCTCCTCGATAACCATAGGGACGACATACGACTTACCGTTGATAACAACATTTGGAGATACGCCGTAAGGAACGTGATAGTTCGATATTGTGTTCTCGCTGAACTCATCAAACTGTTTCTGTTTTTCAAAATCCTGATACCAAAAACTTTTTAAAAGAGCAATAAACTCTCCAGGATTCTCGATATATTCCGCCACCGCCTTCAACTTCTCCTCCTTCAGCAGCTTCGAGAATCCTCTTATTATCTTGTCTCTTTTTCTCAAAGGTTTGTTTTCTTCCATAATCTTGCAAAAACATTTTTCATGCAAAAGTAATAAAAATAATTTATGGTGACACAAGTCTAAATACATATACACCAAAAGAAAAAATAAATATCGTATACCATACTATAAAAATATTTCTTACTTTTGCACGAAACTGAAAACGATCTGACGATTGCCTTAAAGAGGTCCAGACATTCGCCATCAGGATAATCTAATTGGACTTCATTTTTATTTTTATTTAATCTTATGAAAAAAGTTTTTACATTTTTAGTTGTAATCCTGTCAACACTATTTGTATCTGGTCAGGATTTGAATTTTGTGTTCTCCTACGATTTTGCTACTGCCAATGAAGTAGATGAATGGACAATTATTGACAACAATAATGACGGTGTCCAATGGTCGTTAATGGACGGTATGAAGGGAATTGTCTATGACGGCAACACCACAGAAATCGCTGCCGACGACTGGTTAATATCTCCTTACTTCGCGGTGGAAAACGGACAACATTACATAGTAGAGTATACCGTAGCTCAGAGAGGCGCGTTCGACACCGACATCATCAACGTCCATTACGGTTCAAATGTCAGCACTTCTTCTTCAACATTATTGGTAGAGGAAAGTTTCGATCATCACGCCGGAATGGTGACTCGTCGTTGTCATATCACAGCTCAGGGAAGCGGAAATATGCAATTAGGTTTTAACATAATATCCGCTGCATCTAACGGTGTCGTCACCTTGAAATCTGTGTCGGTAAAAGAAAGCGAGAACCAACGACCATCCAAGGTGCCGGCAATGAGCGTAAGCTCCGACTTCACAGCGAAGACCGTTACAATTAAATGGATTAATTCGCCTCGTGATGTCAACGACATAATAATCACTCAGCCGATGACCGCCAAGATTTACGCTAACGGAACTGTTGTCGCCACCATTCCCAATATGCAGGCTGGCGAAGAAGAAGAATATACATATAGCCCGGAAAATTTCTCTGGAATGGTGACATACGGCGTCACGTTATCCATAGAGAATCTTGAGTCGGAAGCTGCCGAACAGGAAATAAATCTCGACGATTTCCAAGGTGGCGTGATTCCGATCATAAGTCTACCTATTAACAACGCTTCCGATTTCGCGACGTGGGTGGTAGAAAACATCGATGGAGGCAATACATGGGAATACTATAACAAAGGTGCTTCCATAAGCGGATGGAGCAACGTCAACGACTGGCTGTTCTCTCCTGCAATAGAACTTGAGGCAGACAAACGTTACGTCCTTTCTTACAAGATTAAAACTTCCATGACATTATATGCCGATATGGAGATGACAATAGGAACAGGCACTTCTTCGTCCTCACATTCTCAAGTCGTTGACAGCTATACTCATTTATATCAGAATGGTTTTGCCGACTTTACATCACCTCAGTTTACGGTGACGGAAGCAGGAACTTATCACATTGGCATCCACGCCACATTCGTTGAGAATTTCATAGATATTAAAGATATAACAGTTGGATATATCGAACAAGGAGAAGGTGGCGACGAAACCGGCGATCTCGAGATGGAAGAATATGTGGAGACAGTGCTTCCTGACAATGATAACGGCGACTTGTCTTACACCGCTGACTACTTCACACCTCTCACTATGGAAGGCGTAGATTTATTCGGCGCATTCACCTACGCACAAATCGACGCCTACACATTAGCACCTAACGGAATCTTCGCAATGCCATTTGAGACAGCCTTCACTCCTGATTTAGAATCACCTCTGTTGCAAGAAAATGTAGCGGGAGGTGTCGCTTATAACGATGGTAAAATATATTGCAACATATACGACAGCAACAGCAACATACAGGCGGAAACACCGGTATGGAAGATATACGATGCCAATACTTTTGAACTGCTGTCGGAAAACACTCTCAACGATAATTGTGAGAATACTACGATTTGCATGTCGTATGATGCATCAACCGACAACATCTACGGATTGATAAAAGATTATGTCGATACATGGTTGGTACAGATAGATCCTCAGACAGGAGAGATGACAAGAATCGCCGACCGCCTCGACTACACCAAACGTTTCCTCACCTTGGGTTGTAACGCTAAAGGTGAACTCTATTGTGTTTATATGACTGAAGATAATGTAACCGGAGATCAGACACACTATCTCGGAAGAATCAACAAAGCTGACGGTTCTATCGTAGAAGTGGGCATGATGCAGGCTGCTAATTTCATGAATGACGACTTCCTCTATAATATGAAATTCCGTCAGGCATTATTCTTCGACAACTCGTCCGACAGAATGTATTGGATGTTCTGCAGCTCGAGCTTAGCCTTAGGTTCGCAGTATGCAGCGATAGCAGAAGTAAACAGATATAATGCTGTGGCGACCTTACGCGCTTTTCAACTCGATGTCTTTACTATACCAGGAGCTTATTTCAATGAGCCTTCCATGTCGGCTCCTTCCATAGTTACCGACTTCGAATTTGTTAAAGCATCAGACGGAGCTAACAGCGGAACAATCAAATTTAACCTTCCTACCACATCTTATAACGGCGACAATCTCTCCGGAACAATCAATTATGAAGTTTATGCAGAAGATGTATTCGACTTCACAGGTAGCGGAACTCCAGGACAACAGATCTCTATTCCTGTACAAGCATATAACGACATCATTACTGTCAATCTCGTCGCCTCCAATACTTATGGTTATGGTCCTATTATAAAACGTGACATATTAGTAGGCTACGACATTCCGGAAGCACCTAAGAACATAGTCTTGACTAAAGATAAGTTAGAGACGACACTCACATGGGATGCCCCTGAAATTGGTGTCAACGGTGAAGAGTTTGACGTGGAAAATCTTAACTACACAATAGTCAGATTCCCTGATGAAGTGGAAGTGGCAAGCGGTCTTACCGAAAGGATATTCGTAGAGAACCATGGCAGCGAGATGACACGTTATGTTTATGAAGTTTACTCATGCATAGGCGATGAACGTTACGAAAGCGCATATTCAAACAACCTGATTGTAGGCGACCCACTCAGCACTCCATACGGAGGCGTATTCAATTCCGTTTATGACATGTATAACTACTATACGATAGTCGACGTGAACAACGACGGATACCCATGGTTTTATGACGAATTAAACAACGCCGCCGTCTATCATTATAATTGGCAGATAGAAGCCAATGACTGGATGATCTCACCTGCCATCAACTTCAGAAAAGACGCCGTCTACACCTTGACATTCGGAGCCTTCTCTTCTCAGGAAGATTATTTGGAATCGCTGATGGTTACATTCGGAAACAGCTACACTCCAGAATCTCAGAATGAAATACTTCTCGACATACCAGAAGTGCCAGCCATAGATGACGGCAACTACTCTGTGTATAACATCGAAATAACAGTTCCGGAAGACGGCGTATATCACTACGGATTCAAAGCCTACTCTAAACCATACCAGGATTGCTTATATCTGTACGACATAAGATTAGTATCTGACAAAGATGGCGAAAACGTAAATGATATTATAATTCGCGACAGCAAAGTCATTGCTACTTCCAACAATAACATACTAAAGGTATATAATCCGGAAAATGAAAACATCTCGATATATAACACCTTAGGTGTATTGTTGTATAAGTCGAACGATAGTTATATTGAGAAACATTTGACATCAGGATTATATATTGTCAAATATGATAACGGAAGCAGAAAAGTAATTGTTAAATGATATAATTAAAAAGTCATGAAAAATTTTGTTAAAAAACTGTCATTATTTATTTTAAGCATTTTGTTCTGCACAAGAATAGCAGTTGCAGGAGAACCGGAATCATTTGAGATTTTCGAAAACTTTGACGATGATTCACATTTTACGACAGGTTCCATTGTTCCAAACGGATGGATTTCTATCGGTTCATCGCCGGCAACCCGCATGGAAGCTGGTGAGTATATGATCGGATATAACTCCTACAGCGGAACATACGTATTGCATTCAAACGACATTATGGGAACAGTGCGCGACGAAGTCATATTCACTCCTATGATGGAACTCGCCGGTGGTAAGGATGCCGTCTTATCATTCTATCTTTACGCTCCAGGAGGAAATCCTTCAGCATTCTATTCTTACGTCGATGTCAAGGCTGGCACCGGTCAAACAATGGAGGAGCAGACAATATCGTTAGGTTCAACAAACTCCGCCTTATCTTCATGGACACAGGTTTCATTCTTGTTCAATCCTGCAACAGACGGCGAATATTGTTTCTCCATCTCACTCAAACAATCGACAGAACTCGTGCGCGACCACGGAGCTATCGGTATCGATGACGTGACGATAAGCGGTTTCAAACCTGCGGAAAATGAACCCGAAGACGTGGAGATAACAGTAACACAATCAGATTCAGAAATACCGACGATCACAATAGGTGAGACTTATACTACAACAGTCAACGTTAAGGCTGTAAATCTCGTCGGTGACATCGCTATACAAAACATCTCTACAGAAGAAATCACTACAGAAGTCTCAAGCATTCCTATGGAAGAAGCGATGAGCGAAAACGGTTTCGACATCACAGTGAATATCACGCCCGCCTCAGAAAACAGCACCGGCGGATCCTTTGAACTGACGACAGAAAATCTCGAGACCGCTGTGGAAGTAAACCTCGTATGGACAACGATAGACGGTATGGACGTTCTCATTCCTAATCCTAACAATTACGTAACGGCTAAGGAAGTTCCTTATTTCAACACTTTCGACAACTACGACAACGACTATGATGGAACGACATTATTACCTAACGGATGGACTTCTACAGGTTTGGATCCTTTCATCACCGCTAATATCGAAGGCGTGAACGCTGTAACCGGAACTTATTATACAGTCGCTATCGAATCGGTTGTCGACAATCGTGAAGACCGTCTCTTCACTCCGTTCTTCCGTCTGAGCACAGAATATGAATATGTCATATCTTACTACCTATATATGCCTGGAAATTCAGCTGGCGGCGTGTTAAGAGATACCGACCTCACCGTTACTGTAGGTAGCGAACAAGACATCGAATATCACCCTGTTGTGAGACAAAGTATCAAAGATCAATCTATAAGCGAATGGACTTATCAAGAGTTCACTTTCAAGCCTATCATCAGCGGAGCTTATTGTTTCGCCTTCTCCTTGAGCACCGATGTCAATTTCTCAGGAATGGTCGCCATAGAAGACTTTAACATAACAGCTCCGGGAATTGAAGTGCTGCCTACCGCCGACTTCGCTGTAGGAGGTAACTTCAACGTCATCGACAGCAGAATGATAGTGTTCAAAGATCAATATGTCAACTTCGCAAACTTATCTAAAAACGCCGAGGAATTCTCATGGACGATAACTTCTCCTACAGGAAACGTCCAACATTCAGCGGAAGAAAACCCTTCTCTCTTGCTTAACGAATCAGGCGACTTCACTGTCGAACTAATAGCTTCCAACAGCAGTGGCTCGCGTACAAATACACGCACAGTATCTGTTGAATATATCGACTATGAATCACAGGATTATTCCATTATGACATGGAATCCGGCACAGGACGAATTGTTGGAACGTGGTTCAATACCTGCATTCTCGGCTAATGGTGTCGAGGATTATGATTACGATTTCGTGACAGGCTACAACCGCTATTATAAAAAATACGCTGAGCGTTTTGAGATACCTGATCATACAAAACTGAAATTATATGTCCTCGACACTTGGTTGGCACATTATCGTAACCGCATATACACTTCAGGCTCCGATAACGAAAAGCCATTTGAGGTAGTAGTGTATGGTGAGACTGACGGCAAACTCGACGAGGAGAAAGTCTTTGCCCGCATCTCTTCGACATTGAAAGACATATTCGGATCTACAGGTGTAGGTTCGGGTGCTGGCGAAGGTCGCACAATCAACTTCGTCGATCTCTTGGGTGAAGCTGTTGAAGTGGAAGGAACATTCTACGTCGCATTCGAATTTGACGACAACATGACAATAACCACCGAAGATCCAAATATCGGTCGCTCTTATATAGCTTTTAATACAATAATACATGCTACGAAAAAATCTACACTCTACGTCAAACCTACCGACGTTCCTGCAAATTCTCAAGTAGAAGCCGATGGTAATTGGTATCCTGTCGACTTGTTGGATAACACAATGAAAGGCGTAGGCGTTTATTTCATACTCTGGGTCAGCAATGAATTTACCGAAGTCGCCATCAACAATCTCGGAGAAGTCGTTTTCGCATTATATGTAAATGGCAATAACCTAATCATTAGCGGAACTGAAGATAATGAAAAAGTGTTGATTTACGACATCAACGGTCGCCTTGTGGCATCTGAGACAGGACAGCATAACAGCACATCTGTAAATATCAGCAATCTGAATAAAGGCGTTTATATCGTCAAGACAAATTCCGGAACAGCGAAATTTGTCAAGTAATCATTATTGTTATCATAAAAGACGCATCGGCATTGAAAAGTGCTTGATGCGTTTTTTTATCTGAAATATTTTCGTCTCTCATACGAAGATTGGATATAATAAATTATCTTTGCAAACGAATTATTTACAAAATAAAATCAGATGAAAAAGCTTTTAACACTTATCTTTACATTGATGTTGAGCCTTGGTATTAAAGCTCAATGTCCTCTTACAGAAGCCATAGACTTTACCGCAACAGACTGCTATGGAGAAGAAACCATTAACCTTTTTGAAATATTAGACAGAGGACAGCATGTTCTTATCGACTTCTATTTCTACAGCTGTTCTCCATGTCAGCAGGCTGTTCCTCATGTCATTGAAGCATACGAGGCTTTCGGTTGCAACCAGCACGACGTTTTCTTCATGGAGATAACACCTTTCGACAGCGATGAACTCGCCCAATGGTGGGCTGAACACTACGGAGTACCTTATCCGACTATCAGCCGTGACGGTGGCGGATTCGAAATTGACGAGATGTATCAAGTGCCTCAATATCCTACCTTGGTGCTCATCGCTCCAAACAGAGAGATACTTCTCGGCGACATCTATCCTGTAGAGTCAGCTCAGACAATCATCGACGCTCTTAAAGCCTTCGGCATAGAAGAACACAGCTGCGATGAGACTCCGGAAGCAAATCCTTCGGTAGAGATTACCTTGGGTGAAGTCACGACAACAACGATAGAAGCTACCTTCACTCCAAACGACGACTGCGCCTCATATCATCTCTTGGCAGACG
>SUWS01000096.1 GCA_015061365.1 Lentimicrobiaceae bacterium | reverse complement strand
AAGCGGGAATTTAATTCCCGCAACTAGATAGTTTCAGTACATTTTGTCGACTGAACTTCTTATGACCCTGCAAATATACACAAAAAAATTATTGATAAAATGTTTTTTGTAATATAGTATCTACAAAAATTTTCAATTTTCAATTTTCAATTTTCAATTTGATCAGAGTCGTTTTGAATTATGTAGATTACTTCGTTGTCGCGTTTCATCATGTATTTCTCGCGGGCGATACGTTCCATCAAGGCTGAGTCTCTCTGTAGATCATGCAATACCTTCTGCTTGTTCTCGATCTCTTTCTCGTAATATTCAACCTTGTCTTTGGCGGCATTACGTTTCCTTAAATTCTTTATCTGAAAGAAAAGGTTATACTGGTCGATGAAGATTATCACGACTGCAAATATCAGTGTTGCAATGATATATTTATTGCTGAATTTCTTTAATATCTCTTTAAAATCCATAGTGAAAGTTTTGTTGCAAAGTTAACAATTTACAAGTTACAATTTACAATTAACAGTTAACAATTTACAATTAACAGTTAACAATTTACAATTAACAGTTAACAATTTACAATTAACAGTTAACAATTAACAAGTTACAATTTACAATTAACAGTTAACAATTTTATTTGAAATAGGAATTTATAGATGTCCCCTTTATTGTATGCTATCAATTGCAAGGCGATAAAATACCATCTCGTAGCTTGTGGTATCTACCTCTCTTTCCTCGACATAAAATCCTATTGATTTATCGGGCAGCACGCACATTGAAGAATAAGCCGAGAAGCGTGGCACTATGATCTTGCCGTCGTTCCAAGTCTTGCCTTCGTCTTTTGAGATGTATATCGCTACGTCGCGACGTGAGTTGCCTGTAGGGAGGCTGTGTAACAAGGTGTTCTTGTCGTATCTTATCATATCGCCGTTACAAGCCGGACCGACCAAGTCGTCCCATTCGGAAGTCGTTTCATTCCATGTAATGCCGCCGTCGTGCGAGATGTTATACCATCTCTTGCCGGAAGTACGGATACTCATCAAGATGTCGCCGTTGTTGAGTTCCACGACCTTAGCTTCATCGCCGCCAACAGAAGCACGACCCGAGACATTCCAAGTCTCACCGTTGTCGTCGGAATAAACGACATAATTGTTGATAGAATAAGAAGAGTTCTCTCTTATGCAAGCCACGAACATGATTCTGCCTTTTGAAGTGAGAAGACCGTTGCCGGAAGCGCAGAACGAGGCACGCCATTTACTTCTTATAGCGTCGTCACATTCATATCCGAAAATAAAATGCGTGATGTCTTCTGGTTCTGTCCAGGTTCTTCCGTTATCGTAGCTGACAGATTTGTAGGTACGATTAGGATTTGTCGGCGTCGACTGCCAGAAACCTTGTCCGCCTACGAACACAGCGATGAGTCCGTTCTCGTCGTTGGTATGAGCTACGGCGCAGTCTCCGAATCCTTCCATATAACCGAAGCCTTGCGCTATGGTATAAGGTTCGCTCCATGTCAAGCCGCCGTCGGTGCTGTAGTTACATAAGATATCGATGTCTTCGGGAAGGTCGGTTTCATTTTCTTTGCGTTTGTCTGTGAAGATGACGAGACTGCCGTCTTTGGCGGTTATGATTGTGGGAATACGATAATACTTTGAGTCGTAATCGCCGGGACGATAGACGACGGTACGAGTGTATCCGTCAAATTTTTCTTTCTTATCGCAAGAAGAGAAAATTAATAAAGACATCAAAAGTAAGAGTGTAATTTTTTTCATACTTCAATTTCTAATATTCTTTCAATTTGTCAATCTCTCTTCGTTCTTTCTTCGTCGGGCGTCCGGATCCTCTGTCACGGTATTCCACCTTATAGGCGTGGATGAACTCTATTCTCTCGTATTCTTCTTTCGGCGTCAAGTCAGTATAAACATCTTCGACTTGTTTTGGCGAGACGCGACTCTTTGGGATGCTTTTTACTTCCACGACTTTATGAAGCTGGCCGATTTGTACTTGGATTTGCTCGCCGATTTTCACATCGTGCGACGGCTTGATGGAAGTGTCGTTAATCTTCACCTTGCCGCCCTTACAAGCATCCGCAGCGAGTGTGCGCGTCTTGAACAAACGTGCGCACCATAACCATTTATCTATTCGTAGTTCTTCCATTTTTTAGAATCTGAAAACTTGAAAATCTGAAAATCTGAAAGTTTGAAAGTCCGAAAAATTTCAGGTTCTCAGATTTTCAGATTCTCAGTTTTTATAAATTATTTTTCTCTGAAAAATAATTGTATCGGCACTCCGTTGAAGTTCCAGTTCTGGCGGATCTTGTTTTCCAAGAAACGGCAATAAGACTCTTTGACGTCTTTTGGTAAGTTGCAGAAGAAGATGAACTGCGGAGTAGGGCTTTTCAATTGTGTGATATATTTTATCTTGAGATAACGGTTTCTCGAAGCCACTTGCGGCGGTTGAGCCGAAATTATTTCCAACATGGTGTCGTTGAGTTCGCGTACCGGTATCCTGCGTTCTCTGTTTTCATAAACCTGATGTAAGGCTTCCAAGACGCGGAAGGTCCTCTGACGATTTATGGCTGAAGTGAAGATGATAGGATAATCTGTGAAAGGTGCTGTCTTCTCTCTTATCATCTTTTCATACTGTAGGTGAGTGTTGGAATCTTTGTCTATCAAGTCCCATTTGTTGACGATGAGCACGAGACCTTTCTTGTTTCTTTCGATGAGACGTAAGATATTCATATCCTGAGCTTCGAAGCCTTGTGTCGCGTCGATAATGAGAGCTGCGACGTCGCATTCTTCTATGGCGCGGATTGAACGCATCACTGAATAGAACTCGATGTTTTCCGACACCTTGCTTTTTTTACGAAGACCGGCGGTGTCGACGAGCACGAAGTCCATGTTGAAGGCGTTGAAACGAGTGTTGTTGCTGTCGCGTGTCGTTCCTGCGATGTCTGTTACGATATGACGTTCATGTCCTAAGAATGCGTTTATCATAGATGACTTACCTACGTTAGGACGACCTACGAGTGCGAAACGTGGGAGACCGTCATAATTTTCTGTTGTATCGTTTGGAAGATGCTTGACGACTTCGTCTAAAAGTTCTCCTGTACCTGTTCCCGTCATAGCGGAGAAAGCGAAGATGTCGCCGAGACCTAAGGTGTAGAAGTCTGCTATATTACTTTCCTTATTAGGGATGTCGGTCTTGTTGACGGCGAGTAATACCTTTTTCTTGCTGCGACGTAACATCAGAGCTACATCTTCGTCAAGGACGTGGAGACCTTCTTTGCCATCGACGACGAATATTATGACATCGGCTTCCTCAATGGCGAGTTCAACCTGTTTTCTTATCTCTTCTTCAAAAATATCATCGGAACCGACGACATATCCTCCTGTATCAATCACCGTAAATGACTTTCCGTTCCAGTCGCTGTGACCATAATGACGGTCGCGCGTCACGCCGCTTGTCTCTTCTACGATAGCTTGACGTGTCTGTACCAAACGATTGAAAAATGTCGATTTACCTACATTAGGTCTTCCTACTATTGCAACAATATTACTCATTTCTATTAAATTTCTGTGATTTGCAAAGATAAGAAAAAAGTTTAAAGTTTAAGAGGACTTCTATATTCAAAGTTTTTTTTGTTACTATCCGGCCTGACAAAAAACAAACCTATTATTAAAGATATTATTGATAATATTATTAATATAAGTGAGAACATAATAGATAATTATTTAAGGGTAATATGTCCATAAACCAATCCATCATCTAAAGATGCGGAATGAACTAAAAGATTAAAAGATATTGGAGATGGCGATCCCTCAACAATATCAGTATTGAAAGAATTTCCGTTTTTTGAGTTGGAAGATTTCAACCAGATAAAATACTGCGGATTAAGAACATCATATCTCCCTCTCACCACATATCCGCTCGGGTCGGTAAATCTCAACGGGTTGTTGAAGCAGTAGGAATAACGGTTGTAGGATTGGGAGTATTCTGACATAGCAGTTGTTGTTTAGATTTTTTTAATGTAATTTTATGGTTATTATCGAACTTTATTATGATTTCATCTTTTCTTTTTTTGTAAATATATTTTTCTTTTGATTTGTTTTTATGACGACTACCTTTTAGAATGGGTTTTAAATACATGCTTTTGGGTATTATGACATATCGTGTTCCAAATACAACATCAATACATTGTTCTGTATAGAAGAAATCATTAACTTCTGATTCTATGAAAAAAGTAATAGGCTCATTATTGACTATAGAACTGCGATGAATACGTAAAACCGTATCGTTTTTTGATGAAAAATACAGACTATCATTGTACCAAATACGAAAACTATCAAGTTTTCTACAATAGATGCTATCATCGGTCGAAGATGCCCCCATTGCATAATTGCGGTATTTTTCATACAAGGAAAATTCTATATAATCTTTATCGCATTCTTCCGTCACAACATCAGCATTGTTGCCAATTAACATATTTTCATATAATACAATCTCCTTATTCTTCATAGAAAACACGCCTTTGTAATAACGGGTAGAATCAAAATAATTTATACTTATGGTATCATTAATGACAAATATAGCACCGTTATTTTTTTTATCCACATATAAACCATTGGGTTTTGATTGCGAAAATAATGAATGTATCGTGAGTAAGGATATTATCAAACATACGTATTTCATAATTATTTGATTTTAAATTAAACTCTATAAATTGCATGGATTCTATATATTTCGGAAGTATAAAATTATCGATAGAAGTTTTATGATCATATAACAATCTTTTAGGAGACGGATCTGCGAATTTAAATTCAACCTCTCTATTGGGCCATATATTCCTCACCACATACCCACTCGGGTCAGTAAATCTCAACGGGTTGTTGAAGCAGTAGGTATAGCGGTTGTAGGATTGGGAGTATTCCGGGTTTTGTATCACAATGTCGGGTGAGAGCATACGTCCGACGAGAGGGTCATACATTCTGCCAACTTGTTGTGAGCTATGAGCCGTGAGCCACGAGCTTGTCGTGTTCCAAGTGTTATATGTAATAGTTTCTTTAAACATATATGTTATATAACATTCATTTCTGAAATCTGACCGTTAGCAATCATACTTGCAAAAAGAAGGAATATTAATGTAATCTTTTTCATGATAAATTATTGTCCTATAATAATATAATCCTTGAAGATTCCGACATTGTCATCACGTTCAAGGTTTCTTATAATAGTTT
>SUWS01000033.1 GCA_015061365.1 Lentimicrobiaceae bacterium | reverse complement strand
GGTCATAATATCTAAAATTAAAATCTATAAATAAAAAAAACAAAGGCGCAAAATGTTCAGACTAATTTTGTTATTTTTGTAGTCATTACAACTAACAACGAATTATGGAAAGAATAAGCGGACATATAGTGGATGTTGTCAACTCGCGCATCTTCAGCGGGACAATAGAGATTGAAAACGGAAGAATCGTCAATATTACAGAAGAACCTCAAAGTCAGAATCATGTCATCATGCCGGGCTTTGTCGATTCGCACGTTCATATAGAGAGTTCGTTGTTGGTGCCGACGGAGTTTGCGCGTCTTGTCGTGCCTCATGGTACGGTGGCTTCTGTCAGCGACCCTCATGAGATTGCTAACGTCTTAGGCGTTGATGGTGTGAGATATATGATTGAAGTAGGGAAGAAGTCGCCTTTCAAATTTTATTTCGGAGCGCCGAGCTGCGTGCCTGCAACAAATTTCGAGACTTCCGGAGCGACGATAAACTCCGATGATGTCGAGGAATTGCTTTCTTCCGACGATATAAAATATCTTGCCGAGATGATGAATTATCCGGGTGTTATTTTTAATGATAATGAAGTCGTGAGAAAGATGGAATCGGCCAAACGTCACGGCAAGCCTGTCGACGGTCACGCCCCACTGCTCAGTGGCAGCGATTTAAGAAAATATACCGCCGCCGGGATAACCACCGACCACGAATGTTCTTCAGTGGAAGAAGCTCGCGAGAAAATCAACCTCGGCATGAAGATACAGATCCGTGAAGGCAGCGCGGCAAATAACTTCGACAATCTCATCGATATAATAAAAGAATATCCCGACAGCGTGATGCTTTGTACCGACGACGCTCATCCTCACGAACTCATCCATTCGCATATCAATGCATTAGTGAAAAAGGCTATCGACATGGGATATAATATAATGGATGTTTTAAAAGCAGCGACTCTTAATCCAGTACGTCATTATAATCTCGAAGTCGGATTACTTCAGAAAAACGATCCCGCCGATTTTATAATCATCGATAACTTCAACGATTTCAATGTACTGAAGACTTATATCAACGGAGATTTAGTAGCAGAAGATGGTAAGTCGTTATTGGAAAGAATATCTATCGAGACGGTAAATAATTTCGTCGCAGAGAGAGTCGGTGCCGAAGATTTTAATGTCGTTGATGAAGGTGGCGACATTAATATAATAGGTGTTGTTGATGGTGAATTGCTGACAGAGAAACTTGTTGGAAAAGCGAAGAGTGTAAAGTCGCAGAGTTCCTCGTTCAATCTAATCAGCGATGTTGAGAATGACATACTGAAGATTGCCGTTATCAATCGTTACGAGAGTAAGAAACCTGCTGTCGGTTTTATCAAGGGCTTTGGTCTGAAGAGCGGAGCTATCGCCTCGAGTGTGGCTCACGACAGTCATAACATCATCGTCATAGGTTGCGACGACAATTCCATGGCTATGGCTGCCAATATGATAATTGAGAATAAAGGCGGCTTCGCTGTCTATGCCGATGATGTGGAGAGATGTCTGCCTCTGCCTGTCGCTGGCATCATGACAAACGACGATGCTTTTAAGGTCGCATCAGAATATCAAGAGATTAAAGACCTGTCGAAGTCGTTAGGATCTAATCTCGGCGACCCGTTCATGACGATGGAGTTTATGGCGTTGTTGGTAATACCTAAGCTGAAACTCAGCGACAAAGGACTTTTCGACTGTGAGAAATTCGAGCTTACGAGTTTATATAGAATCTGAAGACATGAAAAACTGAGAAGAATTTTGAGTTTTATAAATTTTTGAAATCATTACTCTTTCTTGGATTTAAGGGAACTTCTATAAATTCCCCTTAATTTTATGAGGTTTGATTCATACTTAGCTGAATGGGCGGAATTTGTCTTGATGAATAGAAATAACAAATCGGATGTTGTTGCCCATGACTATGACATAGTTTATGGCCCTATTGCGAACGACAGAATAGGATTGCAGATAAAGAGATTAGAACAAGGTATACTAACTCCCAAAGGATTCCTGAGAAATATTCGTTTTGTACAACCGACATTCCAGTATTACTTTGGTACGGAACATTCTTTATTATTTTTAAGAAGCAAATGAACAAACGACAACAGATAGAATTTCAATACCTGATAGAACAACTGGTACATGATATGGCGTTGATGCTTATGCATGATTTTGGATATGACATACTCAGTTGCGTCTCAATCACACCAAAATATTAAACGATATATCATTTTCAAGACGCAGCAATGATATGGAAATCTTAATTTCGTTTATCAATGTTAATACGTCCATATCATTGATACGTCTCTACGGTGTAATGTAGAGACGTACCAATTACACCATTGAAAATAAACAATATGTAATTGTTGCGTCTCACAAATTGGAAATTGGAAATTGAAAATGTGTATTAATAAGGTATAGATTTTAGAATTCTATAACTCCAAAGTTCTAAAGTTCTAAAATTCTAAAATTCTAAAACAATGTCCCAGTTAGCTTTTACGTCGATGACATCTTTATGGTAAATGACGTCTTCAGGCAAGATCTTCCTGCCGTAATGTCCTGGCGACCAGCGTCCGTTACCGTCGCGATCTAATATAGTCTTAAGTTTATATTTCTTAGGAACGAGATTCTTGAACCCGACCTTAGATGTCTCCCTTATAATCTGTCTTTCAACAACCTTATCTTTATCGTCGAGAAGTTCGACAATGACTTGTGAGACGTCTTCCGGCTTTTCTATCGTGATAAATATATTTCCATATTCGGATAATGCCGGCACCTTGAACGTGATTACCGTGGTGTCGTTTGTCACGCCTTTAAAGCTGTAAAACACAGAATCCGGAATTATTATCTTGTACGATTGTTCCGGGACGAAAGTCTTCTCCAACTTATATTTTAACCCGAAAGAATCTATCTGAGTAAATTGTAAGTCGTTGATGATAGTGTCATTGTCCTCGATGTACCACGAAGTGTCGCGCATTATTATCTCCGTGACGGGTTCTTTGAAAGTGAATATTAAATCCTGTTCCGGCTTCAGTTTGCCTCCTGTCACGTTATTCGTGATATTCAAAGAACTTATTGTTTGTTCCTTGCCTCTTCTTCTGCCTTCTGTCTTACGAGGTTTGAGACTTATTTGCGAGGTGTCGTTTATCAAGGTGTCGTAATTTATTGTCAGGAGAAGACTATCTTTATTAGGAGTGAAATACCATAGTATCGAATCATAATTTGCTGAGTGAGTCGGATAGATAGCGAACGAATCCGGTAATGTCTCCATGACTTCAATCTTCACATCTTTGGCAGGATAACTGAAAGCGAAACGCAGCAGACCATCTTCAGGCACTTCTTTTTTCAATAATCTCTGCACTGAGTCTTCCTCCAAAAACGAATATAAAATGAAAGGTTCATTCTTCACTCGTAAACTGTCAACTGTCAATTGTAAACTGTCACCTGTTAATTGTAAACTGTTAATTGTTAATTGTAAATTGTCAACTGTAAAACCTATTTCTTCATTTGGGAGGTCGAATCTGAGATTAGAGTTACCGTCTTTCAGGGCGAAGATTAGGTACTCGTTTTCTTTCAATCCGGAGAATTTGAATTTACCTTCTTTATCGGTTTTTGTCACGTAGTTAGGTCTCACGAGGTAAGGCAGGGAGTCGAACGGAAGCGTATCATTTTCGGTATATAGCATCACGAAGAAGTCGGGAGAAGGTTTATGGTCGGCGGCTTGTAGCACCTTGCCTTCAAACGTCAGTGTGTCGATGACGTCGCCTGTTGAGAAAGTGAAGGAATAATCTTTAAAGACGTTGCCTTCGTGCAGATCTTTGATAGCCTCACCGAAGTTGATGGAATAAGTTACATCAGATTTCAGAGGTTCCTTGAATTTGATTATCAACGATTTTCCGTTGAGTTTATATTCCGGGTTATTCTCTAAAGGCGGAGAGATCATGATATTGTTGTTCGGATTGTTAAGAGTCACATACTCATCGAAGGTGATATGGATCTCCTTTCCGGAGAAGTTAGTCGACTGATTTTCAGGTGACGCTTGCAATACAATAGGAGGCACGGTATCTTTAGGGCCGCCTGAAGGAGAGACGACATTGGCGCAGCGTGTGAGGCTGAGCATCAATGCGAATATCAATGTTAAGGATAATATTTTCTGCACATTCTTCATAATGCAAAAATAAAAAAAAGACGCACATTTGTACGTCTTTTATAACAACTTTATTTTATTCTTTTCAGGATACTGATCTCTGATGGTGTCAGGAATCTCCAGTGACCTCGAGGGAGGTTATGTTTTGTGAGACCTGCGAACATCACGCGGTCGAGTTTCACCACTTCGTAGCCGAGGCTTTCGAAGATACGTCTGACGATATGGTTACGTCCGGAGTGTATCTCAATGCCAATCTCGCGTTTTGTTGGGTCGTCTACAACCCAGTCGATGCCGTCCACTTCAATAGGACCGTCTTCGAGGACGAGGCCTTCTCTGATCTTCATCAGGTCGTTTTTAGTGAGAGGCTTATCGAGTGTAGCGTGATAAAGTTTCTTCACTTCGTGACTTGGGTGAGTGAGAGTCTTAGCGAGTTCTCCGTCGTTGGTAAGGAGGAGCAGACCTATAGTGTTTCTGTCTAAACGACCTACAGGGTAGATACGTTCTGGGCAGGCGCCTTCGACGAGTTCCATGACGGTATGACGTTCGTAAGGATCGTCGGATGTCGTTATCACTCCTTTAGGTTTGTTGAGGAGGACGTAGCGAAGTTTCTCACGGTTGAGGGTCTCACCGCCGTAAACTACTTTATCGGTAGTATTGACCTTTGTGCCGAGTTCTGTCACCACTACTCCGTTCACTGATACTGCGCCAGCTACGATGAGGTCGTCGGCTTCGCGTCGTGAGCAGATGCCCGAGTCGGCGAGATACTTGTTGAGACGAATTAGTCCCGTTGCTTTTGGTCTGTCGTAGAGCGGGTCTTTCTCTCTTCTTTTGAATCCACCGCCGCCACCGCGACGTTCTGTGTTCTTACGTTCCGGTCTGTCGTCACGACGGCCTTTGTTGTCGAAGCTGCGTTCGTTGCGAGCTGCGCCTCTTGCGTTACGGCGGTTGCCGTATTGGTTGTCATTGTCGCGATCTTCGCCGAACTCTCTTTTCGGACGACGTTCGTCGAATCCTCTCTTCGGACGGCGATCATCTTGACCTCTGAAACTGCGATTCTCATCGCGGTCGTCTCTTCTTTCTCTGACAGGTCTGTCGCTAAAATTCTTTCTTCCGCCGAAAGCCGACTCTTTTCTGTCGTCGTCTCTTCTCGGAGTGAAAGTTTTTCTTGGACGCTCATTATCGCCATCGCGGCGAGAAGCCTGTTCTCTCTCGAACTGCTCTAATCTCTCTTCACTGAATCTGCGTACACCAGCAGTCTTTCTTGTGGTAATACGTTGACGTTTACCTTTGTTACCTTCGTTGTTCATGTCAATGTTAATGTAAGAAATTGCATTATTTTTGAATCGGCAAAGGTACGAAATTTTTCTGTACGTTGAACGATGACTTTTATAGTTTAAAGCATCATGGTATGAAAATATAAGTTCCGCAGTTATCTATTTCAACTTCGAACATATCTTCGCCAAGCATATCTACATCGGTGTAAATTGCAGGTGTGACAACCTCTTGTGTCTTGACATTGTATATGCCACAAAGATCAGCGACATAATAATATTTATATGTGTCTGACACTTTGTATATTTCGTTGCCGTCATTGTCATAGCCGACAACATAATCCATATTATTCATAAATTCGAACATGAAAGGAATAGTTACGTTGCCGTCGAAATCTTCTTTCCACATGCGGTTGTCTTTGGTCAGAATATAGCCGTCGGATGTTATGTCGATATTATAATATTCGTCGGGAAATATTACATCCAAGTTCTTGTTTATGTAGCCCTGCAGTGCTTCTTCTGAGTATGTTCTGAAACCATTATATCTCCAATCACGGCTGATGTGATAGTAATTCGGTTCTATGCACCATTCTCCTGATTTGTTGATAACACCTTGATAACCATTGTCGCCAATCATATAACAATATCCGTTGTGAAACCCATAGTCGATATAGTCGTAATCATATTCTCTTTTGTTATGTTTGAAATTAAAAGGTATTACGAGTTCACCATCTTTATTGATGAAGCCGATCATATTGTCTTTTTTGACAGCGGCGAGGCCGTCGGAGAATACCCATGCAGCATCGTATTGAGGTTCAATGACGACTTCGCCGGTATAGGCGTTTAGGTAGCCACGTTTGTTGTTCTTGTCACAGAACACGGTAAGAGTGTCGTCATAATCTTCATTGTCGAGGACAGGCGAGATCCATTTATAATTTGGAGTGATGTATTTTTCATTAAAATCGTCATACAACCTGCAATTGTCATTGTAAAAATGATGAACCGATGTGTAGTCAGTAAGTTGAGTGTCCCAATAGCTCGGGTTGAATATTCTTTTGATTCTCCATATTCCTGTATCGCCGAAGAGAATGAATATGAATAATATCACGAGTGCGACTTTCGCCCATGTTTTGCGTCTGCTCCACCAGCCTCTGAATTTACGCCAGGTCCAGCGAATGAAGATAAAAGGAACTGTTATTAACAGGTAAATTAAATCGAGTAATGCTTCAAAAAATTGCTTAATTGTTTTCATGTCTTTCATTTTTTAGTCAACAGTCAATAGTCAACGGTTGAGATGGTTAATGGATTTTGTGTTAGACAAAATTATTTGATACGTGGAATTTATAGATGTCCCCTTTATATTTATTTTAATCGAAGAAGTTATGATTTGCATCTTGTGAATTGAAGTCTTTTTCCGACATTCTTCTATATAGGCGTTCGCGGCTGTTGTTACTACGATTTGTCATCATGCTTGTGCCTTCTGCTGTCGCCTGGAATTTCATGATATTGGTGATGGAGATATGAGCGGCGGCGGCTTCCACGTCGTGGTTTGCACCTATGTATGCGAACACCCAGCCTTTAGCTTTGAGTTCGTCGACGAGTATCTTGATGGCGTTGCCGTTATATTCACGGGAAGCGTTTTCCATTCCGTCGGTGACGATAGAGACAAGCACTCTGTCGTTGTCGGCAACATTAGGACGTAATTCATTGAGAGAAAATCCCATCGCATCATAAAGAGCCGTTGAGCAACTCGGATTATAATCATTCTCGGTAATAGTTTTCGCTTCGGTGGCGGGGATACGATCCCAGATGGTTTTATGCCTGTTGTTAAAAGACACGAATGTCACATAATGCTCCTGGTCAGGATTTTCCTTCTGAGCTTTGAGGATAGTCTGTAAAGACTCGTTTACATTGTTAATGGCTTCATTTTTAATGCTTAGCATTGAGCCGCTTTCGTCTAAGATGATTAAATTAAAGATTCTTGTTTTCATGTTTTTATTTTTTTAGTCAACTGTCAACAAACAACTGTCAACGATTGAGATGGTTAATGAATAAAGGTTGTGATTTGAGCTGTTGATTTCTTGACTGATGTTTAAGGCAAAAGTCTAAAGATTCAAAGTTCTACAATACAAGAGTCGTTGAAGTTGTAACATCTATCATTAGAAATGAAAAATAAATTAAAAAAAATTTTCTTACTGTTTTTTTGATTAAAAAATTTATTTACTTTGCAGTCGTGATAGTCAAAACCGCTCTTAGTCATTTATTGTAAACGAGATAATAAACTTAAAACTCTAAACTTAAAACTTTTAAACTACTCTAAACACTGAACTTTACACTCTAAACTATAAAAAGAGACCGTCCTGTTATATAAGTGTATTGTTGACAATGACTTATGATAATTGGTCAGCTTGCTCCATGTGAGTGAGAGGCACGAAGTGTGGGGAGTTTATGGATAAATAGTTATTACTATGATTATAAAGCATGAGAGTGAAATAATTCTAATAAACGAATAATAAGCTCAAAAGATGACCGACCAACAAATAATAGGAGCCTTGATTGCTCGAGATGAGCGGGTGACGCAGCAGTTCTTCTTTGGGAGCTGCCGTCCGCTATTCTTGAGCATTATGCGCTATGTATTTTCGTATGAGGTGGATTACGATGAGTTCGTGAATGAATTTTATCTGTATCTTATGGAGAATGATGCGTATAGATTAAAACAGTTTCAAGGTCGTAGCACTATCTATCAGTGGATGAAGGTTATAGCAATTAGATATTTTATCTCTAAACGTGATAGAATGATAGATAATGAATCTAAGGACACTCTTTTGGATAGTCCTGTGAAAAATGAGACTATTGATGAAGAGAAGAAGGTGACGGCAAAGATGGATATAGAGTATCTGTTTTCACTTATGCCTAACGGACGCTATGTTTATGTAATCAGAAGATTGGTTCTGCAAGAGGTTGAGCCAAAAGTTGTAGCTGAGGAACTCGGAACTAATGTCGATAATTTGTATAACATTAAAAAGCGTGCTATTGCTGCATTAACTGAAATAGCACTGAAAGAGGTAGAGAGATATGAAAAAGAGATCTGTTAATAACATCTCGGCAGAGATATTGGCAGCATTCCTTGATGGTGATGCCACTGCACAAGAGAGCAAAGAGATATTTGCTGCTTTCGCTGAGGATGCTGAATTGAGAGAATTGATACATATTTCTCAATCAGTGGATGCAGAGTTGGGGTTGATATCACAAGATTGTGAATTTTTACCAATGACTGCAATGGCGGCAACTTGCAATGAGGAGAATTATTGCTGCTTAGAGTGCGAGAAATATATCCTTCGAAAACTTAATATAGAGTTTGACGAAAAACAACTCTTCCAAAATGCCATCCAGAATGGTTGGCAGAAAGAAAAAGGGACAGCTCTTCATAATGTCGGACGGCATTTGGAGAATGAAGGATTGCTTGTTACTCGTCAGTATAACGCTTCAATAGAAGATATTGCAACAGCATTAAAAGAAAATGAATGTGTGATTGTTGCAGTTGATGGTGGAGAACTGTTGGGTAATAGAGCAGACGAAATCATTGAAGATCTTGTAATTGGTCAAATCCCCGACCATACTGTTGTTGTATTATCGCTTGATGAAAAGAGTAATACGATAACTCTATTTGACCCCAATTCCTCAAACGCAGATGATACATACCCAATTGGGCAATTCAAAGATGCATGGAATGATTCAAAAAATTATTTAGTAACTATAAGTTCCAAGAGTGTGGAAACCTATACTCCAAAACCTATAGATTTATCTGATGTAGAATTAACCGGAGATTTGAATGAGTTGCGTGAAGCTATTGCTGAAAACGCACACGAGATTTGGGCTGTGTCACGCCAAAAAGAAGGCTGGACCTACGGACCGAAACGTGATGACGAGAAACGGCTTCACCCCGATATGGTACCTTACTCGAAACTTCCTGAAAGCGAAAAAGAGTATGACCGGGAAATGGCAATGAAAACCATCAAACTTTTGAAGAAACTCGGATACGACTTGATAAAGCGTGAAGAAACAGAATTATATAAAGTACTCAAGCAACGCATTCAGAATTCGGATGAGGTGTTTTACTGTCGCAGTTGTGGGAGTGTGATATACAAACATCAATTATTCTGTGATAAGTGCGGTGTTGAGTTAAAAATGGATTGGAAGTAATTTAAATACAAATAGAAGCGATATGATCAAACCAGCAGAATTTATACACCCAGAAGATGCGGCGGCGTTGCGTCAGTTGGAAAGTATCCCAGGATTCCCGGCCTTGGTAAAGAAAGTGTTACAATTGGGATTGGAACCGCTGCAGTACGGAATAAATATGGCAACGGCGATACGGCTTTCGCCTACACAACTTCCAGAACTATACCGTCATCTGCCCCCAATATGCGATCGTCTCGGGATAGAAGAACCGGAGTTTTATTTGGAGATGAATCCTATGCCTAACGCCTATACGTTCGGCGATAGCAGGATATATATCACAGTAACATCAGGACTTGTAGAGATGCTCGATGATGATGAATTAGATGCTGTCATTGCCCATGAATGTGGTCATATCCTATGTCGTCACGTCTTGTATCACAGCATGGCGGAATACATCTTGCAAGGCGCTGATTATTTGGGAATATTAGGGACATTGACAAAACCTGTACAATATGCCATCTTGTATTGGTACAGAAAAAGCGAACTCTCCTGCGACAGATGTGCAAGTATCGTCACTTCAGCTGAGACGGTGACGCGTATGTTGGCACGTCTCTCTGGAGGCCCTAAAAACCTGACAAAAAATGTCAATATGAGAGAATGGGCGCTACAAGCCGACAGATACGACAAAATAAAAAACGATGGTACATGGAATAAGATATTGCAGATCTACGCTGTCTTGGAACAAAGTCACCCTTTCAATGCAGTGAGAGTGCGGGAAATATTAAAGTGGTCGGAAAGTGAACAATACAGAAATATCAAGAAAACGCCTCTACTGACAGATGGCGTGGCACGATGTCCTCATTGCAACAAACCGAAAGACCCGAGTTGGAGATATTGCCGACACTGCGGAATGGAGCAATGAGTATGCAAATTGAAAATTAAAAAGACAGATGTCTGTTTACATTAGATAAATAATTAAATATTAAGTATTATGTTTTTCAACGAAGAAGGAATCTTGAACATTGACGAAATGGTCGTCAATAATGCATCTTTCAAGACTATTATGGAAGATGGAGTAATCACCGAGGAGGAGATTAAGGCACAGTCTGACAAGGTTGTAGCAATGCTTCACGATATGGAAGCAAAGTATAGCGAAGAGCAACTTGCAGAGATTAAAAATTTGCTTGTAGAGACAAGCGTGTTGTACGCAGTGTACAACTTTCATTCAATTCAAAACATTAATAAATAAGAATTATGGCAACTTTTAGCACTAAAAAGATATTATACGGTTCAACATCTTTGATTCCTACTATTGCAAACCGTATTCAGGAGGAGTTTCAGAACGATGGCTACGAAGTGGCTATGGACGCTTTGAGCAGCGGTGGTTACGACATTTCTATCACAAAGGGTGGCGTGTTCAAGGCTGTATTAGGTATGAAAACAGCATTGAAAGTTACCTTGCTTCCTCAAGGTAGCAACATCCATTTTGAAGCTGGTGTCGGTATTTGGGGACAGCAGGCAATTCCTACTGTGATTTCGATGCTTTTCTTCTGGCCAGTTCTCATTACTCAGATTTGGGGTATGGTAGAGCAGTCAAAGCTTGATGACAAGGCTTTGGAAATAGCAGAATCGGTGATTTGCAATAGTGCTGGCACAGCATCAGGTGCCAATGCCGATGACTCAAGATTCTGCACCAACTGTGGAGCTAAAAACTCTGCCACTGCTAAGTTCTGCTGTGAATGCGGAAGACAGTTGTAGAATATAAAATATAGGTGAGGTGGTAACTTTGTTTGGATGTACAAAGAATAAACTAAAATGCTTATGGAAGGACAACAATATAAGTACTTTGCTTTTATCAGTTATAAGAGAGGTGAGGTAGACGGAGAAGTCGCAAATTGGATTCATACCAAATTGGAGAAATATCCGTATCCGATAGAAAATGTATTGGAAGAAAATCGCCCGAATGATAATAAATTCGTTCGTGATATTTTCATTGATGTTAAAAATCTTCATGTCAGTGATACTGATTTTTCTGATGATATAAAAGATGCGATAGAAAAGTCAAGGTATTTGATAGTTGTATGTTCAAAAAGAGCTGCACTTTCAAGCTATATAAATGATGAAGTTTCATATTTTCTTCAAACTCATAATAACGATTCTAGTAAGATACTTCCTGTTTTTCTTGATACAGTTGAGGACGGATTGCCAGTTGCAATACGTGATGTAAATATGTTGTCAAGACATTGTCCTGTATACAATACGTTGACAGATGCAAAAGACGAAGTCAATTTATATTGCTTTTATCATATAGTGTCTTTTTTGCTTAAAGTTGATTTTAACCATATATACGATAGATATAAAAGTTATGCTAAAAGGAAGCAAAAGGTTATAAGAAGACTTAAACATTTGTTTTATGGTATAATAGCTCTGATGATTATCTTTATGATTAATTTTATAATCTCTCAGCACAGATTGATTGATAAACAGAAAGAGTTGGTGGAATTAGAAAAAGAGATATTCCCGTATTCCGTGGTTACTGGTTATGTCGGTAATTTTGCTTTGCCTGTAATATCGTATATTAAGGAAAATGAACCAGAAGCGCACTTATATGTACACATGCCATTGGATAAAGATGATATTGATGACAATCACAAAAAGAGATTTAAAGAAATATCAGCGAATATAAGTCGACAATTGTCTTTAGATTCTATATCACCAGTACATCTTAAGACAAGCATGCCAAGAGGATCTAATGTACATAAGATGTTTTCTTCTAAGAATGAGTCGTTAAATCACAAGTATATAGATTTTGCATCAACGACAAGTACATTCTTGTCCATAGCTCAAAAGAAACAAGAGAAAAACGTGTATAAAGATGTTGCAATAGACGATATGATAAAAGAGTATACGCGCATTTTTATCAAGCAGGCTAATGAATTGTTGCAAGCTGATTCTGTATATATAACATTTGTTACGGAGTTCTCTGAGATAAAGTGATAGGTTAATTTGTGTTTATATATGTTTAATAAAATGAATTTAAATCCGTTCGTGTTTTCTTATAAATGTTATCCCAATAGTAAGTTGGCAACATCTGTTAGTCAGTTTTGCAGTGGAATGCAAAGAGTATTGGGAATATTTACAGTAGGTATAATGTTGGTTGTAGTCTTGGGTGGCGTTAGTAATTGGGGTGAAGCCATTATAGGTACAGGAATTATGTTTATACTATGGCTGATTTTAAAACTCAATAAAGAAAAATGGTCTGATAGAATTGCAGCGAAACAAGAAGAAATAGATAATATGGAGAAATAATAAATGATGATAGGAAGTTTTTTATTTTTATTTATTCCTCCTTTGTTTATATTAGGGTATCAAGCTCTTTTTGAAACTAAGGGGATAAATGATCCTATACTGAGTTTTTCGATGTGTAAAACAACTATACTCATGGATCTGTTTTTGAAACTTTTTCTTGTTGGACTTGTATATGTTGGACTTATACAAGATTTTGATGTATTCGCAATCATAAGTATGTTTGTTGATAGTGTTTTTTTCTTTTCATTCTATTTTGAACTTGCTCTAAAAATTCCTAAAAAATATTTGCGAAAGAATAGAAAATATCCTCAGGAAACAAATTATACAATATGCGCATTTAAATATGTTTTGTGGAGTGTTTTTTCTATGATTTGTACACTTGCTATACTTCTTTTGTTGCCTTTAGAGAGTGTTTTTGAAGTATTGATATTATGTTCAGTTATGATAATTATGATAGTGTTGTGCATGGTTATGATAGTTAGAACATTAATTCGTCTTGATAGACTTAAAAAACCATCCATTCGTTCGTTGAATGGTTTGAATAACAATAATTCACCTATTGTTTTATTGCGTTCATTTAAGATTGACTCTAACCCTACACTTGATGGAAAAGTGTTTGATGAGACTATTTGTGAAAATTTAGATTTAGAGAATAATCCCATTATTTCATTAGCTAATCCAGATGAGATTCTTCCGTCAGGTGGAAGTTTAAAGATACAAGCAAAGGATTCTGAATGGCAGGAGGTGGTTAAGGAGGTCTTGAAAAATTGTAGGGCTGTCATTATTGTCGAAGGATTGTCGGAAGGGTTACAATGGGAAATTAGTAAATTGAAACAGTATTTGAAGCCATCTCAGCTTTTTGTTTTAGTTCCTTCGGATAAATATCGTGAACTGGCATGGTGTTATAATGATAATGCAGGAACAGGTCTCTTTTCTATTACTCGTAATCTTTATAGATTTATGAATATAATGTCATTTAGAGGTAGAAAAGAGAATAAGAAAATTTTAGATTCAGTATGGCTTGATTTTTCGGAAAGACTGAACCGATATGGTATTCATATGCCAAAAATGTTTCCTGGAGAAAATATATTACTGAACTTTGATTCTTGTTGGAATGTGTTGAAACAAGAGCATATATGCGATATGCGAGATACTTTAAAAAATATTGTAAGCAATACGGCAGTATTTAATAAACCAGACTTCGATTATCCTATGTTAGGACGAAAAGTTGCAATGTATGAGGTTAATGGCTTTTTAAAGAAAGAGGATGTAGCTCCTTTTAAGAAACTTGTTGATAAATATGGTAAAATAGGTAAGTGTATATCCGCAAGTTGTTTTATATTATTTGTTTTATTAATCTTTTTGTTTTGAATATGAAATATGATGTTTTTATAAGTTATAGAAGAGAAGGTGGTTTCGAAACAGCCAAGCACCTTAATGATCTTCTTGTTAGAGATGGTTATAAAGTGAGTTTTGATATTGATACATTAGGGAATGGGGATTTTGATGTTCAATTGTTAGAGCGTATTGAGCAATGTAAAGATTTTATCCTTATTGTTGACCAACATGCTTTTGATCGAACTTTAGATCCTACATTTGACCGTAAAAAAGATTGGCTCAGATGTGAGTTGGCTCATGCGTTAAAACATAATAAGAATATAATTCCGATTTTTTTGTCGGGTGTAAAAGGATTCCCAGAAGGACTTCCGGATGATGTAAAGAATGTAATTACAAAAAGTGGGCCAAAATTTGACAAATTCTTTTTTAATTATTTTTACAAAACTTTGAAATCGAGGTTTCTGCACAAACCATTAAGACGTAAAGTTTACATTTGTGCTTTTTTTATATCGGTTATATTTTTATCATTTTCTGCATATATCTTATCGAGTCCAAAAGAGCCACAAATAACTATTACACTGCCAACCCTGAATAGTTCTCGCGATGATTGGGGTGAATCTGTTGACGCTAAGAATATAAGTCGTTATTGTAGTCTCGGATTTTATAATATACCTGTGTTGGGTTTGAATAATGGAGCAATAGCTGGTACGAATAATGTTTTATTGTATCCTATAATTGCAAATAAATCTAGTAAAAGTGTGCGTGATTTATACGTTAAAATAGAAATATTTTATGACGCTCCTATGAAATCGATTTTAAGCTATTTAAATACTGAAAAATATAACATCACGTCACAAACAGAAAATAGGATATCTTTATCATATAAGGGTAATATATTGCATCCACATATGATAGTAGCAAAGCCTCTTTCTATGTTATATGTATCTGGGGATGATGGTATTGATGTAGTTGAAGGTGAAGTTACATTTTGTTATACTATTACATATGATGGAGCAAATGAGCCTATACATTTTGAATATATAGCTAAAATATATTATTCTGATGACAATTTTACCACTGATTTCATAGGCAATGCTAATTATGCTTATTTAGATGAATATGTATATAGTAATCGTTATAATCCTCTAAAACCACTTTATAAAGATGGTGAATGGATAATTATTTATCATAACAATTTATACAGAGATATAAAACACTTGTCAAATAAAGAATTTAAGGAATTAAAAATAAATCAATTCTCGAATCTTCAAAATTAAATCTTGATTTGGGGTGATTCAATAAAAACAAACAACTACTTAAGAATTTCTAAATATTTATGATTAAACCAGCAGAATTTATTCATCCGGAATATGATACGGCTGAATTGCCAAGTGATATGAAAGATAATTATAATTTTGAAGTGATATAGAATTTTATACAGAATATTCTATGGAAGAATTAATATATCATTATAAAGCATTTATTAGTCATACCGAATGTGATTCGGAGTGGGCGAAAAAATTACATACCAAACTCAATCATTATAGTATTCCAACAAAAGTAAAGAAAGCACATCCGGAATTACCATCCAATTTAAGACCTATATTTTGGTATAAAAGAGATATATCTGAATTGCACTTAAAAAAAGTTATAAGAAAAGAACTTTATAATTCTGAATATTTAATTGTAATATGTTCACCACAGTCAGCTCAGTCTGAATGGGTAAATGAAGAGGTTCGTATATTCAAGGAAGAATTTGGAAGAGGTGACAAAATAATTCCATTTATTGTAGATGGCAAAGCTAACTCAAATGATAATAGTAACGAATGTTTTCCTCAATTGTTAAGAAACCTTTCAATAGATGAACAGATAAGAGGTATTGATGTAAGAGGAGAAGATGGGTGGGAAGGAGCATATATCAATGTGATTGCAACGATGCTTCGAGTTAGGTATGATGAATTATACCAGCGCTATATAAGAGAGAAGAAAAGAAAAATTTATACTAGAATAACCTTAGGTATAATAGCGCTAATAATATCATTTTTCATGTACGATTATTACTGGAATACAAAATATGAATATTATTTAGATTATGCAGATTGTGATGGTAAACCTGTTGGAATTATGCCTATAGATAAAAAACAGGCTAGGAAAGAGTATCGTACATACAGGTTTGAATATTTGCAAAATATATTAAGGAGGGTCGTTTACGTAGACTGCAAAGGTAATATTCAGCCAATAAACTTTACTGAATATAAAGACAGATTTTCTATACAGGAATTACTATATGAGAATGGCAAGTATGTAGGTGTCGAGTGCAAGTCATATTTAGGAGATATAATTTGTAAATATAATTATAGTAAGGATTTTAATTCTGTAAATATCTCTGACGATAAGAATGATTTAGCAACTTCAATCATCCGCTCTGCTTCAAGTATAACAAATGATGAAGAGCGAAAAGCCCAATCACATTTCCTTGATAATATATTATTGTCTCCATTAAAAATTGGAAGATATGAATATGACCGTGATTCTTATGGATACATATCTGCAATATATTATTGTAAGAACCCTTATCAAAGTCAACGTACAACAGATATTAATGGTATTGCTGGCATTAAATATTCAAGAGACTCCTTGCATCGAATAATAAGTTTACATTATATAGACCTGTATGGTAATCCTAAATCTAATGAATATGGTATTGTTGGTAAGAAATACACTTATGACTCAAAAGGATATTTGTCAATTAGCGAATATTTAAATAACAAAGGTGAATTGCAATATAATGAACTTGGATGGGCAAAAGCCGTTGTTGATTATGACATAAATGGATATCCATATAAAGAATCGCTATATGGTAATGATGGCAAGTACTGTAAATCTATAATAGGGCAATCTATAACTAAGTATGAATGGGGTGAAAATTATATGAAAACTTCATTCTATGATGAAGATGAGAATCAAATTTTAGTATGTGGCTCTGCTTCAATTCCAGGAGGTTATCATTCCTATGTGCAAAAGTTTGACTCTAATGGAGATGTTATACAAATTGAATATTATGACAAAGATAATGTTTTGTGTTATAACAACTATCATTGGGCTATAAGCAAACAAGTTTTTAATAAAAGACGCCCTGTAGAGCAATCATTCTGGTCGCCAGAAATAGAACCTTGTTATAATTACAATTATGTTCATTGTATAAAGATGGTATATCAAAATGATTTGATTGTTTCACAGTCTTATTGGGGAACTAACAATACAAGAGTATTAGGTCCTGCAGGTTTTCATTCCGTATATTTAGATTATCAGCACAAAAAAGTTTCTAAGATTAGAACATATAACATACTTAATATGTTATGCCCGTCATTGTTCTTGAATAATGCAGCGCAAGTAGAAATTGAGTACCAAGATGATTATCCTTCAGCTATTATTTTTAAAGATGTTAATGGTGAATTTTGTATAGATCCACAAAGGGATATTAACAACACAATGCTAACATATAGAGATTGGGCTATTTGTAGAGTGAAAAACGAAGGAGGTATGAATACGGAATTTTCCTACTACAATCAATATGACCAAAAAATGTTGTACTATGATAAGTACTTCAGAAAAGAGATTGAATATAATGAAAGCGGTCAAGTAGTCAGGACCTTATTTTATGATACGGTAAACAACTTAACCCCTAATGAAATGGGAGTATGTATTGTAGAAATACAGTATGACGCAAAAAATCCTCATTTGCCAGCATGCATGATGTTTAAGAAAAACAACGATGATTTATGCAATAATAATATAGGTGTTGCCAAAATATATAAAACATACAATACAAATGGAAAAATAGAAAGTGAATTCTATTTTAATGAAGATAATAAACCTGCATATTCACTAGGTGTTCATTTATATAAATACGAATATGATAATAAAGGTCGATTAACTTCTATTGCTGCAATGAATGATAGAAAGCTTCCTACCATTCAAAATCAAAGTAACAGTCATAGAATTGAATATGTTTATGACAATCTTAATAGAATTGTCGAAACACGAAAATATGACACTACTAATCAATTGATAAAACGACCTTATCCGGCCATTATTCGTACTACGTTAGGAGTGGATCATCAAATATTAATGATGGAATATCTTGATAATAATCATAAACTGTGTAATAATCCCGAAGTGGGAAATGTGGCAGTCTGCATGATGGATTATGATATGTTGGGAAGAAGAATTCACGAAAAATACTTTGATGAGGACAACAATGTGGTCGTTAATAGCAAGAAGGGATATGCAGAGTGCGAAATAAACTTTAATAATAATAATTCAAGAGTGCTACTTTTTAAAAACGAATTAGGAGCACCGATAAATGTACAAGGTTTTTGTAGGATGTTAGAGATATATTCGGAAACATCTCTTCCTTTATTTGGAAGATATGACAGAGTAAATTGGGAAAATGAATTGGAATTTACCCAAAGATTCTTATGGGAATATGACAAATATGGAAATCCTATGTCAAATTATATTCAAGAAAATTGGGGCAAGATAGTGATACATACACCAAAAGATTCGCAAACTATTTACGATTTCGATGATGAATACGATGATATTTCAAATAAAATCGATCTTGTACAAGACAGTTTAATAGAAATAAGTTTTGATAATCTTGATGTTAACTGATAGATTTGAGTGGTAGGAGGAAAGAGAATTTTTATGAAATATTGAATTTATAAAAAATATTGCAAATGCCTTTTTTTTATTGTAAAATTAAAATATAATTATTTACTTTGCAAGTGTAATAGAGACTTGGTTATTTGTTTATTATATTTATTTTGTATACTAAATTTTTTTCTGATAGATTTATCCTCTATAACTACTCTTTATGCTAAACTTAATTTTCTAGTTTTGTCGTAGGTTGATATAAACAA
This sequence comes from Lentimicrobiaceae bacterium, assembly GCA_015061365.1. Taxonomy (GTDB): domain Bacteria; phylum Bacteroidota; class Bacteroidia; order Bacteroidales; family F082; genus Limimorpha. The sequence goes on along the minus strand of SUWS01000033.1, from coordinate 13,129 downwards.
AATTAATAAAAATAGGTCAAGCCTGATACCTGAAATGAGGGCAAAATTAAAAACATTAAAGTTATGGCACAACAAAATGATGAAAAAAGCATTGGAATGAACATTTTGTCGGTTCTTTTCCCTATTGTAGGTTACATTGTTTATTTTGTATGGAGAAAAGAAACTCCTATTAGAGCAAAGAGTATTTTAACTTCAGCTTTGATCGGTTCTGCAATTGGAATCCTATTAACTGTCGCTGGTGGATGATTAAATTAAAAATAGAGCAACTGCTGGTGAATTGTGGTTGCTCTATGATGTTCCGTAAAAATAATTTTATTAATTATAGCTCATCTTTGTCTTTAAAAATTTTTCGTTAAAGATCAATTCTATTGGCTATATTATGAACAATCAAATAACAATTTAAAAATGCATATTATGAAAAAAATAATCTTATTTATATTTCTAACATTTAATGTAATAGGGTTCTCATATGCTCAATCTATGGTAACAGAAATATCATGGGTTGATGTTGAACAGACTAGTTATCAAGGATTGTTGGTTTTGTATCCAAACAATCAGGGCTATTTTAAAGTTAAGTTTTATAATCCTACTGTTGGCTGGGTATGGGTTGTACAAAATGCAGAACTTAGGAATAATTATGATATGTATGGCAATTGTACATCGTATATAAATTGTTCTTATCCGCAAACATCACCGTATGTACCGTATTCAGCTGATAATTTCATTATATATCCAGATGGTTCTATGTATACACAGGATTATTATGGAAAATGGTCTACATTGATAGTCGCAAGAGTCATACCTCAGGGGTATTGGAGAGATAAGTTTATTGAATATAGGATTAATTGATATTGTGGATTTATATATATTAAAGTCTAGTTTAAATATATCGATAAATGTCAGACAATAAATATGTATTTGTGAAATGTCCAGAATGTGGACAGTAGAAAATGAGATTATACGACATTGTAGGTGACTATCAAAATTTACTTTTTTCTAACAAAATTGATTTGTAAGATGGATTTGTACAATGGTATAGAAAAAGTTATACATCACTATGATAAAGCTTTGCTTGTTAATGATACAGCATCAGCTACCGAAATTCGTCACGCAATCCGCTGGATTATGCGAGATAACCCAGATATATTCTGGTTCGCCCATCAGTATCATTATGACGAGGCTAATTCTACCATTCATTTTCAATATACATTTTCACCTGAAAGAGTAAAAACGATTCAGCAGAGTATTAATGATGTGATTGAGAATGATTTTTGCATTGAATATGTCAAGAATTTGAGTCAGAAAGAACAAGTAGCCTATGTATACAAATGGTTGGTTATTTATTGCACCTATAACACAAACTCCGCTTACAATCAAAGCATCTACAGCGTATTTGTTCGTAGAAATTCTGTCTGTACTGGATATGCCAAAGCTGCTCAATATCTGTTTAATCTATTGGGCATTGAATCTCGTTTAGTATTTGGGCGATTACACAACGACAAAGATGATGGCAGGCATTGTTGGAATCTTGTTAAGGTTAGCAATGAATATTATCACTTTGATACATGTTTTGGAGATAGTATACTAGATAATGTCGCAATCAAATCAGGAGTTCAAGAGTTATTCAAGATTGATGGTATTAACTATAATTTTTTGTGTGTTTCTACAGATGAGATCTTAAGTACAAGAAGCATTGAAGATATTTCGACTTTGCCTGACTGCCCAAACTCTTGGTCAAAGGCTTTGATAAATTCATTAGCACTAATAAAACTGAAACAACGTGAAGATATAAAGGGGTGTTTGTTGTCTCATATTGGAAGTTCGGCAGATATTTATTTATGTTCAAAAGATAAAAATACGGTACTCAAGGTATTTCGTCCAAACAGCAAAACTACAAGCTTAGAAGAATACCATTATATGCAGCAAACAAAAGGCTGTCAACACATACTGCAATGCAATGAGCAATATACAGATATTACTCAAAATATAGTAGCGATTGAACAGTCTACTCCTATTGTTGATTTGCTGTGTAGTCATTACTATGAGCTTTCTTTGAAAGGACTAATAAAAATGGCCACAGATGTTGCGAAGGCTTGGAAAGAGTGTCAAGAGCGAGGAGTACTATATCGTGATATTCATGTTTGTAATATCTATCGCTCGAATGACGGCATATTCAAGTTGGGTGATTTCGGAAGTTGTACAAATAAATTTGACCTAAAAGAGACTGTAGGTAATCAGTGGTTTATGGCTCCTGAAACCTTTGTGTCGGGTGTTTTTACAGAAGCCTCTGCCGTTTACTCTATATCAATGGTAATGTACTTTATCTTAAATAACCTTCGCCCTGCATTTTGGACGCAAGGTTGTGAAGATGAAGCATTGCAAAAAAGGATGAAGGGGCATAACTTACCTACACCTGCAGGATGCATTAATCTTCCATCTTATATTAAGACGAAACTTGACAAGTTCTTCAGGATAGTATCTGCATCATTGCAAAAAGAAAGAATCAGCAGTATTGCTGAATTTATATATGAGTTGGAAAGGCTCACTTTTTGCTGTAAAGATTGCGATTATATCATTCATCGCAAGGGTTTTAGCTTGGATTTCGACCTAAATGCAGGAAATGAATATAGACTTGCTGCTCGTGAAAAATATATTCCGCGCGATGCATATCATCGATATGCGATGGGTGAAGAAGAGCGAATGCGTAAAACTGCAATTTCTGGCGGTAGGCCTAATTTTAATATATCAGAAAATGAATGTGCTGCTAAAGGACACATTGCACAAGCAGATGAGGTTGAGAACTTTGCTAGAACAATGGCTTCTAACCCAGATATACCATCGACCATAACACAAGTTACAAATATAACAGACGAGGTAGAGTCATATTCTAGCACGATGGGATTTAGCAAAGAAAAGCGAGCTACATATAATGCCAGCGTGCAAAAAAGTAAAAAATCTATTTGGGGTAGATTGTTTGGGAACAAATATAATGAAGTCTATTCCTCCATCTTTGCCCCTGCCGAAATAAAACGAAAATCTCATTTACTGGTACAGGTGTATCTGCATTTGTATGAGGGGTCAGAAAAAGTTAAATCGTTCGCTCAAGAATCTGACAAAAATGCAGAAAGAAGAGACTATATACCGCTATCTCTTAAGTTGAAGAAAGGCGATAAGGTTGATGTAGAGTTCGATGTTTATGGGGAGACTCGCTTGGCATCAGAACGTAAATCTATTATATGGCAAGGTTCTTTTACAAAATGTTCATTTGATTACTTTGTCCCAAAAGACATCGATGTGGAGGAATTGAGTTGTGTGGCATTGTTCTCGGTTAACGGGGTACCACTGGGTGAGATGCGGTTTATTACGCAGATTGTTGATTTTCCTCGGCAACTGAATACAGATATGATTGCACATAAATACAATAAAGTGTTTATATCGTACTCGCATTTAGATGAATCTAAGGTAAAGTTCCTACACCAAGGTTTAGAATTAGCTTCTGTGCCTCATTTCTTCGATCGTTCGTATCTGGAAATAGGCGATGTGTTCCCACAAAAGATACGGGATTACATCAACTCAGCTGATTTATTTATCTTGTGTTGGTCGTTGAATGCCTCTGAGAGTGATTATGTACAAAAAGAGCGTCTGCAAGCTTTAGAACGAGCGTTCCCAAAGGTGCAACCTGAAAACGCAGCAAAACTCAGAATATATCCTTTGAGCATCGAACCACGTGCTGACCTGCCAACTGACATGAAAAATGTTTATCATTTTGGAGTAATATAATAACAATATATGAAATACGATATATTTATAAGTAGTGCAAGCAAAGATTCTGAATATGCCGAACTGTTAGGTCGTGATTTATCATTAGAAGGTTTTAAAACATTTTTTTATAGGGCTGATATTCAATGTGGTCAAGATTTTGCAAGTGAGATAATCTCCGCAATTAATAATTGTAGTGTAGTATTATATCTACATAGTCCTAATTCATGTCAATCTCATTGGGTACAAAATGAACTTAGGTATGCGAAAGAATTAGGGAAACTCATCATAGTAATAAATGTAGGTAAAGTTTTGGACGAGTCTTATCATAGAATACTTGGGGATTTAAACTCGTACCAAATTCTATATTTTGAGGACCTTGATGATTGTGATAAGATAATTAAACAAATTATTTCGAGATCATTCCCAAATCTTACTGTAGGTTCTTCTCGAATATCACAGAATAGAGAAAGTTCTGATTCTAAAAGCATGCCTGCACCATCATGCTCTAATGAATCTTCATCAATTGAAATAGAATCAACGTCTAAACGTCCCAGACAAAAAAGTTACTTGAAATTAGTTGTTTGGCTTGTTGTTTTATTATTGCTTTCTTTGTTATTAATGTTTTTTTTAGGGGATTCCCAATTAGAAGAGGAACAAACCACCCTCCAATCCCCGATAGAAGAGAAAGAAGCCCGTTCCCAAAAAAATCTTAATTTGAAAACTGGAGAAAAATGTGATTATCCTGATGCTCCTGAGTGCAATAATAATAGATCTATTAAAGAACAGCTTGATGATGTTGTTATTTGTGATAGTATAATAGTTGATAGTACGATATCAGATACTTCTTTTCAAATCTCATCCAATGGTCGTAATTTTGAACCAAATAAGGGATATTCACAAAACTCAGATTATGATATTGATGATTCATCACAGGATATTTCAGAACGTGAAAATTATTATTTGATATTTCTTATACTTGCATCTCTTTTGTTAGGCATGGTTCTTTATCGTCTGGCAAAAAGAAAGTATGGTGTAAAAATCCACAATCAAAGTAGTAAGGAAAGACTTACTCTTTTGGTGGATGGTAAATATGAATGTGAAATAAATCCATTGGAGGTTGTTTGTGTAAAGAGAAAAAAAGGAGAGTATATGCTAACCTTAAGGTTGAATACAGATGAGGATATAATAGAAAATATCCATCAGCAATTTAACAAACAATACAATAATCAGATTATACCAGTAGAACTAAGGCAAACTAACAATAATAATTTTATCACTTATCGTTGCTTTATAGGCGGATCAACCTCCATCATAAATGAGCGTAATGCTGCAAGATCTGTTTTGAGTATACTGTATAATCAATATGAAAAATACAACTTCTATATTACTGCTCATACTTTTGAAGATTTCCAGAATAAACACAAAATCGAAGGACATCAATATGAATACGATGAGTTTATAAGGAAGAAGGCGAATTGTGTGATTTTTATAATATGCAAATATGTAGGTTCAAAGACATTAGATGAATATAAAGTAGCGATAAATACATTTGAACTAACAAATGGAGAACGTCCAGCGATATTCGTATATAATGATACCTCAGTATGCGACGGAACTGTACAACAAGACGAGAGTATTAATAAATTTAGAGAATTTGTTGATAGTAAAAAAGCATATTGGCGTGATTACAAAGATATAGAAACTTTAATGTTGAAAATGAAAGATGATATTAGCGCAGAGTTGACCAATGTGTTGGAAATGAAACCTAGTTTGATTAGAAGACGATAATATTATATATGTCATACGATATGTTTTATGTCTTTAGGATATTAAACAAAAGAACTAAACTCTATGTTATCCGTCAGCAAAATTGTTGTGATTTTCTGCGTGGCTGAAGAATATCCACAGATAGAACATTCACGACATCGGATCCGGTAATTCGTTCAAAGCATGACGAGAAGGTCTGCTAAACAAAAAATCTCCCCATGAATATTATGAGGAGATTTTTTGTTTTCAACTGAATTTAGAAGACTTATCTTAAGACTCTTTCCAATGCCTTTACTATATATTCTTCCATGACGGTGTTTCGCTCATCTGCAGAGATGATGGCACGACAATCGTTAATCAACGATTCAAGGTCTGATTCTGAATTGATAAAGGCAGACTTGTTCTCATTTATATATTCTAAAATATCTGCATCGTTCATCTTGGAAAACATCTTGTTTACAGTCTCAAATGTGGTGTTATCCGTTTTCTCCATTATAGCTTTAACTTCTTCTGCTTTTATGTTGCCGTCGATGTTTGCAACGTACAACAAAGCCATTACTTTAAATTCATTTGCGTTCATAATGATATTTTTTTGTTATAAATACTGTTTACATCGATGCGCAAAGGTAGAGAAAAAATTGAGACTAAATTATTCTTACATGAAATTTTATTATATCTTTTATATTGATTCTGTTATCCTATGTTATTTTTTTTCATACATTTGCGGATACCTAAATTATTGCCTATGGAGCGAAATAAATACGATGTTTTTATTAGTTATTCTCGTAAAGATTATAAAGATAAGAATGGTAATGTGATATCAGGTAATGTGGTGTCAAAAATCAAAGATGCTTTAGATGAAGCTGGTATTTCATTTTGGTTTGATGAGAATGGCATTCATCATGGTGATGATTTCGGTGAGAAAATAGTTGACAATATTGAAGATTCGGAAATATTCATTTTCCTTTCTACACTGAACTCGAATAGCTCGAAATGGACAAGAAAAGAAATCTCGGTTGCTCATGAACTTGATAAGACTATCATACCGGTCCGTATAGATAATTCGAAATATGACCGTGCTGTTATGTTTAAAATATCGGATCTTGATTATCTCGATTATGAAAAAAATCCAGAAGAAGGTGTTAAAAATTTGGTTAAAACCGTGAAACATTATTTGGAGGAAAAACAGAAACAAGAGAGAATAAAGAAGGAAAAGGAAGAGGAATTGAGAAAAAGAGAATTGTTGAAGAGGGAAATACAGGAAGTCGAGTCAAAAATAAAAGAATTAGAACTAAAGGAATTAGAGGTTGAAGTCTTTAGAAAGAGTGTGCTTCTGAGAGTAGAAAAAATATCTGATGAAACTCAAAGAAAGCGACTTGTTGAGATAGTAAATGAAAATGTGTTTTTGAATAAGGCTGAAATTGAAGCTAAGAATAAAATTATCATTGAGTTAAAATCTACTGCTGATGAGCTAAAAGAAGAAATTATGAAGCTTCACAAAGAAGCCAGTTCAAAAATAGAGGATATAAAAACAAAAGATCAAACAATTTTAGGTTTAAAGGAAAAAGTTGATAAGGCCGAACAAGAGATTGTTTTATTAAAGTCTAAACTTGAAAAAGAAAGACAGCGCAAGGAATCTGAAACAAAAGCAGAGCAGGAACGTTTGGAAAGAGAGAAAAATAAAAAATCCAATACAATCAACGGCCATGAGTACGTTGACCTCGGTCTTCCATCTGGAAAGAAATGGGCTACCTGTAACGTTGGTGCAAATAAGCCGGAAGACTACGGTGACTATTATGCTTGGGGAGAAGTGAGAACGAAGATTGAGTATACAAAAAATAACAGTGTTACATACGGTAAGAAATATAATGATATAAAAGGCAACCCTCAATATGACGTTGTTCGTAAGAATTGGGGAGGTACATGGAGATTGCCGACAAAAATGGAATTAAAGGAATTAATAAATGAATGCACGTGGAAATGGACGAAACAACATAACGTTAATGGTTATAATGTTACTGGTCCAAACGGCAACAGCATCTTTCTTCCTGCTGCGGGCGACCGTTACGGGACATCGCTCTACGGTGATGGTAACTATGGCTTCTATTGGAGTTCTACGCCGAACGACGACTACAACGACTACAACGCGTACTACCTCTACTTCTACAATGGTGGCGAGTACGTGTATTGGAACTACTATCGTGGCTATGGCTTGACAGTACGCCCCATCACAGAATAAAGTAGAGACGAATCAAAATTCGACGAGAGGAGAATTTGATACGTCTCACGCATCCGATTCATTTAATTCATTTGATTTATTTCCGTCGGGCATCTAAAAGCCCGACGGCAGGATAACAAAAAGATAAATACCGGCGAAGCCGGTCGAAATTTTAAAATATGAAAAAAATAGAAACTGAAAAATATATGATTATGAAAAAAATTAAATCTAAACTAATCACAGCCTTGGACTGGTTAATCATTGCTACTAGTATTATAACAATGATATTTACATTCATATTTCAGAATTGTTGTATCTTGAAACGTATAGGTATAGGATTAGGCGTCATAGGTCTAATTTACATCTTTTTCATTTTATGTATATTCGTTCTCAAAAGAATAAAATTCGACTGGTATTTAGCGAGAGACAACTTCCTCCGTAAGTCGGTCTTGGTGGTGTTTGTAGTTCCTTTTGTTTTGTATGCTATGATGTGCTGGAAGAAATCTCCTAAAGAGATGTTGTTTCAAGATACCTTGTATGAATGTTCTGACAATCACTTGGAATGTGAGTACAAAAAACAACAGGAGAATCCTACTTTGCTATGGACGATCTTCTATCATTATATAGATCCTGGTAACCAACATATGACCACAACAAAGCCAGGACGTAACTGGGCTGCAACGATAGCCGTGTTTGGCTATATCTTACTCAACGGATTGTTGGTCGCGGTATTGATAGGCTGGTTCGACAGAAGAAGAGACCAATGGACAAAAGGCAAGGTGAGGTATAATAAAAGAACCTTTGGCTTAAACAGATATGCTGTTGTGATCGGCTCCAATGAAGTGGCGTCCTCTGTGATAAAGAATCTTCTTTCGAATAGAATGAACAACGAAATCAATTTCAAATGTGAAGGCGATAATAAATACATAATACTTCAGACATGCAGAGACGCCGATGCTGCAAGAGAAGAACTTGCATCTCGTTTGACAGAAGAAGAGTTGAAGAAGGTCGTTATATATAAGGCGTTAAGAGATTCAGAAGAAGAGATAGAGAAACTAAATCTCAAATATGCAACCGAAATTTATGTACTCGGAGAATCGACATTGCTTGATGGAGGAGAGACTTATCACGATGCCTTGAATATGAAATGCGTGAACCTGATAGCAGAATGTCTTAAAGATAAAAATGAAAATAAGAAGTTTAAAAGAAAAGTCTGCAAGGTGATGTTCGAATATCAGACCACGTATTCTATATTTCAATTTTCTGATGTCTCGGAGAAGATTAAGACTAACTTAGTCTTCATTCCTTTCAATAGATACGAGTCGTGGGCGAGAAAGGTCATGGTTGAGTCGTCCTCAAATTATAGCGACGGAAGTCTTATTACCTATACTCCATTAGATGGAAAAGGAATAAAAGCGGATAGCGATGAGCACGTACATTTTGTTATAGTAGGCATGTCGAAGATGGGCGTCGCGATGGGAGTGCAAGCCTTGTTGCAATGTCATTATTTGAATTACTCCGCTGCGGAGAGTGTAGTAAATGACAGGGAACGTGAGGACTTGAAAAACAAGAGACGTACGAGGATAACCTTTATCGACACCAATGCCGATAAGGAAAAAGATTTCTTCATGGGACGATACTCCAACCTGTTCTCCCTTACCCGTCATCGTTATTTTGACGCAAATCAAGATAAGTTGTATTTAAATCCTGAATACAAATGGGAGGATCCCATGCAGTCGGCACATTGTAAATGGAGACATCTCAGTCGCGGCGGACAAAACTTCATCGACGTGGAGATAGAGTTCGTTAAAGGCGAATTGGAATCGAAGGGCGTACGTCAGTATCTGAGGAATATATCCGATGAAAATAAGGATTATGTTAAAGAATCCAAGCTCACTGTCGCGATATGTCTTACGCAGACGCACCAGGCTATAGCAGCGAGTTTGTACATGCCGCTTGAGATATACAAGAAGGCGCAGGAGATCTGGGTCTATCAGAGAGAGTCTTCCGACTTGGTCAGAAATCTTATAGATACTGGCATAAAAGATAGACGATACAAAAAGTTACGTCCGTTCGGAATGTTATACGGCGAATATATGAGCGACAGGAAACATGAATATCTTATGCCGATGTTAGTGAATGAAGCATATAATATAGGAGTGAACGGAGGAACAGGCTCTGACATCGACCTGTCTAATAAGGAGACATACAAACAAATTAGAGATACATGGAAAGTGTTGTCTATCGACAAAATGTTCTCCAACAGATATTTTGTCGATTCTATCTATCTCAAGATTAGAAGTGTCATGACAGATAATTCACAATGTATTACATATACAAATATTATTGTATTATTGAGAAATGATATTGATTTTATCAATAAGTTGAAACCATTGTTGAGAAATGATAATCTCGCCATATCAGAGCATAACAGGTGGAATGTGCAGCAGCTTTTATTTGGCTATTCTCCTTGCGATGAAAGTGTTGATAAGGAATTTGAAAAATTGAATAAGAAGTTAGATAGAGACGAAAGAAATGAATGGAGAGAGAAATATGCATCTGAATACAGTGGAGGTACAAAAAAATGGGAGCAGTTGACACTATTAGAGCAGTTGAAAGCAAAGGAAAAAGACAAAGAGAGATATTCTAAAACAACATACGGAAAATATGATTCCAAAAAGAAAGAATATAAGGAAGGACTCGATCGTATTCACCCGAATATCTGCGAGTATGAACATCTTAATAAAGTAGATTCAGGAGCTAAGAGTTATGACGAGACTCTTAACAGCGCCATTCCGAGAATATTGCATCTTGTAGAAAAACACAATGCTCACAATGTTGATATAGATAGAAATTGTTAAATAAAAAATACGAGAAATATGAAAGAATATAATCCAAAACCTATTGACTTGTCGGAAGTTGAATTGCCTGACAATCTGACAGAATTGAGAGAAGCTATCGCTGAAAATGCACACGATATCTGGGCATTATCTCGTAAGAACGAAGGCTGGACCTACGGGCCGAAACGCGATGACGATAAAAAACAGAATCCTTGCATGGTGCCATATCGTGAGCTGCCTGAGTCGGAGAAAGAATACGACAGAGAGATGGCGATGCAGACAATCAAGCTGATGTATAAGTTAGGTTATGAATTGGTGAAGAGAAAAGACACCGACTTATATAGAACATTGATGATAAAGATATTTAACGCAAGTTTCGACTTGAAATGTCCGAAATGTGAGAAAAATGGTATAAAGACACCTATTGCGATATATGATGTATTTTGTTCTAAATGCGGACATGAATTGGATATTGATTGGGATCTCTATAAGTTATGACAAAAGTCTAAAGTCTAATGACAAAAGTCTAAAGGTAATTTAAAAGCTTGTTTTTTGTGATGTGCTTGTAGATTATGAAAAAATATGATGTTTTTATTAGTTATTCAAGGAAAGATTATGTTGATGAGAAGAGGAATGTCATTCCCGATAATGTCGTCTCTAAAATTAAAGACGCCTTGTCCTCAGCGGAAATAACATATTGGTTCGATGAAGACGGCATAGATCATGGCGATGATTTTGCTGATAAGATAGTCGCTAATATTGAAGCATCTGAAATTTTTGTGTTTTTGTCAACTATAAATTCCAATAGTTCTCCATGGACTCGAAAGGAGATTGCCTGTGCACATGAGATGGATAAGAAAATAATACCTGTTCGTATAGATGCATCAAAGTATGATCGCTCGGTTATGTTGAGGATAGCCGACTTGGATTATTTGGATTATGAAAAAAATCCTGAGAAAGGAATAAAAGATCTAGTCGAAGCAGTGAAGCATCATATATTTGAAAAACAGGAACAGGAAAGAAAAAAGAGAGAGGAAGTTGAGAATACAAAGAAAAGAGAACTGTTGGAAAAAGAGATTAAAGCGATAAAGAGCCAGATAGATGACTTTGAACTAAAAACCTCGGAATTGGAAGTCGTAAGAAAGAAACTTATTATAGAAATTGAACGATTATCTGATGAAACAGAGAAGAAATGTCTTATCGGAATAGTTAATAGAAACAAACAAATAGATGGCAAGGAATTAGAAGTAAAAGACAGGAAAATTACTGAATTGGAAACCGAGATTTCGGATTTGTACGAGAAAATTAGGAATTTTGAGAAAAAGATAGCAGAACAAGAGAAGACAACAAAGGAAGAGGGCACTTTTGACAAAGATAAGAAACTATATCGAACGAGAACGTCAAATAGACTTTCATTAAAAAAAGTCTTTGTACGAGAATGGACGGAACTTAAGGAAGCAATGTCAAAAAAGCATTGGATTGTGAATGTATTATATATTGTCGGTATAATAGTGGCATTTTCTGCATTGGGTTTGTTTCTTGAAATTGGGGCTGATTATTCTTCAATTGCATCGGCTTATTTTGCTATTGAGTGGGGGTATTGTATATTAAAAAATAATCCTTTAGGATTTATACTCTCGCTGTTGTTCTGCTTCTTTATATGCTTGGATTTTGGTCTTGAGGTGATGATTTTTATTCTTCCGTTAATAATATTCTCTATAGTTGTTCTTCTCATTCGAAAGAATGGTGTTTCTGCTTTTGCTGTTTTGAAAAATAATAGCATACAAGACTTGGAATGGAGTACGGCTGTTTCTCATTTCCTAATAATAGCAGTTTTTTGTTTTATTTATTACATGTTGTTTATATGGTTTATATGATTTATAATGAATAGAACATACAATATAAATAATTCACAACTTACAATAAAATTTGGAAATATTCTTATTCTTGATACTGGAAGAAAATCCCTGCATTACTTGGAGACGTAGTTGTTACTACTGTAACTTTAGATGCTTTGTAAATGCAGTCTTTATCTATTTTTAGAAATGTTGCTTTAATGATATTTTAAAACATAAAACCATGTCCTCACAAACAATCTCGATATTCAGTATGGCACTTATACCAGTGCTTCTTCTCATTATATATATCAACCGTAAGGATAAGATGTCGCCAGAACCTGTAGGGCAATTGATCAGAGCCTTCCTGCTCGGATTGCTGTCGGCTCCTCTGTCGTTTGCGGTCTCAGTGCCATCAGAAATATTAGGTTTGTATTCTCATGATGTAGTTACCGTTGCTGATGCGATACGAATCTCCTTTTTCGGCGCTGCCATACCGGAGGAGGCTGCCAAGCTTTTTATATTATGGCTCGTCGTAAGAAGAAACAAATACTTCGACGAGAAGATGGACGGCATCGTATATGCGGTCTGCGTCTCGATGGGCTTCGCGGCTTTTGAGAATGTGCTGTATCTTTTCGGTAACGTGGAAGATTATATGTCAGTAGGTGTGTCCAGAGCTATAACAGCCTTGCCTGCACATTTCTGCT
>SUWS01000095.1 GCA_015061365.1 Lentimicrobiaceae bacterium | reverse complement strand
CTCGTTGACTTGTTGTCTCGTTGACTTGTTGACTTTTTCTCATAACTTCGTTTTTCTACTCAAACAAAGAAGTGAAGTAAAGGTTATGTTAAATTTTTTATGGTCAAAAGCGGAAAATATATAGAAATAACATTCGTTACTGTTAGTAGAAGTATAGATTTTGTGATAGGGGGGATATATCCTAAACAATTGTTTTATATATGATTGTCTGGTTTCTTAATATTTTTTATGGAATGGAAAAAATGATTATTTTTGCAGTAGAATTGTTATATGCTCTGCCGGCGTGTAAAGTGCCGTCTCTGTATGATAAAGCTAAATACGCAATAACGATTCAAACCAAATAAGATAATGATAAACTTGGTAAAAATATAATATGAACATCATAGGAATAACAGGAACATTAGGAGCGGGCAAAGGCACTATTGTCGATTATCTCGTGAAGGAAAAAGGATACGTCCATTACTCGGTTCGTGCATTCATTGCAGAAGAGATTCACAGAAGAGGTTTGGAAGTAAATCGCGATACTCTTACGGAAGTAGGTAACGATTTGAGAGCCAAACATTCTCCGAGTTACATAGCGTTACAGTTATATGAGCGAGCTTTCGCGACAGGTAAGAATGCCGTCATAGAAAGCGTACGTACTATGGGTGAGGTCGAAGCGTTGCGCTCTAAAGGCAACTTCTACCTATTCGCTGTTGATGCTGATAAGAAGACGCGTTATCAACGTATAACAGAAAGGAAATCGGAAACTGATTATGTCAGCTATGAGACATTTGTAGCCAACGAAGAACGGGAGATGACGTCGGAGGATCCCAATAAGCAGAACCTTGCGGCCTGCATCAAAGAAGCTAATTATATCTTTATGAATGATGGAACTGTAGAAGATCTGCATAAGAAAGTGGAAGAGGTTTTGAATAAGATCGGCGAACAGGAATACAGACGCCCGTCGTGGGATGAATATTTCATGAATTTAGCCGATACTGTAGCTGAGCGTGCCACCTGTAACCGTGGAAGGAGCGGATGTGTCATCGTGAAAGATCGCCAGATTTTGGTGACGGGTTATGTAGGGGCACCAACGGGACTTCCCCACTGCGATGAGGTCGGTCATCTTTTCAAGAAGATGATTCATGAAGACGGACACATAACACAGCATTGCGTGAGAACGGTGCATGCCGAACAAAACGCCATAGCGCAAGCTGCCCGTCGGGGTATAGCATTAGAAGGAAGCACGTTGTATTGCAGGATGACACCTTGCCGCACATGTGCCATGCTTATCATCAATTGCGGTATCGTAAGGGTTGTATGCCAGAGAAAATATCACGACAGTGCAGAGTCGGAAGATATGTTCAGGAAAGCTGGAATACAATTGGAATATGTTTACGAAGAAGTACAACAGTACGAGAAGCAGTGAATCTTGTATGATTTAATATTTTGATTTTTGTTATGAATAAGTTAAGATCTTTTTTATTGGTATTATTGTTTTTCCCGATATTATCTTACGCTCAGGAAAAACAGAATAATTTTGAGATATCAAAAAGCATCGACATCTATAATAATGTTCTGAGGTATCTCAACATGAATTATGTCGACGAGATAAATCCGGCAGAACTTAACGAAACTGCTATCAATGCCATGCTCAAAGAGTTGGACCCTTATACCGTCTTTATCCCGGAATCGGAGATAGAGGACGTGCGACTTCTCACCATGGGCGAATATGGCGGAATCGGCGCTATAATTCAATATTATGACGATAACGTGCATATCTCAGAACCTTACGAGAACTTCCCGGCTCATAAAGCGGGACTGCTTCCTGGCGACGCGATACTGGAAATCAATGGCGTGAACACAGAGAAGAAAACAGTGAGCGAGGTGAGCGAACTTCTTAAAGGTCAACCGGGATCTCAACTCACGTTGAAAATAAGACGCGAAGGCGAGAAAAATATTATAACTAAAACTCTTACCCGCGAAAAAATCAAGATAGACAACATTCCTTATTATACTGTCCTCGATGGCGGAATAGCTTATATCATACTGAATCAATTTACTAAAGATGCAGCCAAGGAACTCAAGGAGGCTTTCTTGAAAATGAAGTCGGAAAATGAACTTAAAGGTGTCGTCATCGACCTCAGAGGCAATGGAGGCGGACTGCTTAACGAGGCTATCGATATAGTGAATATCTTCATGCCGAAAAATAAACTCGTCGTTTATACACAAGGCAAAACCCCCGACCAAAACAGAAACTACTACACTAAATATGAAGCGGAAGATACAGAAATACCTCTCGCGATATTAGTCAACGAATCGAGCGCATCGGCAAGCGAAATCGTATCAGGCTCGATACAGGATTTCGACAGAGGCGTGATAGTAGGTCAGAGAACTTTCGGTAAAGGTTTAGTACAGAACATACTTCCAATGACTTACAATGCCCAGATGAAAGTCACCGTCTCTAAATATTATATCCCGAGCAAACGCTGCATCCAGGAAATAGATTATTCTAAAAAAACAAAAAACGATACGCTCGCTAAAAACGACACCCTCGGTCCTGAGTTCAAGACGGCTAACGGAAGAATAGTATATGAAGGTCATGGCATACAACCTGACGTGAAGATTGAACCAGAAATCCTCTCGACGATAACAGTGCATCTCTATGCACAGAACATGATTTTCAAATACGCTAATAAATTCTACAGAGAACATAAGACCATTGCTCCTCCTGAAGAGTTCGAGATAACGGACGAGATTTATAACGACTTCGTAAACTTCGTGGAAGAACAAGATTTTAGCTATACTTCAGAAAGTGAAAAGGATTTCGAAGAATTGATAAAGACAGCAAAACTCGAAGGTTATTACGACAATATTAAGGAACAACTTGATGTCCTTGAGAAAGAGTTAAGAAGTCATAAAGATAACGACTTGATAAATAACAAAGAAGAAATCTCTGAAATACTTAAGATGGAAATCGTGGGACGTTACTATTTCCAAAAAGGTAAGATCATCTCTTCTTTGAAAGATGATCCGGAATTGAACCGTGCTGTTGAAATTCTGCTCGATTCAAACGGTGAAAATGAATACGAAAACATATTAAAAGGTGTTAATTAAACGCTGAAGGCTGAATGCTGACGGCTGATAACTTGATTATGAAAGTCGACTACGGTAAAACGGGAACTTATTTCTACTTGGTGGGATTGATTCTGATAGGAATATTCTTGCCAACTTCGAAGTTCGGACTCAGCGTGTCGCAGTTCTATCTCTTGGCGTTGTGGCTGTTACTCGGCTTGGATATGAGGGCTGTCAACAAGATGTTCATGGAAAAGCCTTTAGTAAACAGGATACTATCTCGTATTGCCGTTTCTTTCAAAGGAATATGGTTCAACATAAAAACACGTTTTAATGACTTCCTGCATAACAAGGTCGCTGTCGTGATGGTGTCGATATACGTGATGCATTTCGTAGGACTTATCTTTACTTCCGACTTTCAATATGCTTTTAAAGACATTAGGATAAAACTCCCTCTATTGGTTTTCCCTATTATACTTTCGTCGATGAAACCATTGAACCGTAAGCAGTTCGATGCGGTATTATGGTTCTTTATATGTTCGGTGTTTTTTGTCACGATTCTTGGAACGATAAAATTCCTACGTCGCGACTTCGTTGACGTGCGTGAATTGTCGGTCTTCGTAAGCCATATCAGAGTCTCGCTTTGTATAGTGTTCTCGATTTTTATCTTAGGATATTATCTTGTCAGAAGAAATTATAGTCCGATAATGAAAGCTGTTGTTGTCGTTCTGATAATGTGGTTCTTATGTCAGGTCCTGATTCTTGAGTCCTTCATCGGAGTCTTGATTATAGCTGCGTTATGTATTGTTTTGACGTTGTATTTTATTTTCAGAACTAAAAACAGAATAGCGAGAATATGTTCAATAATTGTAGCTGTTGCATTTATGGTAATGTTGTTCTCTTATCCTTACAAGATAATACGCGATTACAATACTCCCGAAAAAGTCGTTGTTGAACAATTGGATACGCATACCAAGTTGGGTAATCCGTACGTTTTTGATACTATTCGTTACGGTATTGAAGATGGTCGTTATGTAGGTTTATATTTGTCGAAGCAAGAGATGATGGACGCTTGGAATGCGAGGAGCGACAAGAAAATCAATCGTGAATTTGACGACGGATACGCTTCTTTAGTACGTTATCTCACGTCTAAGGATCTCAGGAAAGACGCTGAAGGTGTTTCGCAACTTACTGATGATGATATACGTAATATAGAGAATGGAATATCGAATTACAATTATATAGAGAATCCTGGCATCAAGACGCGTATCATGAAGATAATGGTAGCATACGGCAACTACAAGAAGTCTAAGGATGCTAATGGAAGTTCAGTGTTTCAGCGTGTCGAATACATCAAGGCTTCATTAAATATTATTAAGGAGAATCCTCTTGTCGGAGTCGGTACTGGCGACATAGCGGACGCCTTCGCGAATTATTATGAGGAGACGGATTCCAAACTTCTGCCGGAGTACAGATTCAGAAGTCATAACCAATATCTGGCGATAGCGGTCGCATTTGGAATAGTCGGTTTGCTGTGGTATCTGTTCGCATTGCTATATCCTGCCGTGGCGGACAAGAAAAACCGCAACTATCTTTATTTGATCTTCATGTTCATCATGATGCTTTCGATGTTTACCGAAGACACCTTAGAGACACAGATCGGCGTGACATTATTTGCGTTCTTCAATTCGTTTTTAGTGTTTGCTATGCCTTTAGATGTAGATGAAAAATCAAGCGAAAGTGAACAACAGATTCGCGAAGAAATTCCAGACCGTCGTGATCCCTATAGCGAATAACTTACTCAGATAAAAGTTCCATCTGATCTTCTCATTAAGAAGATATAATACCAATGAATTAATCCCTAATCCGATAATTGAAACCATCATAAATTGCAGATACTGAACCCCTATCTCATTATTGCTGCTTTCGAAAGTCCATATCCTGTTGAGAAAATAATTTGATGTGGCGGCAAGGATGAATCCTATAGCGTTGCTGACAAACTTGTTTATTCTCAATATTTCTTTACAAAGGTATGTCGCCCCGAAATCTATAATCATCCCCGAGCATCCGACAACTCCAAATTTTATAAATTTGGAAACCAATAGCTTATCTATGACGAACAACGATTTCATTAATTTTCAATTTTCAACTTTCAACTTTCGATTCGATGTAGACGCACCAATTACATCGTGTTTATTTTTCAATGGTGTAATGTGTCACGTATTCTATGTTAAAATCCAAATTAATTTACAATTATTTTAAAAAATATTTTATCTATGCAGTAATAAATTTTTGATCAAGTCTATCTTTATATATCATATACATTTTAGGG
>SUWS01000032.1 GCA_015061365.1 Lentimicrobiaceae bacterium | reverse complement strand
TTTTTTTCACTTTTTTTGAATTATTTTTATTTTAGCTGATTGCCAATGTTTTACATAATGAAAAATATTCGAATTTATGTAATTTTATTACGTTTTTTCGCCTTTTTTCGCCTTTTTTACTCCATTTCAGGACCGGTCCGGACGGAAAAATATCACAAAATCCGAAAAAACTACGGAAAACAGAGCGATTTCAGCACGTTTTTTTTTTGAGGCGGCAGGGTAAAAAGACAACAAATCAAAAGGTGAAATTCCCGCAAAGTAGCAGTGAACGCAGAGGATAAACGTTCATTGAAAACTTATAACACAACATCCTCAACTATCAACTATCAACCATCAACTATTAACTTTAAACCTTCTATAACTTTACACCTTATTAATTAATAGCGGCGCGGATGTTCCGGGTAGCGCCCTTTATGACAGCAGCCTCCACGCGTTAGGGATTGAAGCGGCATCCTTCGCGAGCCAGCAGGGTTTTCAAAGCGGGAACGGAAACGAAGATTGTGAGAAGGGATTAGTGGCGGGACGGATACATAGCGAGCGAAGATACAGCGGAAAGCCCGACGGCATAGCCGGAACGCCCTCATTATAAAGTTTAGAGTTGAAGGTTTATAGTTTAGAGTAGTTTTAAAGTTGAAAGTTATTAAGTTTGAAAGTTTACATGTTTCATTCACTTAGCTTGCTTTGCTCTTTTGAGAAAGACAAAAGATTCTCAAAGTTAAAAACATTGACCACTCGCAAAGTAATTTATAGAAATCCCCTTAAAGTTTATAGTTTAGAGTTGATAGTTTAGAGTAGTTTTAAAGTTGAAAGTTATTAAGTTTGAAAGTTTACATGTTTCATTCACTTAGCTTGCTTTGCTCTTTTGAGAAAGACAAAAGATTCTCAAAGAAAAATTCATAAATCACATGTAAAGCAATTTATAGAAGTCCCTTTAAAAGTTATAAGTATTACCTTTAAAACCTTTATTACCTTTACACCTTAATTAATATAGATGAGACTTATTCCATCACGCTGTTTTCATCGCTGAGCATTCTCGAGAACAATCGTGCGGCATAGCTCTCAGGAATAAAGATCTTCTTGATGCTCATCGCCTTCAAAATAGATCTATGCGTATTGTCTATAGCACGGGCGTATATATTCTTAACCGACAATTCTTTCAAGGCTGCTACAGTCCTCAGCGAATGTTCCATACTCTGCCCGATTGCTACTATGGCGCAGTCGATCTCATCTAATGGCAACGATCTCAAAGCACTTACTTCTGTTGCATCCATGATATAAGAAAGTGAAATCCTGTCCTTTACATCTTCTATCTTACGCTCATCGTTGTCGATACCAATAACTTCATTGCCGTTATCGGTAAGATCTTCGGCTAATGTCTTGCCGAAATTTCCAAGTCCTATTATTAAATATTTCATATATAATCTTAATTTATTATTACATTATCTTTCGGTAATCTGTATTTAGGCGTCTCTGAATGTTTTATGAAACTCATTAACACTGTTATCAAGCCGACTCTACCTATGAACATAAGTATCGTGACCCATATCTTGCTGCCGTCTGATAGTAGTGGAGTTACGTTGAGACTTGAACCTACGGTACTAAATGCTGAAATTGTCTCGAACAGCAGACCTTTCGCTGATATATTGGGTTCCATTATCACGAGACCTATGAAGAAAATCAATATTGTGAGCATAGAACCGAATATTACGGCTGAGGCTCGGCGGATGGAGTCGCTTTCTATCTCTCTGTTAAAGAGACGTACGTCTTTCTGACCTTTTATCACAGAGAAGAAATTCCCCATTGCCACTGCGAAGGTGTTTACTTTTATACCGCCAGCTGTCGATTGCGAGCCTCCGCCTATCCACATCAGAAACGAGTAGAATATTATCGTTATCAACGAGAACTGAGTCAAGTCGATGCTGTTAAATCCTGCTGTCCTTGGAGCTATGGCATTGAAAAGAGACTGTACGATCTTATCAAAAAACGGCATACCAGCAAATGCTCTGTTCCATTCGCTGATAGCGATGATTATGGTTCCCACTACGATTAAGATTGCTGTCATACTCAGAACAATCTTCGTATTGATATTAGCGATATGCGAGTAGAACGGTCTCTGTTTCTTTCTTTTGAAAATCTTGTCGAAAAACTTTCCTGACTTATACGAAAGCATTTTCTTAAAATTCATTAAGATAGGAAAACCTAAGCCGCCGAGTACTATCAAGGTTGATATAATGATATAGAAGGCATTATGGTTATACATTATGGTCGGATTACCGAGGTTGCCACTCAAGGTGGAGAAGCCTGCGTTACAGAAAGCAGATATGGAGTGGAAGATGGAGAAGAAAATCTCTTGATGCAGATTCATGTTCATGGTGCCATGTATGCTGAGCCATATAAAAAATGCTCCGATGGCTTCGATGATGAAAGTGAAACCTAATATATATAATAAGGTAGAGATGAGAGAGCTGAATGTCTCGCTGCCGATCATGTCGCGTAGAGCAAATTGGTTGAAGAGTCCTGTGCCACCCATAAAGAAGATGGCGAAGAAACTTGTTATCGTCATGATGCCGAGACCTCCAATCTGTATGAGAAGCGCGATGACAATTTGTCCTTCGTAGGTGAATGTCTGGGCAATATCGACTGTGGAAAGTCCTGTAACGCAGACCGCACTAGTGGATATGAAGATGGCATCTGCAACAGGAAGCACGATATGTTCTTTAGTAGAACGCGGAAGCAGAAGTAACAAGGCGCCGAATAATATTATGATTGCGAAGCAGACTGTCATCAGCAAAGCTGGATTGGTCTTTTTATTTATGAAATTGATAATACCGCTCGACACTTCTAAAGCCGCGAAGAGAAGTAATGTCAATATGATGAAATGTTTGTTACTGAAAAACTGCCATATATTATAAAGAGCACTCGCTTCTGTTATTGGAATGAACTTAGGTAATGCAGAGAACAACAAAAGTAAGCCGGTAATTGTCGTGAGTGATATTGTCTTACGATTTATCATTTTCCACTGAAAGACAATGCGGACGAAAAACGTAATGAAATAGCACCACCACGCGATATTGTAAATATTGAAGATTACATTCTGTTCCTTGTCGTTAAGCACGAAGCCGTAGTCTATCACGCAAGCCGCTATGTTGAGAGCAGAAATAAGGAATATTATCAACTTATACCAGAAGGAGATTCTATTCTTCAACGTTTGTGTTATGATATTATCTAAGATGTTATTTTTCATTGAGCTTTTAAATGGTAAAATTTTTGGGCTCAAATATACAGATAAACATTTATATAACAAATTTTTTCTGGTTATTTTTGAGAAAATGAGGAGGGAAAATGTGGAGTGTGGAGAAATAATCGATTAGTTTTTTTATCTAAAACAATAAAAAATTATATTTGTACTTTCAATGAAGAATTTATTAAACACTTTTGTTTTATGAAAAGAACATTAATCTTTGCAGTGATATTAACAACATTAACAAGCTGCGCTCAAAATGACAAGAACATGAAAACGTTAGTGACTTATTTTTCCGCCACGGGCAACACCGAAGCCGTAGCGAAACAGATTGCCGACATCACAGGTGCCGACATTTTTGAAATCAGACCTGAAGTGCCTTATTCGCAAGCCGACCTTGACTGGACAGACAAGACTTCACGGAGCAGCGTTGAGATGAACGACCGCTCCTTCCGTCCTGCTTTCATCAAAGACTTGAAAAACCACGATGACTATGACGTCATCTACATCGGTTTCCCAATTTGGTGGTACACCGCTCCTACCATTATAAATTCGTTTGTTGAAGAATACGGATTTGAAGGAAAGAAAGTCGTGATGTTTGCGACATCAGGTGGCAGCACTCCCGAAAAGGCTCTCAAAGAGTTCAAAGCCGCGTATCCTGAAATCGACTGGGTTGAAGCGAAACTGCTCAACGGAGCTACGGAAGAACAACTGAAGTCGTGGATCGAGGAAGTTAAGAAATAATAGTTTTAAATTATCAGCCGTCAGATTACAGTGGCGGCTGATTTTATTATTAAAAGATTATTAACAACTGTCATCTTCTCACATCAACTTCTTTATCATTTCCAATTTATCGTAAGGCGGATATTTCATCATGAAGTCGATTCGATTTGATGATTTCAAAACGGCTCTTTTGTTGCTGAACGCCAAAAAACTTTCCTTGGAGTGATATTTTCCCATGCCGCTCTCCCCTACTCCGCCGAAAGGCAGATGCTCGTTGGCAACATGTAAGATAGTGTCGTTCAGACAAACTCCTCCTGATGTCGTTGTCCGCAAAATATCTTCAGTGCCTTCATCGTCACCGAAATAATATAACGCCAAAGGCTTAGGACGATTCATGATAAATTCCGATACCTTATTAATATTGTCAAATTCTATGACAGGAAGTATCGGTCCGAATATTTCTGTTGACATCACATTAGAGGTCTGTTGTCCGTTGTCTGTTGTCTGTTGACCTAATCCCAACAAGGTAAACTGAATATATCTTTCATCTTTGTCACATTTTCCGCCGTAGATGATTTTTCCTTCATCGAGATAAGAGACCAATCTGTTATATGCTTTGTCGCTGATAATCCTACAGAAACAATGACTTTTCTGCATGTCGTCGCCATAGAATTTCTCGACATAATAAATCATCTTTTTCAACAATTCGTCTTTAACATCTTGATGCACCATGAGATAATCGGGAGCGACACAGGTCTGTCCCGCGTTTATCGTCTTACCCCAGACTATTCTTCTCGCTGCGAAGTCGATATTGCAGTCTTTATCGACGATGCACGGGCTCTTGCCGCCGAGTTCCAAAACCAATGGCGTGAGATTTTTAGAAGCAGCCTCCATCACGACTCTGCCCATATCCGGACTTCCCGTATAAAAAATGAAATCGAACTTCTGTGCCAACAAAGCCTGATTTACGTCTCTATGACCTTGAACCATCGTGATATAATTCTTATCGAAGGTCTCGTCTATCATTTTCTGCATCACATCCGAAGTGTTTTGAGAATAAGGCGAAGGCTTTAAGACAGCGCAACAACCAGAAGAGATTGCCCCGACCAAAGGAGTGAACATCAGGTTGAAAGGATAGTTCCAAGGCGCGATAATCAATGCTACGCCGAAAGGCTCATACGTCACATAACTCTTCGACGGCATGAGATAAACGGGAGTCTTAACCTTCTCAGGTCTCGCCCATTTCTTAATATTTTTTATATGATCGTTAATCTCATTTAACACAATCGTGATTTCCGTCAGGAAAGCCTCTTCCTTACATTTATGCAGATCTTTCCACAAAGCATCATAAAGCTCATCTTGATATTTCACAACGACTTGCTTCAACTTCTTCAGCTGTTTCAATCTAAAATCGATTGACTTGGTTTCGTTTGTCAAAAAGAACTCTCTTTGTTGCGAGACGATGTTATTTATTGATTCGATGGTATTCATGATTTATTTTTTTATGACTACTGACTAAAGACAACGGGATACAGACTTTGTTCAAATTTTAGAATATGACATCTTTCTAAAACATATCATCTAAAACGACTTCATTTTGTATCATGCCTGAATATGTGTTCTGTTTCAGTCCGTAAGTCGTTATCATAATGAGATGTAAAGCCTTTCTTGTCTTCGAAATATTACGAAATAACTCTCTGCGTTCTCGCATCTCTTCATCATATTTCTTGCTTATCTCAAACTCACTGACAGAAAACTTCATCTCACATAGATTAATAATTTGATCTTTCCTGTCAATGATTAAGTCGATTTGTCCTCCTCTATGCTCATCTGTAGCTTGCGTACTCCATGAACATATATCACTTTGAATTCCGCTGATACCAAGTTTGTTTTTAATCTGAGGAATATGATGAAGACATAACTGCTCAAAAGAATATCCGCACCATGCTCTTCTTTCTGAAGAATCTATCATGTTGGTCCAGAAATGTTCGTCTCTGCCATTATTGTCTTTTACAAATTTCAGATAGAAAAGTGTATATAAGTCAGTAAGTTGATATAAGACATCTCTTTCTTTTTTACCAAAAGCTGAATATCTGCGAATGAAATCACAGTTACACAGATTCTCAAGCACATTAGTAAAATTACCTCCGTCAGATAATTTCAAACAGCTCATCATCTCTGCGCGAGTCATTCCCTTTGCCTTTTTACTTAACAATTCAACAACATTACGATATATTGCGGAATCATTGAAAAGAGAACGAAACAAAAATGTATATTCATCTCTCAGTTCAGCGTTTTCGGAAAAGAAAAGATGGTCTATATTCTGAGCGAGACTATACTGCTTCTGAAGCATTTGAAGATAATATGGCGTACCTCCCAAAGTCATATATGCCTCCGCAATCTGATAACGATTCCATACAATACCTTGTTTCTTTAAAAACAATTCCGTCTCGCCTAACGTAAATGGCGCTAGTTTTATTCTTCTTGTAACACGATTATGAAGTCCGCCTTTATCTCCTAACAGATGCGACATCATCCATGTTGTTGCAGAACCGCATACGATCAATTTTATCTGGGGTCTGTCAGAAGCCCAACTATTCCAAAACAACTCAAAAGATTTTAGGAAACGTGATTTTGGACTATCTAACCATGGGAACTCATCTATAAAGACGACTATCTTTTCTTTTTTCAGTGTTGAGATGTAATGCTTCAACTGTTCAAACGCATCAAACCAATCGTCAACTTTGGGATAAAGCATCTTTGAATATTCACATAATTGTCTGTTGAAAAATCCTAACTGTTCTTTCTTTGACCCCTGATAAATTCCTGTAATATAAAAATCGAACTTATCCTTGAAGTAGTTCTTAACCAAAAATGTCTTTCCTATACGTCTTCTTCCATAAACCGCTACGAGTTCCGCTTTGTCAGACTCATAACAACTCTTTAAAATATTACATTCTTGGATTCTCCCGACAATATTATTATTCATATCAAAAATTTTTATTCGTCCGCAAATATAAAAAAAATAGAGTTACGGACAATATAAAATAAAATTAAATATCCGTAACTATTAATTTAAATATAATTACGGACAGACATTATTCAAATCTGAGAATCTGAAAAACTGAGAATCTGAGAAACTGTTTCTAATAATGTTATTACAATTTGTTATAAAGAAAAGTTCAACAGCCGAATTACTTTCTTCCCTTAAAATCGAAACCTAATTCTTCGACGGCTTTCTTTACATCTTCGTCGGATGGTTTTCCTGTGACAACAGCTTCTTTCTTTCCTAAAACGACTTCCACATTCTCAACATTTTCCAATCCTCTGATGGCTTTCTCTACAGAATTCTTACAATGATTGCACGACATTCCATCAATGCGATAGATGACTTGGTTCGGACGCACTATAGCGAAAGGCAGTCCCATCATGGAATAAGTCGCGATGATTGAATCGACACCGATTTGCGGAGTTGAAATCATAAAGGCAACTGTCGCTCCGCGTGAGGCTCCGTCTTTCCTCAGTGATATTGCTGTCGGTATGACGCCGCACGAACATAAAGGCAGCGGAATCCCTATCAATCCGGCGAGTAATACCGATTTAAAATTCTCTTTCGACAGATGACGCTCGAAGAAATTAGCCGGTACGAAGACATGCAACAGACCCGCCATCAGAAATCCCAACAGCAGATAAGGAGCCATCTGACTTAACATATTTATAAAAGTGATCATAACTATAAATAGTTATAAGTTATTTATAGGTCAATAGTCAACAAACAACGGACAACAGTCATTTTGTTTATGGCAAATATACAATTTCCAATTCAAAAAAACTTTAGTCTTTGGTCATTTATTTTCAATTTTCAATTATTTATCATTTGTTCTTTCATTTCATCATCAATTGTTTTTTTAATCATATTCATGACGAAAGTACTAAGAATAAATACTATTGGAATTACAATATAAAAGAAAAGCCACGCTCCTGCAGGACCTAAATCACTATATATATCACCATATTCATCAAAATTTAAGTATAATCCATCACATAAAGCAAATATTATTAAAACTGCGGAAAAATAGAATACCACAAGACATATCGCATAGACTATACAATCCCCAAAAATATGTAAGTATGTCTTTAATCTTTGATTAAAAACAGATCCTGCTTTCCTGTATTTTCCAAATGGAATTAATACAAATATAACAAACTGTGTTATACACAGCAAAATCTCAGCAACCTGAAATATCCGAATCAATAACTCTCCTATATTGTATATTCTAAATCCGTTTATTAAAGAGATAAATAACACATGTAAACCTGCTATTATCCAGAACAATGATTGATTAGATATAGATTTAATCTTTTTAAAAATCAACCATGAAGGACATAAAAAAACTAATGACTCCATTATATAAAATGGTATTCCTTTCAATACATGCGTCATATACTCCAGTTTATACGACTCTGGTATCGACTCACATACATTTGCAGTTATCATCATTGCGAGCAACCGCACAAGACATAACACTGCAACACCGTATCCTAAATAGAGGAAAAAATTCTTGTTTTTTTGCAACAACAGATTCATTTGTATTATTTTTCTTTGTTCATAAAAAACGATGTTAGAAATCTTTTATTGTTTTCATAACATAGTTTTTTACAATATTAAGTATTATGTATCTTATATGTGAAAACGATACTGGAAATCTGAGGAATACATCTCAACGTCAAACAGATTCTCAGATTTTCAGATTTTCAGATTCTCAAATTTTACCTGCTTCTTCCCTTTCCTCTACGTCCTGAATCTTTCCTGTCTCTGCGGTCTTTCTTAGAATCTTTCCTTGAATCTTTACGACCTTCTTTCTTCCTTTCCTTCTTACCTTCAGGTTTGTAGCTTCTGTCGCCGAACTTGTCGCGGTTCTTACGTTCCGGTCGGTCGTCGTCGAATTGTTTCTTCTCTTTTCTCTTCTTTGGCTTAGGGTCGGTGGTCGTTATCTCAACGCGGATTCCTTCCTTATTTCTTCTTTCGTCAGCGAAACAATCGACGATGAATTGTGCCTGTGTCTCATCGACATCTATAAAAGAGAAGTTCTCCATCATGTCGATTCTGCCAATACGAATGTCCTTAGTTCCTGTAACGTCGTTAATCTTACCGATGATGCTGTTAGGTTTGATTCTGTCTTTCTTACCCTTACTGAAGAACAACCTTTGTAATCCGCTGTCGTCGTATTCTTTCTTCTCGCCTTTAGCTTTTTTCTCTTTCTTCTCTGGCTTAGTATCGTCGAAGTTCAAGTCTTTGGCATCTTTATAATAATCTAAGAAACGGTTGAAGTTAAGTGCCACGACTCTCGCTATCAAGTCTTCGCGACTGAGCCAGTTGAGTTTTCTGAAAGCTATAGGAAGATAATCTTCGATGTCGGCACGCATGATATCGACTTTTTCAAGACGGTCGATATGATTGAAGAGCTGCTTCTCACACACTTGTTTCGCCGATGGAACCATCGCTCTTTCGATAGTCTGACCAAGTTGTTTCTCGATAGCTTTGATCTTATGTTTCTCGCGAGAGTGTATCAAGCTGAGACAAACGCCTGTCTTATCGGCTCGACCTGTACGACCGCTTCTGTGGATATAGACGGCAGTCTCGTCAGGAAGATTGTAATTAATAATATGTGTAAGGTCGCTGACGTCGATACCGCGAGCTGCCACGTCAGTAGCAACGAGAATTTGCAGATAACGTTGACGGAAGTGATTCATCACCAGGTCGCGTTGAGCTTGCGAGAGGTCGCCGTGAAGTGATGCGGCGTTATAACCATCGTGAATGAGATTATCTGCGACTTCCTGAGTCTCGAGTTTCGTTCTACAAAATACGATACCGTAAATCGAAGGAGTGTAGTCGATGAAACGTTTCAATGCAAGGTAACGGTCGTTGGCTCTGATTAAATAATGTATGTGACGCACGTTAGCCGTTCCCGAATTTTTCTGACCGATAGAAATTCTCACTGGGTCAGTCATATAATGGTTGAGTATTTTCTCCACTTCCACCGGCATGGTCGCTGAGAAGAGATGAATGTTTTTCTCTTCAGGCATATATTCTAATATCGCATCGACATCTTCCTGGAATCCCATATCAAGCATCTCGTCGGCTTCGTCGAGGACGATAGTTCTTACGTTAGAGAAGTCTATCTTGTTACGACGTATCATATCTTCGAGACGACCTGGAGTCGCGACAATAATCTGAGGTTTCTTAGCAAGTTCTTTAAACTGCACCTCGATACTTGCTCCGCCATAAACAGGCACGACTAATATCTCAGGGATATATTTTGAATAGTTTTTCAAGTCTTTTGAAATCTGAACACAGAGCTCGCGAGTCGGACAAAGTATCAGAGCCTGCACACAACGTTGCGAGGCGTCGATGTTCTGAAGAAGCGGGAGTCCGAAGGCGGCTGTCTTTCCGGTACCTGTCTGGGCGAGACCAACTAAGTCTGTCTTTTGTGAGAGGAGCACAGGTAAAGTCTCCTGTTGAATTGGCATAGGTTCTTTAAAACCCAGCTCATCAATAGCCCTCAGTATAGCCGGGTTCAAACCATAATCTTGAAATTGTGACATAAATATCAGTCGATTAAATAATTAAATGAATAATTTGCAAAGATAATAAAAAGACAACAGTCAACAATCAACAGTCAACAGATTTTTTTAAATCTGAGAAACTGAAAATCTGAAAAACTGAAAAAAAACTAAAAAATTTCTAAAATTCTAAAATTCTAAAGTTCTAAAATTCTAAAATTCTAAAACCTCACCCTATCCTTCCCCAATCGAAGCCTGCTGCGAGGTTTTTGTTGAAATAATCTTTCGTGGCCTGATGTTCTGGTTTCGACAATGTCGGGTCGTTATCTAAAAGAAGATTTACCATTCTTTTAGTGTGACGTATTATCGATTCGTCTTTCACGAAGTCGCCTATCTTCATCTCTAACATTCCTGATTGTCGTGTACCTTGAGTCTCGCCAGGTCCTCTCAGTTGCAGATCCGCTTCAGCGATCTCGAATCCGTCGTTGGTACGCGCCATCGTCTCCATTCTTTTTTTGCCTTCGCCTGTTATCTTGTGGTCTGTCATCAAGATACAATACGATTGTTCTGCTCCACGACCTACGCGGCCTCTGAGTTGGTGCAGCTGCGACAGACCGAATCTGTTGGCGTTTTCAATAATCATCACGGAAGCGTTAGGCACATTGACGCCGACTTCTATCACCGTTGTCGCCACCATGATATGTGCTTGATTCTTCACGAAACGTTGCATCTCGAAATCTTTATCTTCCGCGCTCATCTGTCCGTGGACGACGCATATTCTATAATCCGGTTCCGGGAAATCGCGCAGCAACGACTCATATCCTTCCTGAAGATTTATCAGGTCCATCTTTTCAGATTCTTTAATCAGAGGATAGACGACGTAAATCTGATGACCTTCTGCTATTTCTTTTTTCATGAAAGAAAGAAGTCGCAGTCGTTGTTCATGATAGAGATGGATTGTTTGAATCGGTTTTCGTCCAGGTGGAAGTTCATCGATTTTTGAAACATCTAAGTCGCCGTATTGTGTCATGGCGAGTGTTCGGGGGATAGGCGTCGCCGTCATCACTAAGGTATGAGGCGGATATTGTGTCTTTTCCCAGAAACGGGCGCGCTGTGCCACACCGAATCTGTGTTGCTCGTCGACGATACAAAGTCCTAACTGTTTGAATTTTACCGTTTCTTCTATGAGAGCGTGAGTGCCGATAACGATATTGATATCGCCGCTTTCGAGTGCCGGCAGTATCGTCTTACGTTCTTTCTGTTTCGTGGAGCCAGTGAGCAGAGCCACCGTGACTTTCATGTCGCCGAGCATTTTTTTAATAGTCTCGTAATGTTGGTTTGCTAGTATCTCCGTCGGAGCCATCAGGGCTGCCTGGAATCCGTTGTCAAGGGCGAGCAACATCACCATAAGAGCGACGATAGTCTTGCCACTTCCGACATCGCCCTGCAGAAGACGATTCATCTGGAAACCTGTCTTGAGGTCGCTGCGAATCTCCTTGATGACACGTTTCTGCGCATTGGTAAGCGGGAACGGAAGATGTTCGTTATAGAACGTATTGAAATAATCGCCGACAGTGTTGAAGACGACGCTGCGGGTGTTGAGTGTCCTTTCCTTTTTGTTAAGAAGCAGTTTCAGTTGGAAGAAAAAATGTTCCTCATATTTTAGGCGTGTCGTCGCAAGATGAATGTCGTTGCTGTTCTGCGGAAGATGGATCTTATAGAATGCCGCTTTACGCGAGAGTAGTCTGTCCTGAGCAATCAACGACGCCGGAAGATTCTCTGGTATCGTCTCCCAACATTGCAACACTAAGGTCTTGATAATTTTAGCTATCTGTTTCGTACCGAGTCCGGCGTTACGTAATTTTTCTGTTGTGTTATATACACCTTGAAGACTTTCGCCGACCACTCTATCGTTAGGGTCGTATTCCTCTATATCAGGATGTGTGAAAGAGAATCTGTTGTTGAATACGTTAGCCTTGCCGAAGAGGAGATATTTCTTTCCAGACTTGAACTTGTCTTTAATCCATTTGAGTCCTTTGAACCATACGAGTTCTATCGAGCCTGTCTCGTCGGAGAAAGTTGCGCTGACACGCGTCATGCGAGGTTCGCCGTGAGTCTTCACATTAGACACCGTCCCGACAAGCTGATAGTAGACTGTGTCATCGTATATTTCGTTTACTTTATGGATTTTACTTCGATCGACATAGCGGAAAGGGAAATACTCCAAAAGGTCTTGAAAGGTAAATATACCGAGTTCTTTATTAAGAAGCTCAGCGCGTTTCGGACCTACTCCCTTCAGAAATTCTATTTTTGTTTGAAGAATATTGACCATGCTCAATCGAAATAAATTTTGGTTGGTAAAGATACGAAACAATTTACAATTAACAGTTAACAATTTACAATTAATAATTGTATTTACATAACTCTTCTTCAAGATATATAAAAAGAAAAATTTGCTTCATCAAAGATTTCTTCGACGAAACAAATTTATTCTGTAAACAAAAACTCGTTTGATGAAGTTGCTAAATTATTACTTAGCACCTTCCATGACTAACTTACCTTTGTAGTATAAGTCACCGTCAACGTAGTAAGCTCTGTGATAAACATGGATTGTACCTGTTTCTTTGCATACTGCCAATGTTGGAGCTTCTGCTTTGTAATGTGTTCTTCTCTTTGCGCCTCTTGTATGAGACTGTCTTCTCTTAGGATGTGCCATTTTACACTATTTTTTGTTGTTAATTAATTATCTTTTTCTTTCAATTCTTCTAAACATTTCCAGCGAGGATCTATCTCCTCATCTTCTTCAACGATATTATTAGCCGAGTTTTCGAGATATTTGATAACCTCCTGGTTACACTCGCTCACGTCTTGATGAACTCTATGTATCGGCAGCGACAAGATGATATATTCATAAATCAAAGAAGACACATCGAACTCACCTTCTTCAGATGGAATGACGATCACGTCATCCGATTCCTCCTCATAACTATGTCCATATTTCAGATATATGACGACCTCATTTTCGATAGACTGTTCATATTCGTCGTTGCATCTGTCGCACGGAATAAGCACATTACCCGCAAATCTAAACGTCAAAACGAACTCTCTTTCATGTTTTTCTACGTTCAAATTTACTTTAACGTTGCCTTTTTTCACCTCTGAAAACTCAAAATTATCAAAGAACTTATCATCGATATCGTACTCAAAATCATGATAACCTATTGATAATCCTGCTATAGGCAATATGTAATCGTGCATTGTATTCATTATACTCCAAAATCGGGGTGCAAAGATAGCAAAATTATTTCATCTTTTGAACTAATTGTCATTATTTTTTTTGTAAGATAAAGACTATGAGTTTTTTTTAAATCTGAAAAACTGAAAATCTGAAAACCTGAGAATTCTAAAGTTCTAAAATTCTAAAATTCTAGAATTCTAGAATTCTAAAAAAGTTCATCTTCTTCCTTTGAAGTCGAATCCTAATTCCTCGACGGCTTTCTTTACGTCATCGTCAGATGGTCTGCCTGTGACAACGGCTTCTTTCTTTCCTAAGACGACTTCTACATCCTCAACGTTTTCCAATCCTCTGATGGCTTTCTCAACAGAGTTCTTGCAATGATTGCACGACATTCCGTCGATACGATATATCACTTGATTATCGGCAACTTCTTTTTCTTTCTTAAATAATTTTAACATAAATGCATTTATTAAAAGTAACACTAAAATAATTCCTGATATTATCTCTATCCATGAGGCTGTCAACGCGCTTCCTTCGATGGCGCAATGTCCGCCCGCTTCACATAACGACATTATCGTAAACCATTCTCTCGGAAGCAAATAATCGACAAACAACCCGCCGATTATCGAACCTATGATTATCGACCCAAGATAAAACAGCAGTTGTTTTCTGCCTAACGACTTGCCTACTACCAACAAAGAGGCGACGCTTACTCCAGGTCCGGCTATCAACAGAACTAATGCCGCACCAGGCGACAACCCTTTCATGATTAAAGCCGCCGCAATAGGGATGCTGCCCGTCGAACATACATACATCGGGACGGCGACAGCCAAGACTATCAACATCGTCACTATAGAAGGCAGATTCAAGTCGGCGAAAAACGAATCCGGTATCAAGACGGTTATCAATGTTCCTATTATCAAACCTATCACTAACCATTTGCCAATGTTCTGTACCAATTCGATGAAGCTGTATCTTAACAACTCGACGAAGCTGTTTCTTGGCTTGACTTCATTCTCGCATGCGCAGTTTTGTCGAACCACAATCTCATCTTTCGAGAACCATGTCGTCACGGCACCGCCTGCTATCGAAGTCAGCAAAGCCACTAACGGACGCACTATGGCAAAAGGCAGCCCCATCATAGAATATGTCGCGATAATAGAGTCGACGCCAATTTGCGGAGTGGAAATCATAAAGGCTACCGTAGCACCGCGTGAAGCACCGTCTTTCCTCAAGGAGATGGCTGTCGGAATGACACCACACGAACACAAAGGCAGCGGAATACCTATAAGACCCGCCAATAAAACAGACTTGAAATTCTCTTTGGAAAGATACCTCTCAAAAAAATTCTTAGGCACGAAAACATGTAACACTCCCGCCATCAGAAATCCTAACAGCAGATATGGAGCCATCTGACTTAACATATTTACGAATGTCAACAGAGCGTTATTTAATTCATAATTCATAATTCACAATTTAACATTAGCATTCTTTAATTTCTCAGTTTCTCAGATTTTCAGTTTCTCAGATTTTAACTGACTTAGAACATTTCTTGATACTACATCCCTCGCAAGAGCCTCCGCATGAAGGGACGTTCTTGCGTGATAATATCCTTACGATGGAATAAATCGTATATCCCAACGCCACACCTATTATTATATATGCGATTATCGTTTGAAACATATCTTTAAAAAAATGATCCTATTTGATATACTAAAAACGAAACGATCCACGCCACGCCAGTGTTGTAGAAGATCGTAAACACTACACCTTTCCAGCCGGCTTCACGACGTACCGCCGCTATCGTCGCGAAACATGGTGTCGACAACAATACGAACAACATGAATCCGAAAGCCACTAACGGTGTGAACAGAAGCTCTCCTTTCTTAGGTCCGTCGGTCCATACCTGTGTCCTGACCTTATCGACGAGTTTGGCACCGTCTTCTTCCGATGTCTGGAAGAGAACCGCGAGAGTTGAGACGACGACTTCCTTAGCCGCGATACCAGTAGTCAGACTGACGCCCATTCTCCAGTCGAAGCCGCAAGGACGCACAAAAGGCTCGATGAAATGACCGAAACGTCCTATATATGAATTCTCATTCAGGACGGATCTTTGTTCATATTGCAGTTGCTCGACGGCAACGTTTTTTTCTTCTTCAGAAATATCTGTCTTCGCCTCAACGAGTTCTATCTCCTGAGCTATCAGTTCGGCTTCCTCGCACGTCCTCGGGAAATATCCTAAAGCCCATATTATAATTGAAGCCACAAGGATGACAGTAGCCATCTTTTGCAGATATTGCACACTCTTGTCCCACATGTGAATTAATGTGTTACGTGTCGTAGGTACGCGATACGGAGGCAGTTCCATCACGAATTGTTCCGACAATCCTTTAAAAGCCGTCCTATTCAGAATCATGGCGGTTATTATGGCGAACAGCACGCCTATGGCATAGACGCTCATCAGAATCAAGCCTTGATGACGTTCGAAGAATGCCGCCACAAAGAGAAGATATACCGGCAGGCGAGCCGAACACGACATGAACGGCGTGACTAAAATCGTGAGCAGCCTGTCTTTACGATTCTCCAAGGTACGTGTCGCCATGATAGCTGGCACCGAACATCCGAATCCTATGATGAAAGGAATGAACGATTTGCCATGAAGTCCTATCTTATGCATTAGTCTGTCGACGATGAAAGCGGCACGTGCCATATAGCCTGTATCTTCCAAGATGGAGATGAAGAAAAATAATATCAGGATGTTAGGGAGGAAGACAAGGACTCCGCCCACACCCGCGATGATACCGTCTACAATCAAGTCACGCAAGATGCCGTCGTTCATCCACGAGCCTACCAACTCGCCGAACCACGCGACTCCCGCCTCAATCCATTCTTGAGGATAAGCCCCGATGGTGAAGGTGGCTTGGAACATGAGCCATACAAATAATATCAAGATAGGAAAACCCAACCATTTGTTAGTAAGAAGATCGTCGGCTTTGTATGCATGGTTCTTGATTTTCTTCGCACCCTTTTTATATGTCTCTTTCAACGCGCCTCTGATGAAAGCGTAGCGGGCGTTGGTAATCAAAGTCGTGACGTCTTCATCGTAAGCTTTCTCTAAACTACGGCGTTTCTCATCTGCTTCCGCAACAATCTCATCACCGTTAGGAAGATTCTTTATCTCTTCGATAGTTGATTGTGAATTTTCCAAGACGTTGATGGCGATATATCTCGCAGGATAAATATTGATGATGTCTTTATTGACTTCAATTTTTCTCTTTATCGGCACGATGGCATCCTCGATGTCACGACCGTAGTTGATATGGATATGTTTGTTGAGATTCTTCTTCTCCTCGTAAACATCGATTATGGTTTCCAACACATCATCAATTCCGATTCCTTTGACGGCTGTCGTTGGCACGATAGGTAATCCGAGCATCTTGCCGAGAGCTTTATAGTCGAATCTGTCGCCTTTAGCTGTCATCTCGTCATACATATTAAGGGCCATGACGAGGCGCACGTTCATGTCGATGAGCTGAGTGGTAAGGAAAAAGTTACGTTCCAAGTTAGATGCGTCGACGATGTTAAGCACGAGGTCGGGGTTGTTCTTGGTAAGATATTCTCTCACGTATCTCTCTTCCGGAGAATATTCGGTGATGGAATAAGTGCCGGGCAAGTCGACGAGGTTGATGGTATAACCTTTATGATGGAAAGTTCCTACCTTGAAATCGACGGTGACGCCGCCGTAGTTACCTACCTTTTCGTGAAGTCCCGTGGCATGGTTGAAGAATGATGTCTTGCCTGCATTAGGGTTGCCGACGAGAGCCACGGTGATATTGTTGCTCTTCTCCTTGATGACATCGGCGATGATGTCGTCGGCTATGGTTCCGTTGAAATCGGAAGAATGGTATCTCTCATCATCTAAAGCTACGACCTCAATCTTGTCGGCTTCGCTACGGCGCAACGAGATATGAGCTTGCAACACCTGATATTCCACCGGATCCATCAGAGGCGCATTCTTGATGACAGTGACGGTTTCGCCTTTCACAAAACCAAGTTCCATCAGTCTGTGACGAAGACCGCCATGACCGTTAACTTTCACGATGACGCATTTAGTACCCGTCGCCATCTCCGACAAAGACTGCTGACCTTCGTACGTCGAGTTATGTATGTTGTCTTTCATAATAGCCTATTAATAACGATAACAAAAATAGGTGATATATTAATAATATGGCATCATTATTTTTAGTGATAATAGAAATATGAGCATACCCACTTATTAGGAATTAGAAATATAAGCTTCTCTTCTCATATCACAATTTAT
Organism: Lentimicrobiaceae bacterium; assembly: GCA_015061365.1. Classification (GTDB taxonomy): domain Bacteria; phylum Bacteroidota; class Bacteroidia; order Bacteroidales; family F082; genus Limimorpha. Next base: position 14,556 of record SUWS01000032.1, on the reverse strand, counting down.
AGTTAAACTAAAAATTTGTTTTTACCAAAATGATGTGATATGCCATCATGTTTTTTAACAATAATTTTGCGCCATAAATTAACATCACTTTCACATTATGACAAAGAAATCATCTTCACTCAGACTGATGCTTGTATTAAGCCTTGTCTCTATTTTAAGTTTAACGTCTTTTGCCCAGAACAGCGAGAGCGAAGCCAACATCTATGGTCACGTCCTCGATGCCTCGAATCACGAGCATCTTCCATACGTCAATATTTATATAAAAGGTACGACCATAGGAACCGCTACCAACGAAAACGGTCACTACATATTAGAACACCTTCCCGTCGGGACTCATACCGTGGTAGCCTCTTTCATGGGTTATAAAACCGTTGAAAAAGAAGTGACACTCAAGGCTAACAACTCTGTGGAGATGAATTTCACCCTTGAAGAAAATACAATACTTATGAAAGATGTGGTCGTCTCCGCCAATCGTTATGAAGTAAATAGGAAAGAAGCCGCCACTATCGTCAACGTGTTGACACCTAAAATCTTCACCACCACCAATTCGGTGAACCTCGCCGAGGGTCTCAACTACCAACCTGGATTACGTGTTGAGAACACCTGTCAGAACTGTGGTGTCAACGCGGTACGTATCAACGGCCTTGAAGGTAAATATTCTCAGATACTCATCGACAGTCGTCCTGTCTTCAGTTCGTTGGCTGGAGTCTACGGATTGGAGCAAATTCCGGTCTCGATGATAGATCGCGTCGAGGTGATAAGAGGCGGCGGCTCCGCCATATTCGGCTCGAGCGCTATAGGCGGAGTGGTCAATATCATCACCCGTGAGCCTTACCGCAACTCATTGGACATTTCTAACACCACGCAACTCATCGGCGGTAAGTCGTGGGACAACGTCACTTCCATGAATGCCGCTCTCGTAAGTTCTAACCGTAAAGCCGGCGCGTCTATCTTCGGAATGAGCCGCGACCGTCAAGGCTACGACCACGACGACGACGGATACACCGAACTCGGAATGCTGAAAGGAACCTCACTCGGTATGCGCGCCTACTACAGATTCTCCAACCAAGCCAAAATCACGGCAGAATATCACGCCATGCACGAGTTCCGCAGAGGCGGCGACAGTATCAATATGATGCCTCACCAAGTCACTGTGGCAGAACAAGCCGAACATTACATACACGGCGGAGGACTTACATACGACTATATAGCTAAAAACCTCAAGACCCGCTTCTCTCTCTTCACATCATTACAGAAAGTGGATCGTAACACTTACTACGGAACACAATACGACATCAACGCATACGGAACATCCAACGACTTCAGCTGGGTGACAGGCGGACAATTCAACCAATCGTTCGACAAGCTCATATTCATGCCGTCGGAATTCGTGGCAGGTGTGGAATATTCTATAAATAACTTGGAAGATATTCAATTAGCTTACGACAGAACCTTAGTGCAGAACATCAATATCGCCAGCGTCTTCGCACAGAACGAATGGAAGAACTCAAGAGTCGGGCTTCTGATAGGTGCGAGAGTCGACAAACATAATCTCATCGACAATGTCGTCGTCAGTCCGAGAGCCAACTTCCGTTACGTCTTCTTGGAAAACCTCACGGGACGTCTCAGCTATTCGTCGGGCTACCGCGCACCACAGGCTTTCGATGAAGACCTGCATATCATGGCTGTAGGCGGTGAAGTAGCTATCATCACACTCAGCCCTGAACTCAAACCTGAATATTCCAACAGCTTCAGCGGATCGTTGAATTTCTCATCTAAGATAAAAGGCGGCGAATTCAGCATCTTGGCGGAAGGATTCTACACCACATTAAACGACGTCTTCATCCTGAAAGAAAACGGCACCGACGCACAAGGCAACATCCTGATGGAACGCACCAACGGATCGGGAGCCTACGTAGCAGGTGTCAACTTGGAAGCAACATATACTCCTGTCAAAGACCTCAATATGCAACTCGGTTATACCTTCCAGCAAAGCCGCTACAAAGAACCTGAGGTATGGTCGGAAAATCCTGACATCAAACCGCAGACACGTATGTTCAGAACACCAGACCATTACGGATTCCTCACCGTCGACTATACAATGTTCAACAACTTGAACATCGCCCTCTCAGGAATCTACACCGGCAGTATGTTAGTACAGCATTTCGCCGGTTACGTGGCAGAAGACGAAGAAGTGGTGACTCCAGACTTCTTCGATATGGGAATAAAAGTCGCATACGATGTCAAACTGTCGAATACGACAACCTTACAATTCAACGGCGGAGTGAAGAATGTCTTCAACTCATATCAAGACGACTTCGACCAAGGAGCCGACCGCGATGCCGGATACATATACGGACCGTCATTGCCAAGGACATTCTTCTTAGGAGTTAAGTTAGGACTTTAGAAATCTAAGAAGTGAGACGCACCAATTACACCGTGTTTAATTTTTCATAGGTGTAATGTGTCAGGAGACGCACCAATTACATCGTGTTTATTTTTAAGGTGTAATGTGTCAGGAGACGCACCAATTACATCGTGTTTATTTTTAAGGTGTAATGTGTCACGTCTCTACAGAGGTAAACGTAGAGACGTGACACTAATATGGTTGTTCCCTCTACATATTAAAACAACGTAAACATATTTCAACCATATTATGGTGCGTCTCATAAATTATATTTTTCATAGGTGTAATGTGACAGGAGACACACCAATTACACCGTGTTCATTTTTTCAGGTGTAATATGTCACGTCTCTACATTTGACATCCGTAGAGACGTGACACTAATATGGTTGTTCCCTCTACATATTAAAACAACGCAAACATATTTCAACCATATTATGGTGCGTCTCAAAAATTATTTTTTTCATCGGTGTAATGTGTCAGGAGACTGCATTAATATTAATAGGTATATATAAAATCCTGAGTTGTTGATAAAAATTCTTAATTTTTTTTAATTAAACTGTTTGACATATCAAAATTCTTTATACTTTTGTAGGCTCAAGAATTAGTACGAAAGCATAGCAAATAACGTTTATTAAAACAATTAAGGACTTGAAAGATAAGATGTTACATATCATATTGACTATCAGTCAATTAGCCCTACGGGGGGGGTAAATTAGAATCTCTAATTTGCGAATCTCCTTTTTCATGTAATTTCAAGTTTTCAGCTATCAGCTGTCAGACGTCAGCCAAAACCAAATCCTCCAGCCTACATTTTAACAACAACATAATTAACAATGAAGTCTTGTCCGCGATGTCTCATTCAGGCGTTGTCGGAAAGGATTTCTATTACCATTGCTCATCAGCGATCAGAACTGCCAAGAAACTGATGTACTCGGTGCATCACGCATTTTCATTCAGGAATTTTAATTGCAGAAATAACTTGTTTAATAGTTTTAACAATAATTTTTTAACCACTTAAAATTTATTTATTATGAAAATCAAAACATTTATTCTGACATTTCTGATGATGATGTCAAGTCCGTTTTTATTCGGACAACATTGGGAGGATCCAGGAACTCTTGGATACCAAAATTCAATGACTGTCTACGCACAGGTCAAGTTAGACAACGTAGTTCAAACAGACGACTACCAAGTTGCTGCATTTCATGGCGATCAACTTCTCGCAGTCAGTGAAATCATTCCTTTCCAAGGAACAACATCCAATTATCATGTACATCTCCAAATATATGGAGACAACAGCATGGGTAACATTTACTTCAAATTCTTCAACGGAACAAAAGAATATGTTTCAGAGACAGAATTCCCTTTTGAAGTAAATGTCAACATTGGAGATCATCCAAATTATTCAACCATCAACTTCTATTCTGTAGCTCAAATTGCTGACGTAGTTTATCCTTCTCTCCAAAAAGCTATCAATGCTTGTAAAGAAGGTGACAACACTATCAAACTTCTCGCTAACATAAGTGATGATGTTGAAATATCTGAAACAACTGATGTCAATATTACAATTGACGGCGGTATGGAAAAAGAATATTCAGGTACAATCAATATCGTAGGCAACAGCACTTATGGAAATGAAACATTAACAATTAAAGCTGTTAAGTTTGTCACTTCAGAAAGTGGACATGATTTCATTTGGTCCGACAGCCAAAACGCTCCAGGCCGTTATGCAAACAATGTAACTGTTGAAGATTGTTATTTCGTAGCTACAGGTGATGCTGTAAACTCAGCAGTAGCTTTGCGTATCCGTCAAGGTAAAAACATTAATGTTAAAAGAACTAGGTTCGAAGGTTTGCATTCAGCAATGCAAATGAACGGTACATTAGGCATCAATGTTGAAGGTGCAACAATAAAAGATTGCAAAAGCGGAATCTCAGCATCAGGCGCAAATTCATTACTCGTAGAAAATTCTACGATTACAGTTTCAGGCTATGGTGTTCGCGCTGACGGTTCAGGTGCTTACGAAATGACATTAACCGACAACACTATCTCAGCTGAACTTCCAGTTGTTATACGTAAAACTACCGGTGATTATAAACTTGATATAAACGGTACTCATAATAATTATACAGCTACCAACACTGAAGGTTATCACGTTGTTTTCACAAAAGGCGATGACGGAACTTACGAAGCTCCAACAGGTGACTTCCAATTGACTATCGCTGATGGTACAGAACTTAACGTATTCCCTGTTTATGTAGCTAAGATAGGAACAAAAGGATACCAATCTCTCGCTGAAGCTTATACCGCTGCAACAGATAGTCAAATTATCACTCTTCTCGACAATATCACCATAAACGAAAAATTCGTTATAGCAAAATCTATCACACTCGATGGTAACGACAAGACTTTGACTTATACAGGTACAGACCGCGCTATAGATATTTATAACGAAAGCAATAAAGTTGAAGACGTAACAATAAAGAACCTTACTTTGAACTTCACATCGGGATATAGCCAACGCGGTATTAACTATAACGAAAATGGAAATCTTACTCTCGATAATGTTACAGTTAATGGTTCAAGCGTAGTAACATACGCACTCAATTTACCAAGCAACTCAGATAATGCTGAAGTAACCATCACAAACTCTGAGTTTACTGGTAAGATAGCTCTCAACGTATGGGGTGCAGATGCAGAAATCAATGCTACTGACTCACACTTCACTTCTGTCGACAATGCTGAAACAGAAAACTATGCAGCTGTTAAATTAAACAATAACGGAACAGATAGCGCTGAGGGTACTGTAATCAACATCACAGGCGGTTCAATCACTGCAAAGGATGAAAATGGAGATCCTTCTTTTGCAGCAACCAACGCTACCGCAACAGGTGAAATCAATATTAGCGGAACTACTCAAGTAACTGGTAATACTGGAACTACTGTTGCAGTAGTTATCTACGAAGGTGCTTCAGATTTCTACGGATGTTCTACTCTCCAAGACGCTGTCAACAGAGCAGGCGGTGATAGCAAAGCTACCGTAAAACTTCTTAGAAACGTAGAGACTTCAGAACTTATTAAAGTTGAAAAGGCAGTCGTTATCGACCTTAATGGTAAGACTGTAACAGCTAACTGCAAGAAAGCATTTGAAGTACATGCTAACGCTACAATCAAGAACGGTACAATCTGGTCACAACAACGTTGCGTTGACACACGTAAAAATGTTGAATTGACATTAACAGATGTAACATTAGAAGCTCCTACTTACTATAGTACACACCTAAACCAACAACCTTTGACAATAGGTGGTTCTGATAATGGCACCAAGGTTACCATGACAAATGTCAATATCAATGCTGGTACAACAGGTTATGCTATCATTTCTTTCGTCAAAACAAATTTAAAAGCTACAGATTCAAACTTTTCAGGTTATTCAGCTCTTTATGTTAAAGAAGGTTCAGAAGAATCTGAATTTAAGTTTGAAGGATCAACACTCAAGGGCGACATAGGCTCTAATGACGTTGAAGGCAACAGCTTCGCTACTATAGCAACAGAAGAAAAAAATGTTACTGTGACATTAGACGCTAACAGCATACTTAAATCTGTCGGAGAAAACCATTTAGCAATATCTGTAGAATCAGAAGGTAACGAAATCACAGTTACTGGCGTCATTGAAGCAACCAACTTCTTGGATGGTAGTACTAATGTAAATGCAAACACCATCAAAGTTAAAGCTGAATATGCAGACGAATTATTAGCAGAAGGTTATGCAACAAGTGAAGCAGATGCTAACGGTCTTGTACAAGTTAGCGGTCTTGCAGTAGCTAAAGTTGGTGAAACATATTATAAAACTCTCGCTGATGCTTTCGCAGCAGCTCAAAACGGTGACGAAGTAAAAATCCTCGCTGCTGGTACTTACGCTCTCAACACTTCAGGCAAAAACATCACTATCACTGGCGCAGTTGACGGTGTCGTATTCGACAACATCGGCGCTAAGAACATGGGTAGTGCAAACGTCACTTTCAACAATGTTACATTCGACTACTATCCAAACGTAAACTATACAGGTCTCCAACACTCAGGCAATTTGGTTTACAACGAATGTACTTTTGAAGGACAACCTTTCCTCTATGGTACAAGCGAAACATTCAACAACTGTACTTTCAACCAAAACAGCGCAGACGCTTACAACGTATGGACATACGGTGCTAAAGAAGTCGTCTTCAACGAATGTACTTTCAACTCAGCTGGTAAATCAGTTTTGATTTATACTGAAAGTGCAACAACTTTCAATACAGTAACTGTCACAGATTGTGACTTTATCGCTTCAGCTCCAGTAGAAGGAAAAGCAGCTATCGAAATGGATTCTTCATTATCAGCTGGTATCAACCTTACAATTGACGGAGAAACAACAGCAACTGGATTCGGTTCTGGTAATGTTTCTGGCGAAAGCTTATGGAACAACAAGAAAGGTAACCAAGGTGTAAATAACGACATCACAGTTATAGTTGACAATGTAGTTGTACTCGCTCCAACAACAGTAGCTAAGATTGGTGAAACAGAATATAACACATTACAAGGAGCTATTACAGCCGCTGGAACTACAACAACTCAAATCAATGTAGTTGGAACTACAACAGAAGAAAACATCACAATTGCTGACAATGCTGACATCACTCTCACATTTGCTGAAAATGTAACATTAAACGGTTATTTCGCTCCATTCGAAGGTAACTTGACAATCAATGGCGGTATAATCAATAACACAAATTCAGGCGCCAGTGCAATTGAAATCACCTCTGGTGAACTTAACTTGAATGGTGTTAACATCGCTTCTGCACGTCATGCCGTACGTATCGACGGTGCTGTTACAGCAACAATCGACGGCGGTGAATATCATGGTGGAAAGACAGAAGGAACACGTCACGCTATTAACGTCTCCGATGCTGCTAACGTAACAATCAAAGCTGGTACATTCGTAGGTCCTAAGGGAACAACAGCCGACAGCGGATCAGCAGTTAATGTACAATCAGGCGCAACAGTAACCATCGAGGGCGGAGACTTCTCAGGCGGTAAGAACAACACTCTTGCATCAGCTGGTACTTTAGTAGTCACTGGCGGTACATTCGACCAAGATCCTTCAGCTTACGTAACTACTCCATACGTAGTAATTAAGAAATCTGACAACGAGTATAACGTAATCAAAGGTGTTGCTAAGATCGGTGAAACGTATTATGAATCACTCGCAGCAGCTATCACTGCAGCGACAGCAGGTAACACTATCGTTCTTCTTAAAGACATCACAGAAAACGTTACAGTTGGCAAGAACGTTACTATTGATGGCGCAGAAAAGAACTACACTGGTAAAATGGAAATGACTAATAAAGCTGACATTACAGTTAAGAATGTAAACTTTGACGGTAAGGGCTATAACGGTTATGCTATTGAATCACGCGGAGCATATTATATTACTGTTGAAGATTGTACAGCCGAGAACTACTACGGTTTCATTCAGTTAGCCTCAGGCAATGTCCTCACAACTATTAAGGACGTTACAGTAAGCAACATGAATTACGGTGTCAAGGTTGACTATAGCAATGCTGTTGTACTTGAAAATCTAAATCTTGATTGCGCAGTAGCCGCTGTTCTTAATTCAAACTACGGCGAAAAGACTATCACTATCAAGAATAGCGATCTCAGCATCCTCGGTACATGGAAAAGAAACAACACAATAAAGACAACCTACGTATTTGAAGGTGCAAATACTGTTGATCAATTTATTATCGAAGAAGAACTCGACAACTTCAAATTAGCTGACGTAAATTCAACTCTCACAGCTCCAAATGAAATCACTGTCACTACTGACGTGGAAGGTTATAAAGTAGACTACGCTGATGGAAAATATTTCCTCAGACTGCCCAACTACGTAGCTCAAATCGGTGAAACAAAATATGAATCACTCGCAGCAGCTATCGATGCAGCATCAGCAGGTAACACTATCGTTCTCCTCGCTGACATAAACGAAAACGTTACAGTTGACAAGAAATTGACAATTGACGGTGACGGCCATAATTCAACAGGTTTAATCAGCACAAATAAGAACGTTACATACACATTCAAAAACTTCAACATTGACGGTGCTAATAGTTACTTTGTAAAAGTTACTGGTGGAGGCGGAAATTACGTATTCGATAACTGCAACATAAAGAACAGCTGGGGACTCATCCATACCAATAAATCAACCAATACTGTATCTGTCAGAAATTCAATAGTTGATAATTGTGAGTATGGTGTAGCACACTTCACATCTCTTAATAGTGCAACATTAGAAAATGTAACAGTACAGAATAGTGCACATGGTCTTATGGTTCAGAATCAAGCCGCTAAAACTATTAAATTTGTAGGCTGCAATATTTCTGCAACAAAACCTGTCTATATTTGGGAGAAAGGAACATCTATCATTACTTTCAACTTTGAAGGCGAAAATACATTTGATGGAGAGTTAGGTGTATCTACTACAACTTATGGCAAGTTAGTTCTCACAACAGCTGAAGCTACACTCACAGCTCCAGAAGGTTATAATGTTACAACAACAGTTGAAGGTCTTAAAGTATATTACGCAGACGGCAAATACTACCTCGGAGCACCTGATTACGTAGCAGCTATAGGTGAGGTTCAATACGAATCACTCCAGGCAGCTATCGACGCAGCACAAGATGGTGATGAAATTGATTTGATTAAGAGTATTTATGTAACAGAGGTAAATAATGATAACACTACTGAGATATTGGTGAGTGGCGGTGTCTCATACAGAGCCTTGTATACAGTCTCTGGCAAGTCGGTGACGATAGACTTGAACGACAACATCCTTTACTCAACAGCAGTTGCTGCAGACTTTATGTATAACGTCTTTGCAGTTGCGAATGGCGGTCACTTGACAATAAAAACTGATGGTCTCAACGGACACGGACAAGTGATAAATGAAGCAGCCTCTTCTGTGTATTCATTGCTTTTCTGTTATGATGGTACAATGACAATTGAAAACGGTAATTACAATCTCAAGAATGGTGGAAATGGCCGTGGTATGATATATTCTCAACAAGATGAAACTGTCACTGTCAACGGTGGTAAGTTCATACTTGGAAATGTCGGTGAATTAGATAACGGCTCACCATGGATCTTCAACGCTTCAGGACAGAATACAAAGAATATCATCGTCAACGGCGGTACATTCAACGATGACATTCTCCATCAATACTATCCATTTGAAGTGATGGCTCAGAAAGAGAAGGCTCTCAAATATGATGCTGTTGAAGAATTGTGGACAATGGAAGACGCTGTAGCTTACGTCGATGAGCAACATAAATCTGGAAATTGGTACACCAACGAAGTAGGTTTTGTATCACTTGAGGAAGCTTTCGCAGCAGCTGCTAAATACAACCATGATGATACTTACGTTACAACAGTAACATTGCTTGATAACGTAGAACTTTCTACATACGTTACAATCAGTAAGTCTGTTAACCTTAACTTAGGTCAATTCAACATCACTCGTGTAGACGGAACAGCTCTTTACTTTAACGGTGAAGGCATTGAAGTAACTATCGACGGTGAAGGTACAGTAAGCGGTACACAAGCTGTGTATGTAGACAATGGTACTGTAACTATCGACGGCGGTAACTATGTAGGAAATATAGAAGCAGTATATGTAATCAATAACGGACATGCTGTAATCAACGGCGGTACATTCCAAGTAGAAGAAGGTGATGATGCTAACTTCTTGCTTAACGAATACGATGCAACCCGCGATGTTACTACTATAGCAGTTTATGGCGGTACATTCCACGGTTTCAATCCAGAAAACAACGCAGCTGAAGGTGCAAATACAAACTTCTGCGCTCCAGGCCACAGTGCTGTTGAAACAGCAGCAGGTTCAAATATCTGGGAAGTAATGCCAGTACAAAAACAAAACTTAGTAAAAGGCTGGAACTGGTATTCAAGTTATTTGAATATAACTACAGAAAACTTATTAGGTGCTCTCGGCACTAATGGTAAATCAATAGTTCAAAATTCAACATGGAGCGCAACATATTATGGTGTAAATGATGGTACTGATTATGGATGGGGTTATGAATCACATATATTCGATGTATCAAAGATGTATATGATTGAAACATCACAAGCATGTGAATTAGCTCTCTCAGGCAATTTAGTTGACGCATCAACAATCACAATCACTTTGAACCCAGGCTGGAACTGGATAGGATATCCATCTAATGTTGAAGTAAGACTTGAAGATGCACTTGACGGATTGCAACCTTCACATGGTGACGAAATCAAAACTCAAGGAGCATTTGCTTCATACTATGATTATGAAGGTCAAAGTATGTGGTTGACTTATAGTTTTGGTAACGGTAATATGAAACCTACAAAAGGTTATATGTACAACAACACATCGGGAGAAACTAAGACTTTCACATACAATATTGTTCCTGCAACAACAAGAGGTAATAATGAGACTGAAGTCGCAACTCACTACAGTGTTGACTACACCAAGTATCCATTCAACATGACAATGACAGCTGTTGTTGACGGTGCTATTGGCGACAACTACGAAGTGGCAGCATTAGTAAACGGCGAAGTACGCGGCAGCGCACGTCCTGTCTACGTTGAAGTATTAGACGCTTATATGCTCTTCCTCACAATCAGCGGCGACAATGTTGAAGAAGTCTCATTCAAATACTATGACCTTACAACAGGTGAAGAATATGATCTCGTAAACAGAATCGACTATTCTAACAACGCTATGGTTGGTTCAGTAAATGAACCATACGTATTATCACGCGGTACTACAGGTATTGGCGACGCTGCAATGAGCCAAGTCAATATCTATCCTAACCCAACAACAACTGGTACAGAAATCAACTTAGAAGCTGTATGCGACACTGTTGAGGTGTTCAACGCACTCGGCGTTAAGGTTGCAGAATACCAAAATGTTGATTCTATCGATGCTCTTGAAACAGCAGGTATTTACGTAATTAGAATCACTAACGACGGCAATGTACAAAATTGCAGATTAGTAGTTAAGTAATTCATAATGCATAATGCATAATTCATAATTGCTTTGAGTAGCGAGTTATGAGCACCAGACACTGAGCTTGTCGAAGTGCTCATAGCTCACGGCTCACAGCAAAAAAATTAATTTAAAAATCAAAATCAAAAAAATGAAGAAAATTTTAACAACACTAACATTACTTATTACACTTTGTTCGTATGCCTTCGGGCAATATGATTATCACTTCGATCAACCAGGAGTTTGGGAAGGCGCAGGTATGCGTATTGGATATGGAGAAGTTTATATTGATGGCTCTATTCAGAAAAATGTAGACTACATTGAAATCGCTGCTTTCATCAATAATGAAGTACATGGACGCCAATTAGGAATTAGCGACGCATTAAAGAGTTTTACTATTGGAGGTGCAAATAAATTTGATAATTCAGAAATTACATTTAAAGTTTTCAATCATTTAACAAACGAAGAATTGACTGCAGAAGAAACTGCAATTTATCTGGATGAACAAGTATTAGGTCCTGGTCCGTGGGATCCATACAAAATTTATTTCACCACTTCTCAACCAGTAGCTAAAATTGGAAATACAGAATACAACACTCTCGCAGCAGCAGTTGAAGCAGCAACAGAAGGTAATAATGAAATCACTCTTCTCCGCAACGCTGAAGGTAAGGGTATCGTAATAGACAAAAATATAACAATAGATTTCAACACTTACACTTATACCTTCGTTGAAGAAGGCGTAGGCGATACTCCAACAAAATCTAACGGTTTCCAAATCCTCGCCGGTAACACTGTCACTTTGAAAAACGGTGCTTTGAACGTAGATGAAGAATCGAAAGATGATTTCTATATCTTAATTCAAAACTATTCAAACCTCACAGTTGAGAACATGAAGTTAGACGGTACTAACTTGGATATGTGGTCAGCAACCGATGGCGATTCTTACGTTCTTTCAAATAACAGCGGTAATGTAAGCATCAGCAATTCAACAATCAAAGCAAATAATGACGGAACCAAATCTTTCGCATTCGATGTTTGCAAATATGCAAGCTATACAGCTCCTGTCGTAACACTCGATGCAACAAGTACTATCAGCGGTATAGTAGAACTTTCAGGCGGTGAGCTTTACACAAATGCTGCTCTTCCTATTGTAGCAAAGAAATCTTTTGAAAAAGTTAGTGGTGAAGTTGGCGAAACAGAAGGTTGGGGAACTATCAGCACTCCAATTGCAAACGTCAATATCCCTGCAAACGAAAACCACGACCTTTATATGTATGAAGAGAAAACTGCAATGTGGCGTTACTACACAAACGAGAATGGCGAGAATGCGGGCCAACCATTCAGCACATTCGAATTAGGCCAAGGTTATCTCTACGCAAATAAAGAAGATATCACCATTGAGTTGACAGGTACACTTAATGTAGAACCAGTTGAATTAAATATTACTTATACACCAGAGATGGGAGATCTTGCCGGTTTCAATTTCGTTGGTAATCCATTTGCACACAATATCAGTGAAGCTCACTTCGTAACTACTAATGGCGCACGACTTTCAAATGGTTTCTATGTTGTATCACCAGATGGTGCTATTGCTGTAAGACCTGCGAATGCGGTCATAGCTCCTATGGAATCTGTAATGGTTCAAACTGATGCAAAAACAAAATTAACTATCAATAATGTCGTATCTCCAGCAAGCAAGAGATCGGAAATCAACAATGGTCAGTTGGAAATCAATGTCGCTAATGCTAACTACAGCGATGTGGCTTACGTTTCATTCAACGATGGTAAAGGTCTTAACAAGATTGGTCACCGTAACGCAGAAATCCCGATGGTTTATGTTCCTGTTGATGGCGTAAACTATGCTATAGCAATGATGAACCAAGACGTTACAGAAATCCCTGTATCATTCCAAGCAGCAACAATGGGCGAATATACAATCGGCGTTGAAGCACAAGATTGCGAATACGCAATGATGACTCTCGTCGACCGCTTCACAGGTATCGAAACAAACTTGTTGTTAGAAGATTATACATTCATCGCTAAGTCGAACGACAGCGCAGAACGTTTCATCATCAAGTTGGCTATGGATAACAGCAATGGCGATGTTAACGAAAACTTCGCATTCATCAACAACGGCATGATGTATATCTACAACATCGAAGGTCAAGGCGTTGTCAATATCTATGACGTTACAGGCCGTCCGGTAGCTGAATATAATGTAGCTGAATCGGCAAACATCTCTACATCGGAATTTGCAGCTGGCGTTTATATCATCAGAATGTCAGACGAAAACGGAGTTAAGGTACAAAAAATAGTTGTTGAATAAATTGCTCTGAGCAATGGGCAATGAGCAATGGGCAAGCATGAAACGCTCATAACTCATGGCTCAAGGCTCGAAGCCAGAAAAATAAAAGAATAAAAATGAAAAAAGTTTTAGTAACAATATCACTCGTATTAACATTAGGATTAGGTGCAAGTGCACAGAGCGACGCTTTCTTCTCATACAGTGATGTCGATAATCAACAACGTAACGGTGTCACAGTCACTCCAGGAATGCCAGGACTAAACATACATGGTGACCAACCTGCACCACTTGGTTCAGGCTTGTTGTTGTTAGCAGGTATGGGAGCGGCTTACGCTCTCAGAAGAAAAGAGAAATGATCATTGGCATCTCAATCTGGTATCAAGGAATCAGAAAAACTTCTAAAGTTCTAAGATTCCAAAATTCCAGAGTTCTAAATTGACTCTACGGAGTAGTTTTTAATATTATTAATTTTATTTAACTTTCTCGCTGGCGCGTTGTGAAACGTGCCAGCACTTTTTTTTAGAACTTTAGAATTTTAGAACTTTAGAATTTTAGAATTTAAGTCAGGAGACGCACCAATTACACCGTGTTTAATTTTAAAGGTGTAATGTGACACGTCTCTACAAAAATTTTCAATTTTCAACTACTACTGATGCAATAAATTTTTATTAAAATAATTTTAGTTCTTTGACATTTTGGTTTTCGATTATTGGTTGGTCTTTTGCGAGCAACTCTCGAATGGGTGTTTTAGCTAATACTGATACGCCCAAG
>SUWS01000031.1 GCA_015061365.1 Lentimicrobiaceae bacterium | reverse complement strand
CTTTACATACATATCACAAAAATAATAAAAAAACACTTGCGTACCCCAAAATAGGGTACGCAAAAGAGTTAAAGTATTGTTTTTCTATAACTTATATTTTTACTAAAAATAGAGTGACGAAGTCAGGAGACACCGTTAGAATCCTTAATGACGATATGCGCTATACCCACATTATCGTTAAAGGTGATAGTAAGTACATGTCCCGTGATATCCGCTGAGATGGATTCGGAACGAAATTCGGAACCGTTTTGGATGCCAGTGTGTATAGCCGCCACATCTACTTTTTCTTTTGTTGATGTTTCTTTTGCTTCAACAACAAATATTGTCAGAAGCAGAAATAATAATAATGATAATTTCTTTGCCATAATTTTTAAATTGGTTATTAATCAACTTATGCAAAGATAGTGACGTGAAATATTGTTTGTCAAGAAAAATTATGTTACTTTTTGTTACCTTTGGCAGATGGTATATGTGTATGATTACTATGTGATTATCTTATAAATTTGGTTCTTATGAATAAGAAAATATCTTCTTTTTCTCCAATATTCATAATGGTTTTTATTCTTTTGGTTCTCTCCCATATGTTCTTGCGGCTTCTGTTCAACAAATATGGCAATCCGCTTTTGTTGATATTTAATAGTATCAAACAAATAAGATACATATCATCTTTATTAAGTTGTGGGTATGTTAAATTTAAAGTGTCTATTATTCCTCCCAGGTTATTATTGGCGGACTCTAGCAATGATGTTAAATCTTCGGTCGATAATGGAGCATATTCTATCTCCTTTTTGCTTAAAATCATTTTGCATATTTCAGAATCATAATATATGTCTAAAGAAGGCTTGTTGGCATGATTGATATTTGCTAATTCTTTCTGTTGTTTTTTTATAATCTTATCCTTATCAGAAATCTCCTTTTTTCTCATTTCAAGACATTCTATTGCAAGAGAAACAAGATTGTCTTTATCTTTATTTATCAGTTTGTTGTCTTCTATCTCTTTATGATATTCTTTTATTTCCGATTCTATTTGTTTAATTATTATATCTTTTGTTAGAAGACACTCATCTTTTTCTTTTATAGAGTTGATATAATATTTCTGCCTACGTTTATACATATACCTTAATAAGGTAGCAGCAATAGATAAAATAAGAATAACGGTAAATGTAAATATTAACAATATGGTTATTTTTTTCTTATTGGCAAGATTGATTCTTTCTTGTTTCCTTTCCTTATAACCATTATACACGCTTTGAATTTTATTGTGCTCGGTTTCTTTATTGTTTTTTTCTATCAGTAATTTTGATGAAATGTTGTCGTAATATGCTTTTTTCTCGAGATCGCCTAATGAATCATATATGGCAGATAGTCTTATTGATGATGCATTCCTAACATAGTTATTAGTACTTTCACTGCATTTTCCCAAATAGTATATTGCTGAATCATATACTCCATCTTCATGATAAAAAATTCCTAAAATACCATAATATGAATCTATTGGCCTGTAATTATCCAATTTCTCAAGATTACTTTTAATCATAATATAAGCACTATCTTTCTCCCCTTTATCAAATAATATCTGGGCTATGTTCTTTTCAAGGTCTAACTTATTTGTCAAATCAGTATTCGCTTTCAGTGAGCTATTATAATAATATAATGCACTATCAGATTTCCCCATAAGCTGATAAACATTCCCCAATTCTTTAAGGATATTTGCTTTATATTCATTATTTCCTAATAACTCAACATAATCCAATGCCTTCCTATATTTCAGAATTGCCAAGTCACAATAATTCTCATTAAGAAACAACCTTCCGAGACGGTTGTAGGTCAATGCGAGGAAACGGATTTTTTCGTACTCGGGGCTATGAGCTATGAGCTGTGAGCCATGAGCTTTTTCTTTTCCTTTAGACCTTAGCCTTTTGCCATTAGTCAGAATACTTTCAGATTTTGAGGTTCTCAGATTCTCAGTTTCAAATTCCATTATCTCCAAAGCGGTCAGATAATGCTCGCAGGCTCCTACAATGTCGTCACGCTCAGTCAAGCCAACGGCGTGGTAGTAGTGCGCGCGAGCGCGTAGGTATTCTATGTCAACAGTCAACGGACAACAGTCAACAGTTTTTTTGAGGCTCTGGGCTTCGAGCTGTGAGCTTTGAGCATTGCGCCCCTGCGACTTTAGCCTTTTCTCAGATTCTGAAGTTTTCAGATTTTCAGATTCTAAAAAAGGCTCATTGCTCATGGCTCGCTGCTCGCAGCCTTTCTCAGATTCTGAGTTTTCCAGATTTTCAGTTTCCAAAAAGTTTGTTGTCCGTTGACTGTTGTCTGTTGTCAGCCGCAGGCTATCAAAAAACATCACCGCAGCTTTAACTTCCTCAAAATTATATTGCGGGAGATAGTTTTTATATAAAGAGTCGGCGAGACGGATTTGGTTCTCGAAGTATAAAATCTGAGAAACTGAGAAACTGAAAACCTGAGAAGGGCTTTGAGCTTCGAGCTGTGAGCTTTGAGCTTTGCGGAATCTCTGCTCATGGCTCATGGCTCGTAGCTCACAGCCTTTCTCAGATTCTGAGTTTTTCAGATTTTCAGATTCTAAAAAAGTCTCATGGCTCATGGCTCGTGGCTCACAGCTTTTCTCAGATTTTTTCTGTACCAATTTATGGTTTGTTTTTTCATTCCCACAAATTTCACTGATGTTCACGGATTTTTCAGATTCTAAAAAGGACTCATTGCTTATGGTTTGCTGCTCACAGCCTTTCTCAGA
Organism: Lentimicrobiaceae bacterium; assembly: GCA_015061365.1. Taxonomy (GTDB): domain Bacteria; phylum Bacteroidota; class Bacteroidia; order Bacteroidales; family F082; genus Limimorpha. The sequence goes on along the minus strand of SUWS01000031.1, from coordinate 30,307 downwards.
TTCTGAGGTTTTCAGATTCTCAGATTCTAAAAAAGGAGTCTGTTGTCCGTTGACTGTTGTCTGTTGACCGAGCAAAGCGAGCAATATGTAAAGCAGAAGCATTCTCATGATTGCAAAGATAATAAAAGTCAACGGACAACGGTCAACAGGCAACGGATTTTTTTTTTTGAACGTTGAACGTTGAACTAAGGCTTTTGAACTAAAGCTGTTGAACTAAGGTTCAAGGTTCAAAGCTCAAAGCTCAAAGTTCAAGGTTCAAAGCTCAAAGCTCAAAGTTCAAAGTTCAAAGCTCAAAGTTTTTCTCAGTTTTTCAGATTTAAAATCATCCGCATTTTGAATATCCGCAGTTTTTGCAGTGTTTGCATCCGTCTTCATAAACCAAAGCCTCGCCACATGTAGGACATACTTCCTTGTCGACTTTAGTTCCGTCAGGGATATAACGTTTCAAGGCACGGGCGATACCGTTCTTCCATGCGTTGATGTTATCTTCATCAACACTAAGGTTCTGAATCAAAGTCACCACGTTGGAAATAGGCATGCCATGACGTAAGATACCGGAAATCAACTTAGCGTAGTTCCAGAACTCTGGGCTAAACGAACGTGACAAACCTTCGATAGTAATTTTATAACCTTGTTTATCTTTAAATTGCAAGTCATATCTCGACTTACCTTCTTCGTCTTTATTTTTGGTAATCCATGCTGTCTCAACGAAAGGAGGCAAATAGAAATCGTCTTGTTTACCGAGGAAGATCTCGTATGGTCGGCCATTTATCTTACCTACGAAAGCGATCCATTTTTCATAATTATTTTGGAAACGTACAACGTCACATTCGAGAGTCTTAGGACGAACTGGCGAATGAGTCTCAACGAAATCGTTGTCGTTATTTTTCTTTTCTTCTTTCTTGTTTGAAACGAGGACACCGGTACGGGATCCGTCACGATATATCGTCATGCCTTTACATCCGCACTCCCATGCTGTCAGATATATCTGGCTTACTAATTCTTCCGTTGTCTCAGCAGGAATATTGACGGTGACACTGATTGAATGGTCGACCCATTTTTGCATCTCGCCTTGCATCTTCACCTTGCTGACCCAGTCGATGTCGTTGGCGGTAGCTTTATAGTAAGGAGACTTGTTGATAATCTCTTGAAGTTTGGTGTCGTCATAATTCTTGACTTCTTCAACATTATAACCGTTCACTTCTAACCACGTCATGAACTTAGGATGGAAGACGTTATATTCTTCGAATGAGTTGCCGTCGTTGTCGGTGAAAGATACCTTTGCGTTTTTGTCGTTAGGATTAACCTTACGGCGACGTTTGTAAGAGACCATAAACACCGGCTCGATACCTGATGTGGTTTGTGTGCAGATACTTACGGTTCCTGTTGGAGCTATAGTGAGCATGGCGATGTTTCGACGTCCGTATTTCACCATGTCTTGATAGAAGTTCTCATCCATCTCGCGAAGACGTTTGATGAAAGGATTGTTTTCTTCGCGTTTGGCGTCGAACACTTCGAATGCGCCACGTTCCTTAGCGAGATTCACTGAAGATTTATAAGCCTCGAAAGCGAGGAGTTTCTGCACTGATGTAGAGAAGTCGATGGCTTCATCTGAAGCATAACGTTTGCCGAGAGCAGCGAGCATATCACCTTCAGCGGTGATGCCGATACCGGTACGGCGACCTTGGAGAGCTTTCTTACGGATATTCAACCAGAGGTCTATCTCACATTTCTTCACCTCGTCACTTTCAGGGTCTGAATATACCTTTTCTAATATAGCGTCTATTTTTTCTATTTCAAGATCGATGATGTCGTCCATCATTCTTTGAGCTATTGCCACGTGTTTTGCAAAGAGCTCAGCGTTAAAACGAGCCTTGTCGGTAAATGGATTCTCGACATAGCTATAAAGGTTTATCGCGAGGAGACGGCAGCTGTCGTAAGCACACAAAGGAATCTCGCCGCAGGGGTTAGTGCTCAATGTCTTGAATCCTAAGTCGGCGTAACAATCCGGGATAGACTCGCGGGTGATGGTGTCCCAGAAGAGTACTCCAGGTTCGGCAGATTGCCATGCGTTATGGATGATCTTGTCCCATAATTTCTTGGCATCTATCTCTTTTGTGAACTGAGGATTGTCGGAATCTATAGGATATTTCTGTACGAAAGGTTTGTTTTCCTTGACGGCTTTCATGAACTCGTCGCTGATACGTACGGAGACGTTGGCGTTGGTGATGCGACCTTGTTCCATCTTAGAGTCGATAAAGTCTTCCGAGTCCGGGTGATTGATACTGATACTCATCATCAAGGCTCCGCGACGACCATCTTGCGCGACTTCTTTAGTAGAGTTGGAATAACGTTCCATAAAAGGCACGACACCTGTTGAGGTGAGAGCGCAGTTCTTGACAGGACTTCCGGCAGGACGTATATGAGATAAGTCGTGTCCCACTCCGCCACGACGTTTCATGAGCTGAACCTGTTCCTGGTCGATCTTCATGATGGCACCGTACGAATCCGATTTTCCATTAGTTCCTATCACGAAACAATTCGACAATGAAGAGATCTGGAAGTTGTTGCCGATACCTGCCATAGGGCTACCTTGAGGTACGATATATCTGAAGTCTTTAAGAACTTCGAATATTTCCTCTTCCGACATTGGGTTTGGATACCTGTTCTCAATACGTGCGATTTCCGAAGCGATACGGTGATGCATATCGTCTGGGGTCAACTCGAAGATGTTGCCATCGCTGTCTTTCAAGGCATATTTATTCATCCAAACGTCGGCAGCCAACTGGTCGCCATCGAAATATTTTATCGTTGCTTCTTTTACCTCCGCAACAGAATATTTTTTGTACTCTTTTTGCTCCATTGTCTTATCGTTGTTTCCTATAGTGTTTGTATTGTCGTTAGTGATTTGTTCTTCAATAACTTCGCTTTTATCTGCGTAATCCACATTTTTTTCGTCTGATTCCTTTTCAGATACTTTGTCATTCTCAAAATCTACCATTGAGAATAAATCTTGCGTTTGAGTTTTTTTCTTGCTCATAGTCTGTTATTGATTTTAAATGGATTACGAAATAAAAAGAATAATTTTTCTACCAAAATTTCCACTTGCTAAATTATAAAAGAGATGGATTTGAACAACAAAAAATCTTAAAAATTTTGATATTTTTTTTCAACATATTGTTGAAAATTAATTTTAAAAAAAGCCATATTTGGTTTCCATTTTGTTCTTATATTTATGCATCAAAAATTAAAAAAAGTATACTTATGTTAGATATAAAATGTTTTGTTTTTAACTCTATAAGTGTAAACACATTGATAATATATAATGAATCGGGGGAATGCGTCATCGTCGACCCGGGAAATTGTAATATGAGAGAAGATACAAGATTATTCGATTTTATCGACGATAATAATCTGAAACCTCTGATGATTCTTAACACTCATGCTCACATTGACCATATCCTCGGCAATTATTCAACGGCGAAGAAATACAATATTCCGTTAGCTGCTCATCCCGACGGAAAGGAATATTACAAGACGGCTTACGCATACGCTGCCGCCTTCGGAATGAATTATAACGAAGAAGAGACCTTATATCCGAACATCGACTTATACGACGGTAAATTAATAAAAATAGGTGATGACGTGTTGGAGGTTTTATTCACGCCAGGTCACGCCAAAGGAAGCTGCTGTTTCTATTGCGAGAGACAGGCTTTTGTCATTACCGGCGACACGTTGTTCTGTCGTGGCGTAGGACGCACGGATTTGCCAGGCGGTTCTTATGAAGAACTCGTCGATAGTATCAGAAAGAGACTGTATCAACTTCCTAACGAGACAGTATGCTACTGCGGACATGGACCCGAAACGACAATCGGCGATGAGAAAAGAAATAATTATGAAATCACAGAGTAAAAAACTGAGAATCTGAGAAATTGAGAACCTGAGAATTTGAGAATCTGAGAAAAATTTTCAGGTTTTCAATTTTTCAATTTTTCAGATTTTATAAAAAAAATCTCATCTTTCCAATGACGGTGTTTTGCTCCGAATAGATTTTATTATTTTTTTAAGACACCTAATTTATTATTATCGGAAGTAGCGTCCTCGAATGTTATCTCCGATTTTTCATTTATAGCATAACGATAGTCGCCTTCGTAAGTAAGCATTTTGATATAAACGATACTATCATTTCTGAATATCAGCTCGTCTTTACTCTCCTTCTGCCTTATCTGAGAAATTATCTCCGGCGTATTGCGTCTCTCATCGAAATCGAAATTCAACTCATCAACAACCCAACGACCTTCTAAAGAGAAATCAGGCGACGAACACGAAGCCATCACAAATAAAATTATAAGGGAACTTCTATAAATTCCACGTTTGAATAATTATGCTACAACAGATAAAAACTTTTTCAAGATTTATGAATTTATAGAAATCCCCATAAACGAAAATATCTTAAATAGCGTCTTCATAAATTTTGAATTAAAAGAAACGAGATGTGAATATAAGGGACGCAGCAATCCACGTCCCTACATATATTAATTGTCAATTGTTAACTGTCAATTGTTAACTGTTAATTTATATAACTCCCGGTATTCTCATCCATTCTCTACCTTCAGCGCAGCAGGCTTCAACTTCTGCAACTGTCTTTGGTATCGGACGTCCGAGAACTCTTACGCCGTCGTTGGTAATCAACAAGTCATCTTCAATTCTGATTCCACCGAAGTCTTTATATGTCTCAACTTTATCGTAGTTGATGAATTCTTTATGTTTACCTTCTGCTTTCCAGATGTCAATCAAAGTAGGAATGAAATAGATTCCCGGCTCATCGGTAACGACCATTCCAGGTTTTAGAACCTTACCGCAGCGTAAACCTCTGAAGCCTTCTTTTGTTGCACGTGGAGTCTCTGCGTCGTAACCTACGTTATTCTCACCGAGACCTTCCATATCATGAACGTCCATGCCGAGAGCGTGACCTAAGCCGTGAGGCATAAATAGATAATGTGCGCCAGCAGCGAGAGCATCATCAACATTACCTTTCATCAAGCCGACAGCATTCAAGCCTTCGATGATAGTGCGACAAGCCAAGACGTGCATGTCGAAATATCTGTTGAAAGGACGAGTGTTGTTGATGACTTCCATATTGGCTTTCAACACGATGTTGTAAATATCGCTCTGACGTGAGTTGAATCTACCGCCTACAGGAATGGTACGAGTGAAGTCGGAAGCGTAATAATTCTTTGTCTCAGCGCCAGCGTCGCATACCACCATTCTTCCTTCTTGAAGCACGTTGTTATGATTGTGGTTATGCAAGGTCTGACCATCGACGCTCAATATCACAGGGAATGAAACGCCGTAGCCGTTAGAGATAGCGATGCCTTCCACTGCGCCAGCTATTTCCTGTTCTATCACGCCAGGCTTACACATCTTCATCGCTGTGGTATGCATGAAATATGCTGTGTTGGCAGCCTTTTCCATATCTTCAATCTCGACATCAGATTTAATCTCACGAAGTTTAACAACTTCTGTGATAAGCTCCTGACTTACATATTTAGAAAGGCTGTCGATATCGGTGTTAAACCATTTAGCGAGTTTTATTTTCATGTCGCCGCGATAAGGAGGAAGGATATGGATTTGTCTTCCTTTATTGACAGCGTCGCGGAGATATTCGCCGAAGCCGTTGATGTCGCGGGTTTGTTTTACGGCTATCATCTCGCCTTGCTCAGTGAGAGATGGAAGGTTGCCGCACCAAATAATATCGTCGATAGTTATTTCTCTACCGAACAATATCTCCTCGCCAGATTCGAAATCGATGACGCCGACCAAGTCGGGAGTATCGAGACCGAAGAAATAAGCGAAGTTACTATCTTGGCGATAGCGGTAGGTGTTATCTGGATAATTGAGGGAAGCCTCGTCATTAGCAGGGAAGAAGGCTATACCTTTAAGCCCTGATTTCAATAAAGCGGCGCGACGGCTCGCGAAGATTTCTTTTGCAAACATAGTTATTTATTTTTGCTATGAGCTCTGAGCCCTGAGCCCAGAGCTGCTGATTATTAATTCATTTATTTAAGGCTCAAAGTTTAATGTTTAAGGTAATATTCAAAAAACCTTTAGCCATTTGTCTTTAGCCTTTAGACATTTTTATTGCAACAAAGATAATAATTTTTGTCGTTATATTCTTCTTTTTGGTTTAATAAAATGTTATATTTGCAAAAACTATTCGCGTCATTATTTGACGTGAATAATGTAAATAATCACGTCATAGGAGAGAAATATTATGAGAGCTATCTGGATATGGCAGCAGAATGATTGGCCTAAATTCTACTGGGATGACAGTAAGGTTATCACCATACTATCGCGTGTCAGAATGTTACAAGGAAAGCTATTAGGAGAACTTAACACATTCGGCTTTGATTTACAAAACAATGCCTCTTTAGAAATCATAACATCAGACGTGATTAGTTCATCGGAGATAGAAGGCATAGTATTAGATCCTGCAAGAGTAAGATCATCTGTTGCATCGCGTTTAGGATTGAGCACTCAAGGATTACCTATTCCTGATCATTATACCGAAGGCGTTGTTGAAGTAATGATGGACGCCATTAAGAATTATAACGAGGCTTTGACAAAAGAACGACTATGCGACTGGCACGCTGCACTTTTCCCGACAGGCAGAAGCGGAATGTATAAAATATCTGTCGCCGAATACCGTCAAGGTGAAGAACCGATGCAGATAGTGTCGGGCGCAATGGGACATGAAAAAGTTCATTACGAAGCTCCGTCAAGTTCTGTTGTTTCTCATGAGATGGATTTATTTTTAGAGTGGATAAACAAAGCTTGCGATATTGACCCGGTGTTAAAAGCGGCAATTGCACATTTATGGTTTGTCGCAATACATCCTTTTGACGATGGGAACGGAAGACTTACACGTACGATTACCGATATGATGCTATCAAGATCCGACGGACAGAGATTACGGTTTTATAGCATGTCAGCCGAGATAATGAGAAAGCGCAATTCTTATTACGACATCTTACAAAAGACAACAAGCGGAGATTTATGTATCACCGATTGGTTATTGTGGTTCTTGGAAACGATGGAATCCGCTATAATACGATCATACGAAACACTTTCTAAGGTAAGACAAAAAGCAATATTTTGGCAGAACAACAGCGAACTCACATTTAACGAGCGACAAGTCAAGATTTTAAATCGACTGCTTGATGGTTTTGAAGGAAAACTTACGACATCCAAATATGCAAAGATATGTCACACCTCGCAAGCGACAGCATTACGCGATATACAAGATTTATTGGAAAGAAACATTCTCATTAAAACCGAAAGCGGCGGCAGAAGCTCGAGTTATGAGATAAAAAAACAACTACTATGTTAAGAGGTGCTATAATATATCAAATGTGAAATAATCAATCCATCGCTATAGGGGACTTCTATAAATTCCACGTTTAAATTAATTTTGACGATTCTGATAAAAACTTTTTCGAGATTTATATTTTGTTAAAAATCTTTTACCATAAATTTCCGTAAGTTGTTTTGATAGGGTAATTATCGTTTCTGCACTATACTCCGCCCTATCTTCTCCATTCAAGATTTCTTCACTGATACGTTTCCCCAAATACCAGTTTCTCTGTAACATAGCAATGTTTACCGAACGATAGGCGTACTCTTTTGTAGCCTCAATAATCTGCTGCGAATCAGCAAATAAATCCGCAGTCTTTACATAAATAAGATTCGATTCCATGATTTTGATTTTTATTGGTTATTATTTTTTATCTAAACGCGTCAACGACAAATTATTAACATTCTATGTCGTTGACACGCTTAGATTATTGGATGCGACAAGCCACATCCCTACAATTGTTAATTGTTAATTGTAAATTGTCAACTGTTAACTGTTAAAAATTCCACTTCACACCGAGACATGGGTTGACATAGAATTTCTTTCCTTGGCTCAAGCCGCCGAAGTTATATGAAAACTCTACTTCACCACCGATGTTAAGATTGTCGCAGTTGAAGAACTGTCCTACATTATACCATAACTGTGGCTCTGAAATGAAGACATAACCTGTTGTAAATGGAATAAGATTCTCTCCAACCCAAGTGTTATCTTGCCACCAGAAATCAGCGAAGCCATTAAATCTCAATCCTTTCACATTGAACAAATCTTGCATTCCCCAAACGACAGTGAATTGTAAAGGTAATTTCTGATTTGTCTGAGAGATGGTTTTATACAAAGCTTGAATTGTCAATGTGTTACGGAAATCTTTTGAATGGAAGAAATATTCGGCACCGAACATCCATGCGTTGTTGATGTTATAGCCGAGAAATCCTGGAGCTACGCCGAGACCACCAGCGTATTCGACGTGTGCGCTTAAATTCTTGAGTTTCGAATTTTGCCAGAAGTTCAATGAACGCTCAATTTCCATGTACATTCCCATAGGACCATAGTTGTTGAAGCCCGGGAGGTTGTTATGGTTCTTCTTTCCGTCATGATAAATATCGACGAAGAAGAATGTGCCGCCCCATTTGTCTGCTTTGTACATTTCTAATGTCGTCGTGATGTATTCACGTTCACCGCCAAAATCATACATCACCTGAATGTTCTGAGCCTTTGCTGCAAAACCTAATCCCATGAAAATCATGAGAACAAAAATTGATAAAGTTTTTTTCATGTTGTTTGAGTTTTAAAAAGTTTATTATTTGTTTAAGACGCGGCAAGCCACGTCCGTTAATTATTCATTTGTTAATTCACTGAGACGCACCAATTACATCTCTTTCATTTTCATCGGTGTAATATGTCACGTCTCTACAATTATGCATTATGAATTATGCATTATACATTCAATCTCCTCCACCTCGATAGGAAGTCCTTCGAAAAGATTTATCGGTTCGCCTTCAGTGATGAGCAAGTCGTTCTCAATTCTGATGCCGATACCTTCTTCTCTGATGTAAAGTCCTGGCTCGCAGGTGAGTATCATTCCTGGCTTGAAAGGCTCGTATTTATCGACGCTGTCGTGAACATCTAATCCGATATGATGCGACATCCCGTGCATCAGGTATTTACGATATAATGGGAAATCAGGATCTTGATTTGCAACATCTTGTGCCGTAAAAAGTCCGAGTTTTATCATCTCGTCTTCCATCAGTCTATAAGTAGTTCTATTAATCTCGTCGATGGTACCGCCTACCTTATATAATTTGGTAATCTCTTTCATCACGCGAAGAACAGCGTTATAACAGTCTTTCTGTCTTGGCGTAAATTTACCGTTGATAGGAATGGTACGACTTAAATCGGAGGAGTAATTTTTATATTCGCAGCCTATGTCGAAGAGTATCAAGTCGCCGTCGTTCAAGATCTTATCATTTGCCGAGTAATGAAGACAGCATGCGTTTTTGCCAGCAGCGACGATAGGATGATAAGCATTGCCGTTAGCTCCATTATATTTAAAGGTGTATTCTATCTCAGCCTGAACCTGATATTCATAAAGATTAGGTTTCACTGTTTTAAGACATCTGCGAAAAGCCTCAGCTGTGATGTCGCAAGCTTGCTTCGTAATCTCAATTTCCTCCTGCGACTTAACCATACGCAACTTATTTAATATAGGTGCGCTGCGCTCGAACTTATGCAGAGGGAATCTTGATTTTATCTCATCGAGAAATCTCTGTTGGATGGTGACAACAGGACATTCATATTTAGGATATTCGTAAGTGTTGAGATAAATTGTCTCGCAAGAAAGAGCGAGGTCTTGCATCACGGAATCGAATCTATCTGAATACATCACGTTTTTTGCTCCCGATATTTCGGCTGCTTCCTTAGCATCTATCATTTCTCCGCGCCAGATAACTTTATTCTCGCTATAAGGTTCCACGAATAAAATCTCGCGCATATCAGGATTCGGATGGTCGGGATATATAATAAGGTATGCGCAGTCACGGTCGATGCCTGTGAGATAGAAGAAATCCGACTGCTGACGGTAAGGATAGAATTGGTCACCGTTACGAGGCATCTCTTCGTTGGCGCAGAACACAGCCATAGAATTTTTCGCAAGTTTCTCGGAGAAATTTTTTCTGTTGTTTATAAAAGTGCTGTTGTCTATTTTATTACTACTCATTTGTATTTCTATTTGAACCGGACTAATTTTTCAAGTCTCAAAAGTAATAATTTTTTTTTGTATTTCAAATAAAAAAGGATGTTATTATACATCCTAATATTTCAGGGGACTTATATAAACTCCCAGTTTAATAAATTTTGACAATCATGTTAAAAACTTTTGCGTGCTTTATGTTTGACTTCGTCCAAGTTGCTTGCGCTCGGTATAACCAATGTTAGCATTGTTCTTCACTCGCTTAACCGCAACTTTCTCTTTGGAATTTTTTTATCTTTCTCTCAATCACATAGCTCGCTATGCTCTTTCGAGAAAAACAAAAATCTTCTCAAAGATAAAATTATAAATCACTCGCAAAGCAATTTATAGAAATCCCCATAAATCATTTACGAAACAATTTCTCAGATTCTCAGTTTTTCAGATTCTCAGATTTTAATTGAACCAAAACGTTTCCCATCGCGGTGGCTTCCACCTCGCCTCTGATCACCTCGCAGCCTGTATATTCCGCAGCGAGTCGGTTAAGCAGCTGATTCTTAGAACCGCCGCCCACGATATAAATCTTATTTATCTTCTTATTCGTACAACGTTCCATCTGCGTCTTGACCTCGGCATATTTCTTCGCCAAAGAGATGCATACACATCGCATGAAATCGCCTTTTGTTATTGGAAGCTCTTGATTTTCTTCTTTAAGATAAGAAACGATAGCTTCCGACATCTTCTCAGGATTCATGAAACGAGCGTCATCCACATCGAAAGAAGAATCCAATGAAGAAAGCTCAGCCTCTTTAACTAATTCCGAATAGTTACATCTGTAACCCTCTTGTTCCCATTCCTTTACCAATTGCTGTATGAGCCAGAGACCTGTGATGTTTTTGAGGAAGCGTATTCTTCCGTCGGTCATGCCCTCGTTGGTGAAGTCAGATTCCAAGGCTTCTTTAGATATTATCGGTTCTTTCGATGGCGTTCCCATGAGCGACCATGTGCCGGAGCTGATGAAAGCCCAGTCGCTGCCATCGTCTTTTATCGAAGCCACTGCACTCGCGGTGTCGTGCGAGCCGATGGCGACGACTTTTGCGTTGCCGCCCACTTCAGCGGCGAGCTCAGCGGTGAGTTCACCTATCACAGTGCCAGGATAGATAATCTCCTGCATCAAACGTTTTGGGAGATTTAACTTCTCGAAAATGACATCGTCCCACTGATGCGTCTTGGTATTCAGCAGCTGTGATGTCGATGCTATGGTAAATTCGTTATAACACTTTCCCGTAAGGAAATAATTAAACAGATCAGGCATGAACAGCAGTCTCTCAGCGCGTTGCAGATCAGTCTCGCTCATTAACTGAAAGGCCGTATTTATTTCCATGAACTGATTGGCGGCGTGTTGGAAGAACTCTTCCTTAGGCAGTTTCTGAAACGCGGCATCCATCATGCCCTTAGTTCTGTCGTCGCGATAACAGATAGGGTTGGCAATCAGACGACCTTCTTTATTTAAGAGACCGTAATCCACGCCCCAAGTGTCGATGCCGATGCTCTTTATCTCGTCGCCGTATTTCGCGAAGGCTTTCTTCAGACCAGTTTTTAACTCATTGAAGAGAGCCTCGAAGTCCCAACGGAGATGACCGTCCATCATTTTCTGCTCGTTTCCAAAACGATGAATCTCTTCTAATCCGATGGTTTTTGACGCGGCAAACCACGTCCCTACGATAACGCGTCCGCTGCCTGCGCCGAAGTCTGCTGCTATGAATCTCATATTATTTCTTTCCTGCAATGTAAATACTTAAATCGTCGATGTCTTTCTGACTCAATGTGGAATAGTTGCCACCCGACTGCACTATTATCCTGCAAGCCATCTCGAAGAAAGTGGCGCGTTCGAACACCTCGTCGAAGTTCTTTCCGCAGACCACCTGTCCGTGATTAGTCATGAGACAAGAGTTATGTTCTTTCATCGCTTCCAACACAGCAGCTGCGAGTTCAGGAGAGCCAGGTCTGTAATACGGTATCACCGGAATCTCCACGCCGACGTGAATCGGGATCTCGGCAGTGACGTTGAAGTTAGCAGGTTTCTCTTTCATGCAAGCAATCGCGGTAGCGTATTCCGACTGGAAGTGAAACACCACGTTGACATCGGGACGCTGACGCATGATGCCGAGGTGGAAGGTGCTTTCCATGGAAGGCTTCACGCCGTTGAGAACAGTGCCGGTCTCTATATTACAAAGCGAGATGTTTTCTAATTTCAAGGTAGGAACCCATGATCCTGTTCCCGAGACAAGCGCGATGTCGTCATCGACGCGCCATGAGAGGTTACCGCTGGAGCATAAAGTCAGTTTGGCATCACCATAACGATGCGCCTGCTTCAAAAATTCTCTATAATGTTTTTCGTCTATGATACCCATGATGTTATTTTTTAGGTCAACAGACAACGGACAACAGTCAACAGACAATGTCCACTTCTGCAAGATTTTTCAATTATCAATTTTCAACTGCTGTGAGCCGTGGGCTGTGAGCTATGGGCTTTTATTATCATCTTTTTACTCACTTCACGAGAATACATTTTCAAAAGTTCAACAGCCTTAGTTCAAAGCTCAAAGCTCAAACAATCACCTCACAAAGATAAGAAATAAAAGTATAGTTATTTTATGCAGATGTGATTTTATTTTGTGTGGAGGGGGAAGTGGGACCTATAGTGAGGTTTAAAATGCGATTAATGCAAAACTGCCTGAAGAAAAAAGTCAGGCTGTTTTGGCTTTTTGTAATTAATTTACCTCAATCCAAGGATTCCATCTTATTCATTAGTTCTTGGTAGCTCGTCACTTCATGGTACCTGACATTTGATGTTGAGACTGAGTTGAATAGTTTTTTTGCACATTCAATCTTTGCACATTCAACACCTCTTAGTTCCATGGAGATCATAGAACCCTTGGTCTCAGCGATGAAAAATATATGCTTGACAGTGCCCTTATTAAAGGCAATGGCCCAATCAGGAGCATAGTTGCCAACAGGAGTAGGAATTTGGAACGAACGAGGTAATTTCGCATATACACACACTTCTGCCGCTCCATCAAGTGCTTCGGCAAATTTACGTTCGCAATCAGAATCGCTAAAAACATAATCCATAATGTGTTTCTCTGCAGGATATGCCTTGCTAATAGACTGTGATTGTTTCTCCTGCGTAAAGATTGTGCTATCATATCCGCCTTCAATTAGGTTGTACGTTATATGGTCCACAATCATTGTAGCTTTCTGCTCTTTAATCAACTTAACCACATTGCGAATAAACTCCTCAGGGTTATTCTGGAACATAGCCAACTTTGTAGGACTTAACTTCTTCAATATTTCTACAACGGTTTTACGAGTTAATGCTGAACCTCTTGCAATTTCTCCTACAAGGTCATACTTAACGGTTGAAGTAGATACTGTTCCCACTCGCTTCGAAGTTGATGTAGTACTGCCAAATGCATCTACGCTATCCTGTTCGCCTGTAACCACTACATAACGCAGCTGATTCACTTCGAGTTTTGCGTTTATATGCAACGTTGCCTTTTCAATCAACTCTTGACTATTGTAGTGAACTGTGTATGCGTATTTATGATTGATTTCTTTCCACAATGCTTGGAATTCTGCCTTCGCGAAGTTATCATTCAACTTATTCTCTTTGATAACAGTTGCATTGCCATCCTCAAACATATTGTCTATAGCCACAGACTCATCATATAGTGCACGAATCAACAACTGAATTCCATCAGCCATAGGTGACATTTTTCTAGACATTGGTGCAAGATTTCCATCAGCCAAATCGTTCTTGTACAAATCGGTAATCTGTCCTTTGTCATCAATGTAATCGTTATCCCAAAGGTATGCTCGGATAGAATTAGCCTCTTCTGCTGTGATGGCGTGTTTCTCATCTCCCACAAATACAATTTTGCCGGTAAAGTATGCTTCATCAGCTTTTGTAGGACGGTCTCGTAATGCTTCTCGAGTCTTATCCTGTAAATCCTTTACAAATGAACTATAGCTTTCGTTGGCAATAACGGTTAACTTATTCAATTCGTGTACGTTCTCGCCTAATGTTTCAAAATCCATACGATTACCATTGGCATCAACACAGATACGAAGACCACGTCCAACCTCTTGTCGTTTGGCCGTCTCTGAGTTTGCGTGTCTAAGTGTACATATCTGGAACACATTAGGGTTGTCCCATCCTTCACGCAATGCCGAGTGTGAGAATATAAAGCGTGTTGGTTCCTCGAAACTTAACAAGCGCTCCTTGTTCTTCAAGATTAGGTCGTATGCTGAAATATCGTCAGAAGTGTCATGACCACGTTTCACCTCACTATTCACAGAACGTCCTTTTTTGTCTATCGAGAAATAGCCGTTGTGCACTTCGCTTGCATCGTATTTAAGCAGATACTTTTGATAATCGGAATCAAATAACGATAAATTTTCATTAAGGATGGTGTTATATTCTTCTTCAAATATCTTCCAGAATATGCCTTTATCTACCTCACCATCTTCACCATAACTTTTATACTTCGCCACCTCATCGATAAAAAACAGTGACAAAGTCTTGATGCCTCGTGCAAATAGTTCGCGTTCTTTCTCGAAATGAGAAGCTATAGTTTCACGAATCTGTACCCGTTGCATCGCTAACTCATTGCTATCACCATACACTTCACCTTTGCGAAGTGTTATCCCATTAAGGAATGTAATGCTGTCAGTATATGGATTGATGTCAGTAATATCGAATCCATCGTACTGTGCAAGTCCGCTTGCACTCTTCAACTTATCACCTTTGCCGAACTTCATCGATTTGCGTTGTATGCCCGAAGCTGTATTAACTTCAAGGTCAATCTTAACCATCGGAGGTTCTGTCTTAGAAAGTATGATGCTGTCGATATATAGATAACTCGATGTACCCTTCAGATTTTTAAGCTCGAAACCTTTCACTTGGATTTTTTTCACCAGCTTTTGATTGAAAGCATCGAGTGCATCGAGTGCATAAACCGTGTTGTGCTTTGTCTTGTGTGTTGCCGAATAATTGAGAACAAAAAGCGGCATAAAACGTTTGAGTGCAGTCTGCGTTGCCTCGCCTTCCATCTTCTGTGGTTCATCCATAATGATAATAGGACGGTTGGCCGCAATAACATCTATAGGACGGCGACTTGCGAAGTCATCGCGTTTGGAGTAAATGATACGGCTATCTTTGCTCTTGCCTCCTTCTTTAAGTGAAGCAGCAAAGGCTTGAGTATTGATAATCATCACATTGATACCCGCATCGCTCGAAAAGTCGTCGAGACTCTTTAGGCGGCTACTGTCGTAGATGAACCAACGGGCCTTCTTGCCGTAGTGCTCCATAAAGTGGTCTTCGAGCATAGCGAAACTCTTGCCCACACCCTCACGAATAGCAATGCTTGGCACTACCACAATAAACTTGCTCCATCCATAACGCTTGTTCAACTCGAACATGGTCTTGATGTAAACATAGGTCTTACCCGTACCTGTCTCCATCTCAATATCTAGGCTACATGCACCTATGCTTGGCACAAGAGTACTCGACAACTTAATATCTCCTGCGGCTTGGGATTTATGGATATTATTAAGCAACTGCGATGGTGTTAGCTGCACCTCACTGTTACGGTAGCCTGTCTCCAACTCGGCATCGTATAAAGTAGCATTACGCCTACCAAGGTCACGGCGATATGTAAGATTATCCATTGACGGTTGCCCAGTAAACACCTCCACAGTGCGTTCTACCGCATCGGTCTGATATTGCTGTATCTTAAATTTGAATTTCATACTTTTACTCCTTCTTCTGTTGCTTTACTCTATACTTCTGTTTTGGGTGATGAGGTACATCATATCTCTTTTCCAAAACATCGGTTAGTTTTGGAAGAACGATGTCTCTAATATAAGCTGTCGTCTTATCTACAGCAATGGCTATCTCCTCTGCCGTTCTCCATTCTTGGCAATAATCAATAATAAGTTCTCTCATTTGCTCCTTCGAATATCTTTTCCTTCTTAGTCCTATATTAGCATCTTGAAGTCCTATATTAGCATCTCGAAGTCCTATATTAGCATCTTGAAGTCCTATATTAGCATCTTGAAGTCCTATATTAGCATCTTGAAGTCCTATATTAAGTCCATATATATGATACTTTGTTCCCCTACCATATCCAGTGGATTCTAAGTATTTCTGAGCACATAATCTACTTAGCATCTGTGTAATATCAGTCCTATGCATATCCAATACACACTGCAAACGTTCGTTCGTAATTTCTTCCTCCGAGTAGGCTAATGCAAGTGTCATAAGTTGTTGGCGAGAAAGTTTTTGAATTTGATCGCCAAAATGTTTTGCAAGACCCTGCATAATTGATTCGTCCAACAACGACTCCATTGACATGGTGAGCACCACTTTATTCGGTTTGCTTTTCTCTTCTATATAGGGGCGTTTCCAGTTTTGTTTTTCCCATCCGTGTATAATCTTATCAGCTCCACTACCAGCCTTCTCTGCCGACCCTAGGAACGTGAACATTGTCTGCAAATATTTGTTTCTACACACACTCTCACCGCCTTTATAGTATTGCTTCAAAGGAATCAACATTGTACCCGGATTGGCAAATACCATTTTATTGGGGTATTTATATATGTTCAAAGAAACATTCTCTGTATAGTCGGAATGAACCAAAGCATTAGTCAAAGCCTCTCTTACAGCCACATGTGCCGGTGTTTCCGTCTTTCTCTGATTATCTTCCAATATAAACGGTTTAGGCAAAAAGTTTTGCAAAATAGGCAATACCCGACTGTAGAACTGAAACAGATTTGACTCCCAATTTCCGTCGGGACAAATGCGGTTTACCCACCTATCCTTCAGATCTTGCACTTCTTGATAATCCGGAAAGAAATTAGGATTTTCATCCATAATGGCACTATAAGTTCCAAACATCAACAAACCGGCATACGTCAGACCATACTCACCCGTATTGCGGTCTTTCCTGAACACATTCAGTTTTTCCAAAAAATTATCTTCAGGCAATGCATTCCACACATGATCAGGATTCCATTGCTCAAATCTACGACGATATTGCTTGATTGAATCCCCATCCAAATCTTCCTTACTGAAGTTTTTCAGAATACGTCCATCTACCGGACTTGTCAAATTGGCATCGGCAAACATACTGTTTACTTCTTCGCGAGAACAATGATAATCACCTTCAAGGTCACGACGATAAGTCCCTGTATATGGATCAAGTCCACAATATACTGGTTTTAAACCTCTATCAACCCTCCGCACATAGAAGAAAAGGAAATAGGCTTCTCCAAACTTAACAGTCTGCACATCATTCTCATTTAAAAGAGCTATATTTACTCTTTCCTTATTATGCATAGCATTAAAAAAATCTCTCTCGTATTTTTTCACCTGCTCTTCTGTCAGTCCATCAAGAAAGAATTGTTCATTTTTTTCCTTGATACCAAAAACAATTGCACCACCATTAGTATTGGCAAATGAGGAATAAGTTTCCCAAAAAGAATGAGGAAAACCTCCTTTCGCCGACTTAAATTCCAAGTCGCTGGATTCCTTATTTTGTAACAATTGATCCAAAACCGGTTGCAAGTCTGTATATTCGTATATTCTTTTCATGAGTCTAAATCTTTATTTTCTATAACACCTACTTTAAATAAGGTTCCACGTTCTATTCTTGCAGCTCTACTATTTGTACCAGTGTACATAACAGAATAATACTTACCATAATGGGATTCATTATTGCCTTTATTCCGCATTACATGTTCTTCAAATGAAATCAATCGCTCTTTTAAATCACCAGGAACATCCTCTTGCTTAACAATCTCACAAAACATAGTAAAGAAATTTGATTTCCTAAACCACATAGAATCATAAGGTAAATCTAAATCCGTAATCCGTTGAAACATCTGTCTAAACACATGAATTATAGAATCCTTGTTTGGATATTCATCATTATATCTTATGACATAGTTTTCAGTTTGATTATTGCCACCAAAATAACCATCTTCTTCATATGTAGCCATTAGCAAAAGAATGTAATTTAAATCTACCATTCTTGTGATATCAGTTTCACTAAAAACCGGTAATGTATTGGCATCAAAATGATTCAATATCTCTTTCGCCGTAGATATGAATTCACCATCATAAAATGCATTCTGAATTTCTATAGGATTTAGACTATACTTAGTCTGATTAATTCTACGAAATATTTCCTTAATTGTTTCCGAAGATGCATTGCCTAGATTGATTACAGATACGCCATATCCAAGAAAATCGATTTTATCTTGTTCACTCAAATCTTTAAATCTTGGTATTGTTTTATAAGTTAATTCTTCTGAAACATACTTCATAATTGTTGAAAGGCGTTGCTGACCGTCAACAACAACTTGCTGCGTTTGTAATGTTTCAAAATCCACACCAGATTGCGCAATATATATTTCTGGGAAAGGATAACCTTTCAATATCGTATCAATAAATGACTCTTTGTGCTTCTCATTCCAAACAAGATTTCTTTGAAATTCTGGTTGCAAAATGAGCCGACCTTGCCTAATATCATTAATGAGAGATGATATACTTACCGAACCTATACTTGTAAAAATCTGTGTTGCCATATTCTTTCTAATTAGTTTTTATTCTTAATAATGATTCTGCATAATATTTTTCCATATAGTGATAATTTTTAAACAAGCCTCCTGCCACTTTGTAATTTCCTACAGGACTCTTATCATATGATATCGATTTAAAAAAGTCAAACCAATCTTGCTTCATTGATAATATCTGAAACCTTGGTGGTAACATATCTGGACGCATCCAGCCTTTTATCAAATACTGTAGGAAAGTGTTATATTCTTTATTTTCTTGTTGTGTCATAGTAATATTGCCCTTATCTATTTTGTATTGATAATCGCATATATTATTATAATACCACTCAAATAATCTTTCATTAACAAGAGCGACATCTATATCAGATTCTGCAGAAAAAAC
Organism: Lentimicrobiaceae bacterium; assembly: GCA_015061365.1. Taxonomy (GTDB): domain Bacteria; phylum Bacteroidota; class Bacteroidia; order Bacteroidales; family F082; genus Limimorpha. Next base: position 11,185 of record SUWS01000031.1, on the reverse strand, counting down.
AGTATCTTTATAATAACTATAACCCAATTTTGCAGAACCTAAAATCAGAACCTCATGGAAATTAATCTGAAAATTTTTAGCAATACGATCTCTAAATTCATAGTAATCGTTTTCTCTATCTTGAAATACGTACGGAATACCATGAATAATATATTTTCTAACAATTTTCAAACATTCATCATAATTTTGAGTTGCAGAAACAAGTTTTAATAAATCACCTTTTTCTATCATACTTATATTATCCTCCTTACTGTTTCTTTACTATATGCCTCAAATATTTGTTCAAAATTATCAGCCACGTTATCTGTTTCCATCGAACGGTCACACATCACAAAGTAGTATGGTTTCTCCTTCGCTATGGCGGTTATAACTGCCTCGTTGATGTCCTTGTCGAAGCAAGCCATCAAGTAGCCATCCTCCACCACAAATACTTTCTTGCCGTGGATTTCACGCTCCTCAATCTTGCTCGACAAAGGCAAGTTGCATTCAGGCAATACTTGGAACAAAAGGTCCTCGGCGGTGCGACCCTCACGGATATTATCAACCAACGCATCAAACGCCAATGTGGTCTGTATAGGCGTTTCGGCAGGGGTGTAATATACATCTGCCATATTCGACTCGTCGAGTTTCAATACACGGAAACCCACATCCAATTTAATTTCTAATTCCTCATTCCTAACAGCTAATTCCTCCTTAATTTTGCGTCCAGCACGGCGGATACGCTCCTTGCCAATCTCGCAGATATTCTTGTAGCCCGCCTTGTAAGCCTCGCTCTTCTCGTCTGTAAGTTCGGGTAACTGCACCATAATAAAGCGGCGATTACCTCCATCCTCGGCATTTAACTGCATTACAGCGTGTGCTGTAGTTGCAGAACCAGAGAAGAAGTCAATAATGAGAGAATCACTATTTGCTCCTATCCTTAACATTTGAGATAGTAGCCTTACGGGCTTTGGTGTATCAAATGGAGTTTTTGACCCGAATAAAGCACTTACTTCTTTATTCGCCTCATCGTTATGTCCAACCTCTTCAAAGTTCCACCAAGTTATAGGTACTCTTCCCTGCTGCACCTCGTTTAGGTATCGTTTCATTTGAGGAGCACCCTTACCATCTTTTCCAAAGAAGATACGGTTCTCTGCAAGCCAAACATTCATTGTTTCACGGCTTGCTCTCCAACAACTTCCTTTTGGGGGATAATACTCCACACCTGTGTTTGGATTTACAATAGGATATACGCCTGATTCAGAGAATGATTTCACAAGTAAGTTATCACTTCTCCACAATCCCTTACCGTCATTATCATCGTGTTTATATGGTGCATTCTGTTCGGCAGTTCGTGGTAGTAAGTTTCTGTTAAATTGAGCGGATTTTTGATAGACTACAATATAGTCGTGCGTGGTAGAAAAACCCTTCGAATCATTTGTTGCGGCATATTTCTTCTGCCAAACAATCGTAGCCAAAAAATTAAATCTTCCAAACACTTCATCACATACCTTTCTCAAATTCTCCACCTCGTTATCATCAATCGAGATAAAGATAACTCCATCATCCGAAAGCAAATCTTTTGCTACTTTAAGGCGAGGATAAATCATATTGAGCCAATCGGTATGGAAACGACCATTGCTCTCGGTATTCTGCACCATAGGGTCTGCCATACGGCGACCCTCCTCGTCAAAGAGACCGCTCTGTGCCTCAAACTCCGCCTTGCCCTGTGCGAAATCATCGTTATAGACAAAGTCGTTGCCCGTGTTGTATGGCGGGTCGATATAAATCATCTTGACCTTACCCAAATAGTTCTCACGGAGCAACTTCAACACCTCAAGGTTATCACCCTCTATGTAGAGGTTCTCGGTATTGTCGAAATCAACACTCTCCTCACGGCAAGGACGCAGCGTCTTGTTCGTAGGGGCATTAGCCAAACGAATAGCAGCACGCTTATCGGGCCAAGTGAATTGGTAACGCTCCTCTGCACCCTCGACAACCTCGCACGCCAACTCCTGACGCAACTTATCGAAGTCGATAGCTTTAACGAGTTTGCCTTCATCATTTATTTTTTCAGTAAGACATGACGGGAACAATTGCCCTAATCTTTCTATATTTCGTTCTGCCATATCAGCAGTTTGTAATTTGAGTTTTTGCATATTAATTGTCTATTAATTTCTTATACAAGTTATATATTGGGAATTGTCCAATTTCTTCTTTCTCTATATCTGTTAGTTTATCATAATTTGACTTTGCACGTAATTCTTCCTTTAAAAGAACAGATGCTGCAAAGTTTAACTGACTCGAATTGTATTTATTTATGTTAAGAAGAAATTGTCTATCATCACTGGAAAAAGGTTTATCCAATCTAGTATATATTTGTAGAAGATTTATTTTAAAAATACAAATAGAATCTTCATCTGCATTAGATGCTATAATCCATTCAATTAAATCTTTTGCTGCATTAAGGAATAATTTATTATTAGTGGTATCATATTGAGAAATTAAACATAAAACATCATAATTTACAATCGTCAAATATTCTTTGCTTACATTATATTTTTTATATTGTGCTACAATATCTGAATAATTTAAATTATCAGGAAAAATATTTTTCCTAAAAAAATAAGAATGAACTGCTGAAGACATTTCTTCTCCATTTTGATATATACCTGATGAGAAACAATTATTTATATCATTAAAACGAAAGCCTATATTTTCTAATTTAGAAATTCCAAAGCATAAATTATAATCACCAATCTTAAGACATGTATATGGTTCTTCTATACATGGCAACGCTTCTGGTTTCTCATCATTGAAAAGTTTTACAAAAAATATCAATTTATCATATTCGTCTTTAGTAAGACCTTTAAAATTGAAATGGTTACTTACATGTATTTGCTCAAAGAAATCACTTGTTTTTTGCAAGAATAAAATGTCTGACTTAAGAGAAGATATGTCTTCTTCTGACAATTCCGAAAATGCCACTTCTAATCTTACATTTCCTATACAGAAATATCCATGTGTAATAATAGCCTGCAAAAATTTAAGTTGGTTTAATCGTTCATCAACGTAATCAGAAATAGGAGTAATTGTTATATCAATTTTATTTTTTTGTCTATTGTCATTTGAGAAATCATGATATTGATATTTTAAAAAGTTATCAATTGAGATTATATGGCCTTCAGAATTGGTTCCGAATGTAACTTTTGTAAAAGGATATTCAACACCATCAACGGTTACAGCTTGATTAACGTCCACATTAGCATATAATCTTGCAGGTCCTGGACTTAGATAGAATTGTTCAGAAAGCCCTTCTAATTTTACTAAAACATCTGTATAGTTTGTAGCGAACCAATCAATAGGATTGGCGTTTTTCTCCATTGGACCAGCAATAACGTTAAAAGAGTAGCCTTTTTTATCCTTTAACTCCTCTAACGTAATTAAATTATGATTAGCCTGTAAATAAATAGTACGAAGATGTGAATATAATTCCTTATAATTTTTAGGAGCTTTATAACATTTAATATCCTTTGTCTTTTGTGTATCATTTATAGATTCAAGTAACTTATTAATCTGTATTTTTCCTAAATAAGCGAAATATAATTGCGCCTTATTTTTATTAACAAGTACTTTAATAAGCAATGTTCCACCTTTCCCCTTATATAACTCCATATCATGGATATTAATAGTTTGCACTACGTCTGTATTAAAGTTATTGCTTTTATGTTCTGAAGATTTAACCTGAACATGAATATTAAATTCTATATCTTCTTTTGAATTACTATCGACAGACTTATGTACATCTATATTTCCGTCCCATACAGGAATTTTATCATCAAAAGCAATATGAGGATCAATATGTCCCATACGACAAAAATAATCAACAACAGTTGCAACACCAATTTTATCTATTCTATTCTGATTCATAATAATTGTTTTAAAGATTGTATCTTAGAATAGAGTTCCAACTTCTTTCGAGGTTGTTTCTCAGCACGGCATTTCTTTTCGAGCTGTTCAATCTGTTTTAATATCTTTGCTCTTTCGTCATCTTCTCTAATCTGCTCCTTTAAAGTATTGCCATCTTCAACCTTAATATTTCCGATGCTTTTTACAATATTTCCCCAAACAACATCCAAATCAAGACCTTGTATAGTTAGAAATGAAGAGTTTGGTGTCAGGAGTTGCCAATTCGATGTAATGAGTTTTGTATGATAAATTGCAAACTGCACTTCTTCTTTGTAATGCAAAGCAAACACAATATTCCTTGGAATAAGCTTCGTCAACAAGGCAATATTCTTTGCGTCGAAATCTCTTTGTTTCAGCTGTACCGCCAACACATAAAATTCTTTAATTTCAGTTCCTTCGCCAACAGCAGGAACTGTAGTCGGATTCACCACCGCCACAATATCTATGCGAGCAATATCGGCATCGAAACCCTCACGCTGTAAAGGCTTCAAGTCGAACTTCGCAAAGATTGCCTTCTTTGGAAGCTGCTTTTTTACTATCGTTGATTGTGGCAGTCCGTACATAAAAAAATATTGATACGCAAATTTAGCAATAATAAGAAGATATGTTAATTTTTTTTAAGAAAAAATCATGCTTGTAATCATGTAATAACAAAAAGACCGTCTGTGAAGACGGCTTTTTATAACTGGTTGTTAACATTAAGTATGTTTTTTAATTCCTTTAATTCATCCTTTCTGCTCTTTGCAATTTTACTGATATCAAGTTTCTCAAGATATGGTTTGATTTTTTCTTTTCCTTTGAATCTGTCGTACATTATATTCCTTTTTTTGAACAGCTTCTTTACTTTATCCTGTCCTGATGTTCCTTTTATAATTGTATCCGTAGGCAGATTTAAAGCTTTTAACAGACCTTCGGAATCATCCAGCAACCAGTCTTCTATGCTTGTTTTTGCTTCAATTCTGCAAAAATTCAACATGTCAAAATCATTTTTAAGATTTTTTTCAATCTTTTTCCAATCTGGCTTATTCTGTATTCCTTTATCAAAAATATCAGTGTCGTATTCGCAACACACCGCCTTGAATTGAATGGTTTTCTTTATTTCTGTTACATTGATTCGAGTCAATTGAGACTTCATTTTTGTCTCGTTAGGAAAACCATGTGTATTTACCACTTTAATGCTTACGTTCGTATGCCAGCCATTGTTTCGATAATAATCGAGCAGTCTGTTGATTATAATTTCATCAGCATCTCCTTCAACAAAAATCACGACCATCACCTTGATGATTTTATCAACTTTTTTCTTTGTCATAAACCCACCCTTTCTTTGTCGTGAAAAAATTATCAATCAAATCATAATCAGATTCCAAATCCAACATTAACTCAAACAGGTATTCTCCTAACGACATATCGGCAGCCGATGCTATTTTAAGCACAGACTTTATTTTATTTTGTTTTATAGTACGAAAATCAACCACGCCTATGTCGGAAGGTAAACCTATATACAATTGTGAAGCTGTCAGATATTGCGCCAGATTAGGAGAGTGGCTTGTAAATATCAATTTTACATCACCCAACAAATCCTCTATGGTTGTAAGTAAACTTTGCAGCAATCTTGGATGAATTGAATTTTCAAGTTCTTCAATCAATATAAGTTGCGTTCCTTCACGTTGTGCTCGTATAATACATGTCAATAAATACAATAATTTCATACTGCCCGTTGAGAGATATTGGAATCTTGTCGATTGATTGTTATAAGATTCCTTAACCATTATATCGTATTGGTCTGGATAAAGATATGGAATATTATCAACGACAATTTTTTGTGTATTAAGTCGTAATGGTTCTATCGACTCTATATTTGGAAGAAGATTTGAGATTGCAGACACAAGGAATTCGTATGTATCACTCTCTTTTTCTTTTAAATCATATAAATACTTCGCGAGCCAATCACCTATTACCAATGATGGATTGCCTTCATCCATTCTAATTCTTAATGCGAAATGATTTTCCGGATTAGAAATTGTATCGATCTGTAAAAATTTAATTTTCAGCAATTCATCTATTAGTTTATGATATGGCAACTCGTCGTAATTCGATAACTTGTTTAGCACAAGTTCGTGTGAGTCTATATTTAGATGTTTATTGCATCTACCTGTATTACATGGTTTATAGTTTGCTGTATTTTCGGAAGTACGTTTAAATAAATCAGAAAATTTTGGCTTTTCACCACTGTTATCCCTTATCTTAAAATATTCATTTGTAATATAACCTTCTGTCAAATCGTTGTTTTCATTATTGTTTTTAGCCCAAATAAAGCTGTATCCATATTGAAAATCCATTTGCTCATCAAACGAACCTTCTATATCAAATACAAAAGGCAAGCCTGCAACAATGTTATTTATAGAGATTGAAGAACTGTTTTTCATCATCATTTGCTTTCGCTCAGCCGATGTACGCATAAATACATAACCAAAACCAATTGCGTCAAGAAGATTACTCTTTCCGTAATTGTTAGGAGCCAACAATGAAGTTACTTTTTGTAAATCTATTTCGACAGACTCAATGTTTCTAAACCCTTTAACGGATATTTTATTAATAGCGGTCATATTTTTACATTTACACATCAATTTAAACGCAAAAATAGGAAAAATGTTTTAATAAACGCAATAAAAAATAACATTTATAAAAAATATTCTTATTTTACCACCAAAAAACAAATCAATTCAAAATCGTCAAGACCTTTAATCTCTTCTGTGAAGAGCGAGAACTGACTGCCACTCAAGAAACTGTCAATGTCGCTTTCTTCTTTAACATTAATAATCGATGAGATAGCCTCACCAAGCAGTTCAGAATATTGCTTCATATTCTTGCCGTCACGAGTCGTTTTGTTGAACTCACGACAAATATCCATATCAGGAACAGATTTTCCTTTGCACAACAATCTCATGCAATCTAACAGTTCTTTAGGTTGCAAGTGATTGATATGTACAGATTCATCATTCTTGACATATACCATATAGAATGGATGCAGACGATTCTTTGCGTCAATATTCACTCCGTTGTTACGGTTCTTCAAAACATAAACAACGCCTGGAGGACAAGCTTCACTCGCAGGAACAACAGCATGTAGTCCGTATGGAGTATGCTCAATGTCGGAATGTTCTTTCATGTAAGAAAGCAAGTCAAGACGGAACTCGTTAAGACCCAAGTCCATAATACTGATGCCAGTATTCATTTCCTCAATATCAACGACCTCGCTTTGCAAACGTTTCAGCTGTTCTCTGCGATATTCAAGGTCGCCTTTCTCTTCTGGAGAAATGATATTGTCGTCACCCGTACTTGTCAGCACCGACACTTTCATTCTCGCCTCAACACGACCTTTCAAGTCGATATATTCATCAAGCGTTACGTTAGGCCAATAGTTAACCAACTGAATAACATCATTCTTACTGCCAATACGGTCAATACGTCCGAAACGCTGAATGATACGCACCGGATTCCAATGAATGTCATAGTTAATCAGATAATCGCAATCCTGCAAGTTCTGACCTTCTGAAATACAGTCTGTTGCGATAAGCACATCAATCTCCTCATTTATATGAGGATAAATCGTTGACTTCTCTTTTGAGACAGGAGAAAACAAAGTAAGCACCTTGTTGAAGTCCATCTTCTCACGCTGAGGCAGTTTCAACGTACTGCGAGCCTCAACATCACCAGAAACCAAAGCTGTATGAAGTCCGTGACGCTCCCTGATACGTTCAGCTAAGCAATCATAAAGATATTCAGCAGTATCGCTGAAAGCAGTGAAAATAATGACTTTCTTGTTCCCTGGATTTATAGGATTAGCGAACTTATATCTCAAGTCTTCAATAAGCTGTTGCAGTTTGCTGTCATATTCAGGAGTGATGTCAGCCAGCATCAGAAGAAGCAAATTCAAACTCTCTAAGTCCTCGTTCAGATACTTTTTCCAAGCTATATGGTCTAAGTCCTGCAAAGCAATCTTGGTTTTCTTGCCACCGATAAACATATCTGTCTCACGGTCGTCATAATCAAGATTTTTTGAAATATCTTCTATTTCAATTTCAAACTCATCGCCCTGTTTTATTGTCTCTAATTTAGATATAGTATTAGAAATCAGATTCTTGATACGTTCCAAAGTCAGCCTGAACGAATTGACAGAACTCTCTAAACGTTTCAATAAGTTGATGCTCATCAAACACCTGATACCCTTTTCACGACCAGCCATTCCACGACCGGCAAAATAGCCGCCGTCGCTTTCAGTATCATAATATTTGTCGAGTCGGCTTGGCAAAATAAAATCAGAAGGAGTATAAATCGCTAAGTTCAAACGACTTACAATATCATAAATCTCATTATAGTTGATAGCGCTGTCAAGACTTGTCAAGTCGGGACGTTTTGAGATAGGATTCAGACGAGTAGGAAACTTCCCAATATCAGCAGTGTCGTAATACTGTTCAATATGCTTACGACTTCTGGCAATGGTAACACTATCGAGAACCTCAAAGAAATCGAAGCTCAAACGATTCAGAAGCTCTTTCGTCGTACGTTCTTCAGCAGGAAGTTTCGCCCAGAAATTATATTCCCTTTGAGCCTGGCGGAAAATATCATCAATGCTCGAAGAAGTATTCAGCAACTCATCAATCTTCTCGCTCTCACCTTCGTAAGCAAGCTGAATCTGATTCTTCAAGTCGTTGAAACGATTGTTTACGGGAGTAGCAGAAAGCATTAAGACCTTAGTCTTCACGCCCTTGCGTATAACCTGATTAAGCAATCTTAAATAACGATTTTCCTTTGGATTCTCGTCGTTCTCGTCAGTCGTAACCTTACCGCCATTTCTGAAATTATGCGATTCATCAATCACAACGAGGTCATAATTACCCCAGTTAATATGCGATAAATCCTGACCGTTGGTCTTTCCTCCGTTGCGCGACAAATCACTATGGAAGAAGACATCATAACGCAATCTGTCCTTTGCAATAGGATTGTTCAGATAATTGCTTTTATATGTAATCCAGTTGTCGTTCAGCTTTTTAGGGCAAAGAACCAAGACCGACTTGTTTCTATTTTCGTAATATTTAATAACAGAAAGAGCCGTGAAGGTCTTTCCGAGACCAACGCTGTCAGCTAGAATACAACCGTTATATTTCTCCAATTTATTGATGATACCCAAGGCAGCATCCTTCTGAAAGTTATAAAGCTTGTTCCATATCTGACTGTCTTTAAATCCAGTAGCCTCATTAGGAAGCACATCCTCCGAGATGTCATCAAGGAACTCTCTGAATATATTATATAAGGTGACGAAATAAATAAAATCAGGAGCATTCTCTTTGTAAGCCACTGTGATATTATCTAACACCTCGTCCGTAACAACTTGCATACGAGTACTATCATTCCATAGTTGGTCAAACAGATTCAGGAAATGCTGAGAATATGGAGCCTCCGACTTCTGAACAATGGAATAGGCGTTGTTGCCACGTTCGCAACCCAGATCCACAGTTGTAAACCCGTTGATAGGCATATAGTTAGTCTTATCAATATTGATAAAGCCCATCATATTCTCATTGGTTCGATTCGATTTGAAGCAAGCCTTTTTTCTTATCCACTCAGCACATTCCTTAGCGATAGCCTTCTGAGACAACTCGTTGCGCAACTTAATTTCAAACTCCGAGCCATACAGATTACGCTCCCTATTAAGGCGAGGAATATAAAACTCACGCTCTTTTTTATCAACCTTTTCAGTAACGAAAGTAGGGGAAGTAAATATAAAACGCAGTTCTTCAACATCTTTAAGCTGCTCCTTCAATTCTTCGAAAGCATAGATAGAAAAGCACGAAGCAGCAATAGCAACCCTACTGCCATCATGTAACTCAGCTACAAAATCATCCTTCAAAGTCTTGTTTATATTATCAATCAGCTCCATACGATACCTATTACGATAAGTATCGCAAAGTTTAAAAAATTAACATTTGCAATCCATGTTATAGATAAATATAGGAGACAAAAAAATCCCCAATAAAACGTATCAACTAATCGAACCTATATGTCCCGTTTATTACGCCAAAAACAGGACAAAATATAGCATAAAATTTTTCATTTGAACATCAGATGATACCACTGTCAAACAGCTCAAGAGAATAGATGATCCTTCCTTTTATTTGTACTGAAAAAATCAAGAAAATCACATTGCGTTCCTCTGCGCCTTTGCGAGAGAGAAATAATGGACCGAGCTACATCTGACAAAACTACTTCAATCCCTCTCGCGCCCTTGATAACATTAAAAAACGCTGCGAGAAGTTAAAAAATGTTAAAATTGTAAGTTAAATCGTTTCATCCCTTTTCTTGATCTCGTTAGTAATCAGTTCCTCTAATTTGTTCTTTGGCAAAAGATATTGAAATTCAGCTACGCCAATCGGCTTGTTGATACCCTGTAATGCCAATTCCACTTCAATATGTTCTTTATTTGCGCAAAGAATTATTCCTATCGAAGGATTCTCGTCAGCTGACTTTTCTAATTTATCCAATAAAGACAAATAAAAATTCATCTTTCCCACATACTCAGGTTTAAACTCGCCAATCTTAAGTTCAATAGCGACCATTGAACGCAGTCGTCTGTGAAAGAACAGCAAATCAACATGATACTCTTTGTTGTTGAACGACAAAGTATATTGATTGCCGATAAAACTGAATCCGTTGCCAAGTTCCATAATGAAAGACGTTATTTTATTAACTAAATGCCGTTCTAAATCTAATTCTTTCAATGGTTCAACAGCATCGATAAATCCCAAATGATAACGACTCCTGAAAATCTCATTGGCATAAGCAGCATTCTCATTCGACATTGTAAGAGCAAAGTTATTCGACTTCTCGCTTGCCTGTAATGATAGATGATAGTTAGATTTCAGTGCTAAGTTCAACATATCCTTAGACCAACCTTTATTCAAGACTTCATTAGCGTAAAAAAGAATATGTTCTTCAGATAAATCATATCCCAATAATAGCAGATTATGCCTCCATGGCAAAAGTGCAACGCTCCGTTGCACTTTTGTATTACATTGATAATATTGGAGATAAAAGCGTTTCATATTCCAAAGGTTTCTTGGAGACACTCCCATATTAGGGTATCTCTTTTTCAAATCAACAGACAATCTTCTGACAATACTATCACCATGTTTGCTGTCGAGTTTGCGTTCTTCCAACAATCTTCCAATCTCCCAAT